>NZ_MKZL01000032.1:0-29107 GCF_002803315.1 Paenibacillus sp. GM1FR | reverse complement strand
ATGTGGTAACCAACCCACGGATAGCAGCTTGCCAACCGTCGCTCGCATATGGACTCCCGCGCTTAGGGCTTCGGGGAAAAGCAGCTTTTTGTGATGGACTTGACAAAAACGTTCATAGCAACGAACCAGATAGCTCTTAATTGAACGAATACTGCCGGTTTCGCAACCTAAAGAATCTGAGCAACGCTATTCCAGAGAAAAAGGCCGAAAACCTTGGAATGTGCGTGTGAAATGCAGAAATAACGTGTCTGAGATTCTTTAGAAATCGGGATTAGTGAAATATCGCCGAATAACGTCTGCTGAGTTCGTTAGATTTCACTTCAGTCACCTACATTTGCAGTATTAATAAAATGTTTGAACCATAACAAAAGGGTTCTTGCCAACTCTGTATTCACAGACTGGCAGGAACCCTTTTTTATATTTGTTTTTCTCGTATTTAGCTTCAACCGTTTATTCCACGTCACACATGACAACGCTGCTACCTTGAGCTGTAATTAGTTCCTTCACATCTTCAAATTCAAGGAATACCGTCGCCGTATTTTCCATGGGATGAATTCCGATTTTCTGACCAACTAGATCCTTGTCAAAAACTACGGTCACGTTTTTCTGAATATTATTGAGAACCCCCATAGGGTTGACGTGCCCTTTTTCCAATCCGAGGAATTCCAACAAATCCTTTTCACTGGCAAAACTTAATTTGCGGCTAGGTATCTTTTCGCTTAAACTTCTCAAATCAACGGACTTCGTCCCAGCAATCGTCACCAGATAATAGTTGTGCTTCTTATCATCACGCAGAAACAGATTTTTAACGATACGTTCTGTATGTGGAATCTGATAAGAGAATATTTCCTCCATCGTGTATACTGCGGGATGTTCAATACTTTTGTAAACGATATTATTGCGATCTAAAAGATCATAGAAACCCTGTTTGTTTAACATATCAAATTCATCTCTTTCAATATAAATATTCTTCTATAATATGACTTCTTCTGTAATATTACTTCAAACGCTGAAGGATCAGCCGTTTTTTGTACAACATTTTGCCTGCTTCGGCGACATCTCGAATTGTATTTTTGTTGCTCACCGAACCAAACACCATGCCTGCAATCGGCACAAGTTGGAACAGCTTCTTCCAGCCAAAAGATTCACTGTAGGAGTTAAACACTTCCCGCCATCCCTGCATCTGCGATACTACTTCAATGGGTTTGTCGGGATCATCATAAGCGGCCAGTTCTTCAATGATCGCTTTCTTGCCTACAATATCAGCGGAAGAGAATTGCAGACATTTGACAATGAAGATACGCTCCAGCGGTTCATCTGGATCATAACCATAACATAGAGCCATCTCTTGCAGTACCTTCAAGGAAAGCCCCATCACCATCGGAATATCTGCAGCAATGGTTACAATGCCACCAAACCCTGTAGCTGCTCCCTGAGCCGCGGCAAACTTCGTTCGACTCTCGGTAATGTTATCAGCCACCTGGTCCAGCACCTGAAGTGGCAGATTCTCTACACTATGAATCTTTGCTGTCCCCTCCGCTTCAGATTCCTGCTCCAGACGATAAGTCGTATCCATCATGGAATAACCGCACCTCTCAGCTTCCTCTTGCAGTAGCTTGGCTACTTTTTTCTTCTGTACGAGAAACTTGCCCCCATTCTGCACATACTGACCCACGTCGTTCAGGGAATCTCCGATCTTCTGTTTCAGCGCTTTAGGCATCACTTTATCCAACATCGCAAAGGGCAAACGCCCGATTTTATCCCAAATAAACAAGTCTTTCTGTTGTTTCTCCCATTTCAAAATCTGTTCAAGTTCCTTGTCCAACGTCTCGCGTGAATCCATATGTGATCCTCCTAATAGGTTCTGCATCGTAATCTGTATCTCTCTCATACGCAGAAATCATCGTTGTGGTTGCTTTGTTTTGTGTCCAGGACACTTATGTTCAGGCCACTCTATCTTATCGTTCACACACAGAAGAGCCCTTAATCAGCATCACTCGCTAACTAAGGGCTCTCATATTAAGGTTTCACTACCTCTTATTTTGCTTCTGCTACTGCGCTGCCATCTGGGACCGGAACACCGAAATCAGGTGTGCCATCTTCACGCCAATGAATCACTTGAGCACGGGCATGGCGGTTCGGATCATACAAGGGATCACCCTCGATGTCTTTGTAATTACGCGCATGATAAATCAGAATATCGGTCTTGCCATCCGGTGACACCGTAAAGCTGTTATGGCCCGGACCGTATTGGCCGTTCGCTTCACAAGTCTGGAATACCGGCTCGGGTGATTTCACCCAGCTGGCCGGATCAAGCAAGTCGGCATTTTCATCTGCAGTGAGCAGACCCATACAATAATTGTAATCAGTCGCGCTAGCCGAGTAGCCGATGAACAAACGCCCATTCCGATGCATCACGGCTGCTCCTTCATTGACCTTAAAGCCGATGATCTCCCAATCATACTCTGGCGTAGAGATCATAACCTGTTCGCCGCGTAGCGTCCATGGGTTTTCCATTTCGGCAATGTACAGGTTGGAGTTGCCCACAATATCGGGATCTTTCTGTGCCCAGACCAGATAGCGGATTCCCTTATGTTCAAAGGTCGTTGCATCCAGCGCAAATGATTCCCACCGGGTGTGAATCTGCCCTTTCTCTACCCACTCTCCTTCGAGTGGATTCGCGGAATCGTTCTCCAGGACATACATCCGATGATCGAACAGACCTTCGTTGGTCTCACTGGTGTGAGCGGCAGCGTAGTGTATGTACCATTTGCCATCGATAAAATGAATCTCCGGTGCCCAAATGTTGGCACTCATTGGCCCTGTGTCACGCTTCGTCCAAGCCGTTACCGGCTCAGCATCTCTTAACTCCTCCAACGTCTCTGCTCTTCGGATTTCAATCCGGTCAAAGGCTGGCACGGAAGCGGAGAAATAATAGTAACCGTCTGTATGACGGTACACCCACGGATCAGCGCGTTGCTCCAAGATGGGATTAGTAAATGTAATAGAATCAGTCATGGGAATGCTCCCCTTTCAAATGTTGTTTGGCTCGTAGTTGGGGATGTAACCCAATTGCGAAAAAGCGAAAACCCTTTTGGGGTGGTGCACAACGGACGTTCGGGGGTGGCAGGGCCTTGGTGCTCTCTTGTCCTCCGATTTCTCTTTCCACCGCTCTTAGCGGTTGAAATCGGATGCCAAACTCGCTCCTGCGGCTCCTTCCTCCCCCTCACTGCTTGTGCACCCTCGGAGCGGTAGCTCGCTCTTACCGCGCTCGCTGGGTTACAACCTCACTTCGAGCCTTTTTGTTGGCTCGGTCTTATGGGGTTGACCGCTTCGCAGGGTCAACTCTCCCCATGTAATGCTGGGCTAGCCGCAGAGATACAGGCTAGCTTTGTGTTGCACAGCGGACGTTCGGGGGTGGCAGGGCCTTGGTGCTCTCTTGTCCTCCGATTTCTCTTTCCACCACTCTTGGCGGTTGAAATCGGATGTCAAACTCGCTCCTACGGCTCCTTCCTCCCCCTCACTGCTTGTGCACCTTGGCGCAGCAGCTCGCTCTTACCGCGCTCGCTGCTCGCCCCCTTACTCCTCCGCTGCGCTGATCTGCTTGCCCCAGACTGCCACACCGTGGTCATTGAGGCCTGTTACCATCAGCGCGGGCTGGCTTCGCTCCCAGTCCCAGGACGGCAGCAGTTGCAGCTCTTCCGTGGAGGCTCCGCCCCATGGGCTTTCTTTCCACTTCAGTGTCAGTGTTTGTTTGTCATCAAAGGTCCAGGTTCCTGAACCTTTTTCGCTTTTAATTTTACCGTTGTCTGTTAGGGTATAAGGCATGGCTTGAATCTGTCCGTCCACGGACGGATCAAGCGCCATACCTTCCCACTCCCCGGCCAGCATGGACTTTGGAATGTCCTGTGCAGTCTCACCGGCGTACCGTTCAGGTGAAACTACAGGCCAGCCGTCCTTGGTCCATAACATTTTGCGTACATGCAGATAGGGCCAGTTTTTATCCGTCTCGCCCCGTGCATGATGCACAATATAATAATCGTCTCCGTCCTTCAGAACGGAGTTATGTCCGGGTGCAACCCAGCCCTCGCCTTCTGTGAAACGATAACCGCCGAGAATTTTGGTGCCGATCTCATATTGCGGCAGATGATCCGTATCCAGCATGTTCATGCCGTTCATATCCGTGTACGGTCCTGTGATTGAATCAGCACGCGCGACCCGCACGTTATAGTCCTCGAATAAAGAATCATAGGAGACGAACAGATAATACTTTTTGAACTCCGGGTTATACACAATGTATGGACCTTCCACTGCGCCCTCTTCAGTTGCACGATCCCGAGCGGCAATGCGAGTACCATAACCCTCGTCCTTGAATTTCCCGGTATCGGGATCAAGTGGCGCAATGTAGATTCCGTCAAAGAATGAACCATATACCATCCACGAATTGCCGTCAGCATCTACGATGGGATTGGCATCAATGGCATTTAATTTGTCCTGTTCATTCGCAGAAGTTTTCACAACCAGTCCTTCATCTGTCCAAGGACCTTCGGGAGATGAGGATGTCTGAAGACCAATAGCCGACTGGGTACTGCCAAAAGAAGAAGCCGAATAATACATCCGATAGGTATCACCAGCCTGGATCACATCCGGTGCCCACAGATTGACCGCACCTGTCCAGTCCAACGCTTCTTGCGGAATGCCCGGCAGAGCCTGACCTACCCATTTCCAGTTAATCAGATCATCTGATTTACGTACCATGACACCGGGTTTCGCTTCTCCTGCTACACGAACGTCTGTGGAATAGACGTAGTATCCCTGGTCTGTTTTGATAATGGCCGGATCATGCGCATTGTTCACCGTCCAGCGTGATTCATCGTCCAAAATTGAAGTGTCATACAACTGAGTATCTTGAGGAGCTTCAGGAAAGACGGGACGGGACACCGTTTCTCCTGCTCCTTCTCCGGAACAACCCGCAGCTCCAACAACCAACAATAACAACATGGAAGCAACCACTCCTTTTCCTGAATTCGACCACCGTCGGAATTTCTTCCGCTGATTCATCCCTTCACTCCCGAAATCGCAACCGATTCAATAATCTGTTTCTGGAAGATCAGGAAGATGATTAATACAGGTAACAGAGCCACAATCGACGCCGCCATAATAAGCGGGTAATCGGTTTGAATCGCATACGTGGCATTAAAGTTTGCTATAACGAGCTGTAACGTCTGCTTCTCCGGTGAATTCAGATAAATAATAGGTGCCAGATAATCGTTCCAGATGCCCATGAACCAGAGAATCAGCTGTGCAGCAATCGCCGGTTTGATGAGCGGAAACGTAATACTGGAGTACAGCCGGAAGTAGGAACTTCCATCGATTTTGGCCGCCTCAATAATTGCATCAGGTACACTAAGCAGGTACTGGCGCAGGAAAAAGATCATGATTACGTTACCGAACAGTCCTGGAACGATCAGTGGTAACAGCGTATCCACCCAGCCCAGCTTTGCAAACATGATGAATTGTGGGATCATGACTGTTGGATAAGGAATCATCATGGATGCCAGCAACGCGAGAAACAGTTTGTTTTTGTGCGGGAATCTTAACTTGGCAAAAGCAAATGCTGCGATACTGGACGTAAACGTACCCACCACCGTTACACTCACCGCGACAATGAGACTGTTTTTGATCCCGCTGAGTAGGGGACCGGCTTCCCAGATTTCTTTATACTTACCAAATTGGAATACTTCAGGTATCCATACAGGCGGAAGCGCGAACACATCCTGCTTCTCCTTCAATGACGTGGACAACATCCAGATCAGTGGTGCAATCATCGCAATCGCACCAATCGCGAGTACGATAAAAATGATCGAGTTTGTTAATTTCCTCTTTTGACTGTAAGACATCTCCGGTTCACTCCTTTCCTTGACAATCAATCCCCATCATAGGCTGATTTTTCGTTCATTTTGAATTGCACCAGGGTAATGACAAAAATGAAAATACCAAGAATCATGGCCATCGCTGAGGCATAACCCATCTGCAAGTTACTGAATGCTTTCTGCCAGATGTAGAAAACGATCGATGCCGAAGAATATTCAGGACCACCCGTAGGTGTCATAATGTTCATCTCGGTGAAGATCTGGGAACCGCCAATGATATTTGTGACAATGAGGAAAAAGGTAACTGGCTTCACCATAGGCCAGGTGATATTGCGGAAGATTTGGAACCCGTTCGCTCCATCCAGCTCAGCCGCCTCGTAGTATGTACGTGATACACTTTGCAGTGCTGCCAGGTACAACAACATCGTGTATCCCAAGCCTTTCCACACCGTCATAATAATCAAAGCCGGTTTAACCGTGTCTTTGTTCGCTAGCCAGTTAGGACCTTTAATCCCAAACAGGTCAAGGAACTGGTTCACCAGACCGTAATCCCCGTTGTACGCCCAGTTCCACATGATGGACACCGCAGCGAGGGAAGAAATAACCGGAATGTAATAGATCACACGGAATGTCGTCGTGCCGGGAATTTTACGATTCAGACCCATTGCCAGCAATAATGCGAGCAACAATCCAATTGGAATACCAAGCATCAGGAAGAATGTATTAAACATCGCTTTGTAGAAGAGGTCATCCGTGAGCAAATCCTTGAAGTTGGCCAAACCGATAAAGTTCATCTGTCCCAGTCCGTCCCAATCCGTAAAGGAACCATAAAGGGAGTAGAGGAACGGGAACATGACAAAGATCAGCAATCCAAGAATCGGAGGTAAAATAAACAGATATCCGTACAGCATCTCTTTGCGATACAAACTCGATTTCGTAATCACGGCGTTCACCCCTGTTTCTAGTATCAGCATGTGGCATTCTTCGATTGAACCTTGTCGATCAACGAATGCCACATGCCCGTATGGAATCCAATAAGTTCCAATACGAATGATGCCAGCAGCATGATTGCAGGCTGCCGGCATCACCCTTTCCTATCTACTATTTCTGAGATTTCTTTTCTTGTTCAACCGCTTTGTCGAGCAGTTTTTGCATTTTCGGTTGTTGCTGCTTCACATAGTCTGCCGCTGTAATCTTGCCATCCAACACCGGCTGGATGTCCGTGAAGAACAGGTCATACCATTCCGCATTGTACGTGTAGTTACCTGGCAGAGCCCTGCCGTAATCTTCAACGATATCAATGAATTCCTGTTTGTTGGCTGGTTTCGTGGATGTATCTTTGGCCCACTCGTCTGCCATATCAAGCAAGTTGGGAATTTGTACCTTGGCATCTACCAGTTGCTGCATGCCTTCCTTCGAAGCCGTAAGGTAGTTCACCAATGCTGCTGCTTCTTCTGGATGTTTCGTTTTCGCGGATACTCCGATTCCCAGAGATCCAATCCACGTTGCCGATTTGCCAGTCGACCCCGCAGGGAAAGGCAGCAAATCATAATCGAAAGGTAATTTCTCAAATGTACTCATATCCCATGGACCTACAGGGAAGAAAGCCATTTCACCTTTCATCCAGCGTTGGTACGTATCCAATGTTTGCGCTTCCTCAATGGAAGGTGTAATTTTGTATACATTCTGCATATCCGCGAAGAACTGCAGTGCTTCAGCGAATTTTGGATCATCAATCGTTACTTTTGTTTTGGTCTCATCCAACCAATCTCCACCGTTGCTCCATACAAAGGATTGCAGTGCCCACTGTACGTTGAATCCAGTACCGTATACATCCGGTTTACCATCTCCATTGGTATCCTTGGTCGCTTGCTGGTTCACCTTGATGAACTCTTCCCATGTGTATGGTTTATCCTTGTCAGGGAGTGGAATGCCCTCTTTTTCAAACAACGTTTTGTTGTAGCCCAGTGCAAATGGCCCCAGATCCTTCGGCATACCGTAGATATCACCTTGACCTGCCATTTGGCCGTCATAACGATACAGGTCCACGCCGTATTTCCAGATATTATCGAGATCAACATCCGGATTGTTTTCAATATACGAAGTGAGGTTCATCAGCACATTGCTGTTCACATACGCTTTCACGTCGCCCGGATTGATATAAAATACGTCAGGCAAGCTGTTGCCTGTAATTGCCGCTCTGAGCTTGGTTGCATATTGATCCGCAGCCGTTACGATAATTTTGACTTTCACACCCGGATGATCTTCTTCGAATTTCTTGACCACCGCTTGGTATGCTTTCTGCTCGTCTGTACCGCCGCGGAACATAAATGTTAACTCCTTGTCCCCACTTGCACCGCTGCTTCCACCGCAACCTGCGAGTACCAGCGCACTTACCAGCATAAGAAGCATAAATGTGACCCAATTCTTTTTCTTTACCATCTGAACCCCTCCTGATCTGGACTTGTAACCGTATTCAATTGGATGAAATAAGATTTCTGTTGTTAAATTTATCAAATCCAGATCACTTTAGTCAACACTTTTATAAAACATTTTATATTTATATAAAATAAATTAGTATTTCGGCCAGCCACTCGAGTCCCAAAGCAAGTCATTAATCAGCAATTTCGGATTGCCATTATCCTCTGCATCATAGGCATGTCTTGCGATGACATTGCCGTTGTACACGTCCTGACCACCTGGACCTTTCCACTTCACATTGCCTGTATCCAATATCGTTCCGCCACCATTCAGCATATTAACTCCGTTTTTGTCCACATAAGGGCCTGTTATACTGGTCGAACGTCCATAGACCATTTTGTAGGTACTGTTCACCCCTTGGCAGCAAGAATCGATGGAAGCAAACAGGTAATAGTAGCCGCCACGATATACAATACTTGGTCCTTCAATAGCACCTCCGTTATTCGGGCGCGCAGCAATGGAAGTTATACTTCCCGTCGGTTTCATCGTGTTTTTGTCCAGCTTGACAATCTTCAGACCACTCCAGAAAGAACCAAAGGCCAGCCATGGATTGCCTGAAGCATCAATGACCAGATTTGGATCAATGGCATTATAATTATTGGCGGTCGTGGTTTGAAGCACCAATCCTTCATCCTTCCACTGCCCTGCTCCAATGCTGTTCGCAGACGCAAGACCAATCGCAGACCGATTGGAGCCAAAGGTGGAGATTGAATAATAGAGCCATACTTTTCCGTTATACTGCTCTACATCCGGTGCCCATACATCCAATCCGCTTTGTCCCGGAACGGCAGAAGCCCACCAGGATGGCTTACTTAAGAAGATCTGTGGAACACGATACCAGGACGATCCATTATCGGATTTCAATACTTGAATGCCCGGGCCGGTTGAAAAGGTGTACCAGGAATTGCCCTCTTTGATAATCGACGGATCATGAACAGCGGTATCTCCGGTCAGATTCCAGAATGCCGCCAAAGCTTTTGACTGACCTGCCAGCAGTAATACCATCACAAGTAATGCCGGTAACGCCAACCGTTTCCACTTAAACCTCTTCACATTGCTTAACTTTTCCAAACCAACTCCACCTTTCCTGTTCAAATGGTTAATTAGGTTCATGAAGTATTGAATCAATTTAGGTATAATAGGATTATAAAAGCGGTTACATTACATTTCAATGGTATATTTCAAATATATGTGAACTGATTAACACTTATTTTAACCGGAATAGTGGACAAAATATAGGTTATATTCTCGTATTTGCGCTATATACAAGGGTTTTGGCTTCTATTTCTCCACCCTTCCCTTCCATGAGGGAATGATTTATAATTATCTGAAATAAAACATATAAATGTGCAAATGTCTGTGTCGAAGACTTTGTTCAGAACGGGGAAAGGAAATCCACCTATGATTTATATTAAAGATCTGATGTCGGGTGTGAATATCTTCAAAGCGCTCAGTTCGGAAATCCGGATTCAGATCATCGAGCTGCTGGCCAAGAACCAAAGTCTTAATCTCAATGATCTTGCAACCAAGCTGGGACTGAGCAATGGCGCCATCACGATGCATATCAAGAAGCTTGAAGAGAGCGGATTGATCGAGATCAACACCGCCGTTGGCAAACATGGAATTCAGAAGATATGTTATCTCAATGAGGAAAAATTGATGGTTGATCTGCGTTCACAAGAGATTAACAATCGTTATGAGGTGGAAATTCAGGTCGGTCATTACAGCGATTATCAGGCCGCACCTACATGTGGTCTCGCTACCCGGGACAGTATTGTTGGAGAGTTCGATGATCCGCGGTACTTTGCTGATCCACTGCGAATTGATGCGGAGATGATCTGGCTGGCTGAAGGTTATCTGGAATATCGGATTCCAAACTATCTCAAACCCAATCAGTCCTTTAGCGAAATTCAGTTGTCGATGGAACTGGGATCGGAGGCCCCTGGCTTTTGTGACAATTACCCTTCGGATATTTACTTCTATGTCAATGGGATTGAGATTGGCTGCTGGACAAGTCCGGGGGATTTTGGCAATACACGCGGTACCTTTAATCCGGAATGGTGGCCTCCGCACTTGAATCAGTACGGCATGCTGAAGCTGATCCGGATTACACAGGAAGGCAGCTATATCGACGGATGCCGCATCTCGGATGTGACGCTGGACCAGATTGGGCTGGATTACAAAAGCGATATTCACTTCCGCATTGCAGTTACGGACGAACCTTTGAACAAACGGGGCTTAACGATCTTTGGTAAAAACTTCGGAAACTATGGACAGAATCTGCTCGCTCGGGTTCTCTATAACGTGCAAGAAGAGTAGAGCCGTCTCTGACTATTCACTCGATATGAAGTTCGATCGATCTGCTAACATAACTGTTCAACACAACAACAATCATGTGTCTTCGAAAGGGTGCTATCCAGCACTCTTTTTTGTTTCATCACACCGAATAACTTGTCCAATCATGTTGGAACAAAACTTACTGCATGATATGACCTCCTATAGACCCTGTGTAATCCTCCATGTTGTTTACCCTGGCGTGATATAATAATGGCCTGTAATGACAAAATGGAATAACGGGCGGGGATACCTTTTGAAATTGGAGCGATTAATCTCAATCATATACAAACTGCTGAACCACGAAGTATTGTCTGCTTCCACCTTGGCGGAAGAGTTTCAGGTGTCCCCAAGAACGATCTATCGGGATATTGATGTAATCTGTGCCGCCGGCTTCCCGGTCGTCTCCCATCAGGGACTCAAAGGTGGCTACGGCATGATGGACGGATACAAGATGGATAAAAGCTTGCTCGGTTCTTATGATGTGGATTCCCTGATCACGATCCTGAGCAGTCTATCCACAGTATTCGAAGATGCACGTGCACAAGGCACGATTGAACGTCTGCAAACGATTGGACCGGAGCATCAAACCTCAAGTCTGTCGGTGGATCTGGAGACACGCCGAACAGAACCTGATGCCCTTCCTCATCTGCGTAAAGGTATTACGGATCATCAGGTTGTCCGTTTTGACTACATCAATACAAAGAATGAACATACACCCCGCCATCTGGAACCGGTAAAATTACATTTTAAATATCGTAATTGGTATGTATATGGATTTTGCCAGACACGGCAGGATTATCGCGAGTTCCGACTGTCCCGGATGATGAACGTGCAACTGACATCGGAACACTTCCAACCCCACCTTGAGCTTCCCCAAGAGACGGTTGTCTCAGATCCGTCATGGCAAGATCAGGTAAGTGATGTGGTATTTCGGGTGAACCCGGAAGCGCTCGCGGAAGCCATGGATCATTTTCAACAGGCAGATAAGCAATTTCACGAGGATGGAAGTATGACGATGCGTATCCCGGTTCATCAACCGTTACAAGCCAAGTGGTTATGGTCGTTTCTACTTAGTTTGGGAAGTGGCGTCGAGGTGCTCGAACCGATTGAATTACGAGGCATTCTGAAAGAACAACTTCGAAACGCACTTAAGCTCTATGAAGAAGTATGACACGCTGTTGTCATACTTCTTTTTTTATAATCATCTCAGTAAGTTAACCCAATCTATAGCCAAATTAAAGGAGACGATCATCAATGAATCATCCGGAACAAATGTATAACTACCACACATGGGCCAACCAAACCATCCTGGGCAGAATCAAGGAACTGCCCTCCTCTGTCCTGAGTCAGGAAGTGAACAGTTCATATCCAACCATTGCTCACGCACTCAGCCATATCTATACAGTGGATAAGATGTGGTACCTGGTGTTAACTGGCACCGGTATGCCCGAGGCACTGCAAGCATGCATACCACTCAATAGTGAAATTTACGGTTCTGTGGATGAGTACATCCAATGTTTTACCGACCTGTCGGCACAATACAGTGAGTGGTTACGAGGCCAAGCTGATCTGGAGCAAACCATTCTACTCGATAATCCATTTGCAGGAGTTCGTGAAACCAGCTTATCGGACATCGTAATCCATGTGGTTAACCACGGAACCTATCATCGAGGCAATGTTTCTACCATGCTGCGTCAATTGGGGCATGCCTCCATCATGAATGACTATTCACTCTTTTGGTATCAGGAACCGGCTCAGGTATAGTTGACAATCGGATGGAAAATGTACATTGTATCCCCATGACGTCGAGGGATGAATTGAGAAATTGGTTGCAGACGCATGGAAAAGTCGAGAAATCTTGCTGGGTAATGATAAGCATAAAACCCGTGCCAAATACCCTGCTGTATTTGGACGTGGTTGAGGAGTCGCTGTGCTTTGGCTGGATCGATGGATTCAAAAAGAAAATATCCGAGACTCAATTAGCACAGCGATTATCGCCTAGAAGGAAACGTAGCTCATGGACTGAATTGAACAAGGAACGTGTCCGTCGTCTTGAAAAGTTGGGCTTCATGCATGACGAGGGGAGAAAGGTTCTTCCTGTTATGGACCCGAGTGCTTTCATTATTGATGGTGTGATCGAACAAAGGCTGAAAGAAGACCATCAGGTTTATGCAAATTTTATGGCCTTTCCTACCCTGTATCAGAACGTTCGGATCGATACGATCCAAAGTGTGAAGAATCAGCCAGCACTATTCCAGAGCAGATTGGATAAGTTCATAACCAACACAAAGGAAAATAAAATGTACGGTCAGTGGCATGACAACAGACGGCTCTTGAACCATTGAATTTTCCCTGAGACAGCAGACAGGACCTCCATATGAGGAGGCCCTGTTTTGGTGTTTTATATTCGATCAGGTATTAATGAGTCTGCCTGTATGTTTTGGGAGACTTGCCAAAAGCTTTCTTAAACTGGCGGGTGAAATAATTACTGTCGTTAAATCCACATTCATACGAAATTTCCGTGATGGACAGATTCCCGTTTTTCAACAAATGACATGCCTTCTCCAGACGCAACTTTTGCAGATAAGAGATCGGGGTCATCTGATAATAGGATCGAAAAATCCGATTCAGATGCCTTATTGAGATATTCGACTTCCCCGCGATATCCTCTAGCGACAGTGGCTCCAGATAATGATCTTCAATAAATGAAATAGCATTTGCCAGATGCATCAGATTATTACCTTCGATCCCTTTCTCCTGCGTATCATATTGCCTCGACAAATAAACAACCATCTCCGTAAGACGTGAGATCAACATCGTCTGATACCCTTGCTGTTTACTCTGATACTCCTCAATCATGAACGATATCAGCGATTCTACATACTCCAGACTGGAAATGGATAACGCCAATTTACTCGGAAAGGAGTGAATATTACGATAAAACGGTTCCAAAACAAACAGCGCCTGGAAGCCGTTAGATTTTCTCAGATCGGGCCCAGCCAAAGCAAGCATCTCGGGACTGAACATAATGTTACAGATCCTAAAATCATGAGGGTCTTTATACGCATGATGGGTGTCGCCATTAATCACAAATGCGTTCCCTTTTTTAATAAAAAATTCCTCGGTGTTCACCACATGGGTTGCATGACCACTCAGAACAATCACAAGTTCCGTAAAGTCCACATGATTATGAAGCTCCATGTCCTCAACATGTCCACCGTACTGAATAAAAAACGGAAATTGTTGATGGTCTGAGGTAAACCATCTCAAATATGCATTACTCAAAAGCATTCCCCTCCGCGAACATAGTTGGGTTGAATGTCTATATCATGCTATTCCAAGACCGAAAAATCAAGGTTCCATATACTTATAAGCGTTATAATTCGCCTTGTAGCAGGGATTTTCAATGTGTCCAGATTCATACTAAACTCTCACAATGAATAGGAGTATATCATGATGAAATATACCAATCCGGTCATTCCGGGGTTTTATCCAGATCCAAGTATCTGCCGTGTGAACGAAGACTATTATCTGGTAACCAGTACCTTTGAATATTTCCCTGGTGTGCCCATCTTCCACAGCAAAGACCTTGTGAACTGGCGACAGATCGGCCATGTCCTCACAACAACTGAGCAACTCCCTTTAGCGAACGCGGGCAGTTCTGGCGGCATTTTCGCCCCAACACTCCGGCACCATGATGGCTGGTTCTACATGACAACAACCAATGTCAGCGGCGGCGGAAATTTTTATGTACGTAGTGCCCAGCCCGAGGGACCATGGTCTGCTCCAATTTTTGTTGATCAGGGTGGCATTGATCCCTCTTTTCTCTTTGATGATGATGGACGTGTATACTTTCAAACTGCTTGTAATGGCAATGAAGGCGAGGGCATCTATCAATCTGAGATAGACATCACGACCGGAGCCAGACTAACCGATAGTCGATTGATCTGGACTGGAACCGGAGGTGCAGCCCCCGAAGCTCCCCACATGTATAAAATAAACGGACTCTACTATCTGATGATCGCCGAAGGTGGAACCGAGTATGGTCATATGGAGACCATCGCTCGGAGCACAGAGCCATACGGACCATTTGATCCGTGTCCTCATAATCCGATACTGTCCAATCGGAGCATGAAATCCAGCATCCATGCAACCGGGCATGCAGACCTTGTCCAGATCCAGGACGGAAGCTGGTGGGCCGTATCTCTTGGTATTCGTCCAGCAGGTTATCCCATGCGACACCACCTGGGACGCGAGACCTTTCTAGCACCTGTCACTTGGACGGACACCGGTTGGCCGATGATCGGTGTGGACGGACATATTGAGCAGGAGATGACTGGGCCTTTGTTGACTGAGCACCCTTGGCCACCTCAGGCTATACGGGATCATTTTGACGAACCAACTTTGGACATGAACTGGATCTTCTTACGGAACCCGGCTCCGAATAGTTGGACACTCACAGAAAATCCCGGGCAACTCATCCTGC
Organism: Paenibacillus sp. GM1FR; assembly: GCF_002803315.1. Lineage (NCBI taxonomy): Bacteria > Bacillati > Bacillota > Bacilli > Caryophanales > Paenibacillaceae > Paenibacillus > Paenibacillus sp. GM1FR. Next base: position 13,930 of record NZ_MKZL01000032.1, on the reverse strand, counting down.
GGGGTCAGCCGGTTTCACTCGATGATGGAGGAAATCCAGCCTTTGTCGGACGTCGCTTGAGCCATTTCTTATGCAAAATGGCAACCGAGCTGCGTTATGAGCCAAATGCGAACGGTGAGGAAGCTGGACTAACCTTATTTATGAATGATAAATATCATTACGACTTGGCTGTAACACAGATCGACGGTCAGAAGAAAATCGTATTGCGGCGAACCGTCGGCTCTCTGCGAACCGAACAGGTGCTTGACTGTGACACGGGGCCGGTTGTATTACAAATCAAGGCTGACCGTAATCACTTCACGTTCCTCTATCAGCAAGGTTCATCCGATGCCATCGAAGTGGGTTCTGGAGAAACACATCTGTTATCTACCGAAGTGGCAAGTGGTTTCACAGGTGTGATGATCGCCATCTACGCTTATGCTCCATCGGGGGAGTGTACGCCTGCAAGTTACGATTGGTTTGACTATGAACCTCTAGACGAATAATCGTTTAACTCCTATATTCAGTAATAGAAAATATAATATATGATCAGCTGAAATTATCCCCTTAAAGTAGATACTCTTTGAAAAGCCTTGTGTGGTAGCATAAGGAAATGAGTGAACTTTGAGGGGATTTTGCTATAGCTATATCTTTCTTACGGATTGCACTGGAATTTATAAAAGAACCATTGCTTTATTAGAGAAGTTCTCCTAGTATTTTTAGAAGGAACACCCCAGCAGCTCCCATCTTGGCAATAACTTCACTGCCCATATGAGAGCGCTATCGCTGCAGCACTAAGATAAACGGGAGGTTGCAGATATGAAATGGAATCACTTCAAGTCCAAGCTTCTGTTTAAGTACACCCTATCCTATATCTCCATTTTCCTTATCCCTCTTGTTATTTTAACCATCATTATTTATCACAACGCTGTGGACACGCTCCGTTCAGAGATTGAACAGACCAATGTCAATCAGCTCACTCAAGCCAAAACTGTCATTGATGATCGCATGAAAGAACTCCAAGACATCGCTTTTCGCATCGCCTACGATGAGCAGTTAACGCGGTATTGGACCCACCATCCGTACTATAGCCGGGAATCCATCGGCGCATTGGTCAAATACAAAGCCACCAGTTCCATTATCGATGAGTTATTCCTGTTCTTCCGTGAAGATGATAACATCTATTCTTCTCAAGGTTCTGAGAACCTGGATGTATTCACTGGCCGCTACAAATTTACTACGTGGAACAAAACAGACATGATCCGGGATTTGAATAACGTACAGTCCCCCACAATACGTCCAGCGGAGCAGGTCGTCCAAGGAACCAGAATACCCAATTCCATGCTGGCCTACCTTGTACCGATTGCACCTAACAATACGCCCGCTCATGGAACCGTCATGTACTTGATACACGAGTCCAATCTGACGGGCTTAATTGATTCCATCCTCAGCGACTATCACGGGATGACTTATATTTTCGATAATTTCGGGCAAGTCCTGGCAGCCAATTACAAGGGAGAAATCATATCCGAACAGGAAGTTAACGCTCTGTTTGCTCTTGAATCCGGCACGCACAGCATCTCCTTAAATCAAGAACCACATTCGGTTGTATCCGTTAAATCGGATGCGGGTTGGACTTATGTAACCGCTATGCCCAGCAACCAATTTTTTAGCCGAATCGTTCATATTCGCACCTTTGTTGTTCTTGTTTTCTCCTTCATGGTGGTGATGGGCACATTCTTCGCCATTATGTTGGCCCGAAGACAGTACCATCCGATTTCAGACTTAATGGAGTTCATTCGGTTGAAAAATGATCCTGCTCCATCCTCCACCACCAACGAGCTGGAATGGATCAAGAAAACACTGCATGATTATAGTCAGCGCGTAGATCTTCAGGAGCCCTATGCTCGCAATCATATTTTGCTCATGTTGCTGAAGCACGGTCACACCGGAGATTTTCCCTCTGAGTTTACGGATAAGCTTGGCATACGCTTTAACCGGTCCCATTATTTTGTCATGATCATGGGCTGGGAAATGCATGCTTTTCCTATCGGTGATAACCCCGAGCAACCTACTGTCATGCAGCTGATGAACGATGTGGACCTGCCGGAGTTGTCTGCATATGCTTACGGCGTAGAGCTGCCACAGGCAGACCAATTGGCCCTTATCGTGGGATTCGATGCCGAAATTGGGCATGAAGGTAGCCTGAATATCCGTATGGAGCCTATTGTTGAAAAACTGCAATGGATGGTGACAGAACACACCGGGGTCGCGCCCGCAATCGGGATAGGCAATCGGTACACTTATCCGAAACAGCTGAATCAGTCCTACATTGAGGCCTCGACCGCTCTGGAAGCATCGATGCTACATGGACAGGGCAGGAGTACATACTTTAACGACCTCTCTGGTTCCGATGTACAGGATTCCTCCTTCTGGGTCCCTAAGGATGTGTTATTAAAGCTGGTTCAGAGCTTAAAACAAGGCAGCTATGATGTGGCGGTTCAGATGGTGTCAACTGCGTTGAATACCCTGAAATCCGAAATGCCATCTGTACCGCTGCTGCGTTGCATCTGCTTTGATATTCTGAATACAATGCTCAAAACCGCTTCGGAGCTTGGAATCCATCATGTGGTTGATCAACTTCCAAGGATCACTTCCTACGACTCGTTAGAGGATTTGGAGAAAAAACTGACAGGCCTTGCCGCCGAAATCTGCGCCCATGTCGAAGCGAAGAGTGAGACGGAAGAAAGCTCTCTTATGGATGAAATTGTTGCTTATATCGATGCTAATTTCTCTGATTATGATCTCAGTTTAGGTACGATTTCATCGAAATTCACGATCTCTTCATCCTATTTCAGTCGTTCTTTCAAAGAAAAGATCGGCATGAACTTTACCCAATATATCTGGCAGAAACGGATGGATGAGGTCATTCGACTACTGCTGCATACTACCGATCCGTTAAAAGATATCATCACGCGTGTCGGTTACCTGGATACACCAAACTTCATCCGCAAATTCAAAAAAGAGACGGGTTATACCCCAGGGCAATACCGTAAAATGCACCGTCCCAATGGCTCCGCCGATTCTCCTGATGATGATGACGAGGAATGTATTGGATAAATGGTGATATCGTCTAACATGTGCCTGATTCATTAGACCAAAACAACGCAAACAAGGGCCGTCCTATACGTCATGCTCATAACGTATAGGACGGCCCCTTCGTATGTTTTTAGTCCGTAGACATAATCTGATTCGTCGCGGCTGGCGGCCTTATCCGATTTTCCCAGCCGGAAGAACCTTCAGTCCTTGATGCACTGCACCTAGCAAACGGTGAGTTGGATCACAGCCGTACTCCCAGAACATGATCCCGGCCAGACCTTGATCCTTTACGTAATCACATTTGCATTGGATCGATTCTTCATCATCATAAGATATGAGGCTGGACCCATTAAACAAAAACGGTGCACAGGCTTCTTCATCCCAATAACGGGTGTAACCATTCTTGTTAATGTACTTCGCTTCCAGCTCGGCAAATGACGGACCGTAGCCGCCTGTGCTGCCGGCCATTTGATGGAGTCCGTGGTTTCGGTCAGGAACCTCAGTCCAGATCCGGGAATAGAAGGCAGCTCCAATCACAATTTTCTCCTTCGGAACGCCTGCGCAAATAAACAGGTTCACGGAAGCATCCGTACTGATTCGAAACAGATCTCCTGTTGGCGTGTACAGATTCGTATGATGTCCGGTCAGAACCTGAAAACCACCACGCATATCATAGGTCATCAACTGCACGTAGTCCAGGTACTGCTGCACCTCAGCCATCTCTGTACCATCAACGTAGTATTGATCAGCCCCTGCTGCAATGGTGAGCAGATAATGACGGCCATCCTCTTCTCCCTTGGCACTCAGTGCCTCCCGCATCGTCTTGAGAAGTAAAGTGAAATTCCGTTTATCATCTGGGCTGGATGCGATACCAGCTTCACCGTAACAAGGATATTCCCAGTCCAGATCGATCCCGTCAAAAGGATATTCCTCCAGCGCCTTAACCGCTGATTCAGCCATGCTTTCCCTCCCCGCCTGGGTTGAGGCGGCTTCGGAAAAACCGCCAGCGCTCCATCCGCCTACAGACAACAGCACTGTAAGATTTGGATGCTCCCGCTTGATGTTCTGGATCACATGACCGTTTTTTAGATGCTCGGTTGTTATTGCATCATTCTTGACATGTCCGAAGGCTACGTTCAGATGGGTTAACTTCAAGAGATCCTCATGTGTCATGTCGGGAAGAACTGAATCAACAGCATAACCCGCAGCGATATATTTCGTCACTCTCTTCACTCCGATCTGTTCAATGATTGAGATATCGCAGCAGCAATCTGCAAGGCTTCCTTCCCGGTACCAATCTTGTACCCAGAAGCCGAATAACGAACTTGATGCTGAGTATCCATCACGAACAGATGCGGATAACCTGCTTCATGAGCCGCAGGCTTCGAATTGAAGCCTGACAAGGAAGCATAACTGGAATCTCGTACAAAAACCGTGCGTACAGGCAGCTTTGGATAACCAGCAGGGTCAAAGGCAGCGTTCCATTCCATATCTCCGATTATGAGTACGATTGGTATACCCAGCTTATCCAGCGGCTCTGCCAGCTCGCACAGTTCACGAATCAGATGTTTGGTCGGTTCCCGCTCCGGTTCAATCCAGGCAGCAATGGCACCCTCAGATCCCAGAAGTTCCTCTAGTTCTACCTCTGAACCATCCAGACGGGTCAGTATACTTCCTGGTGCCAGTTTACCCAGTACAGGAATATCAACCTCATTCTCGCGATAAGACAATACAACCTCAGTGGTATCTCCGGCGTTCACGGTAAAGTAGACGAATCGTACTTTTGCCGTTCCATCTTTCAGACGAATGCCTGTCGTTAAGCGATAAGCTCCTGCTTCAACCTCATATGGCTCGCTATAGACATCCGTACTGCCATAAGGATAAATCAATGTCTTGTAGACGCCATCTTTCAGACGGGCAAACGAGAAGTTTTCGAAATAAGATGCCGCAGGTGTGTCCTGCGAAGCTTTTATATACCTATGAAGTTGGAGCATTCCCCAGCTTGTGCTCTCCTGAGTTAGAGGTGAGGTGAGACTAAACACTGCATCCTCCCAGCCTCTATCACTTAGATACTGTGGTTTCTGTGCGCTCGGATGTAATCGGGCCGGAATATCCAAACTGCGACATACAGCCACAAACAAAATATCCAGCGACTGAGAGTCTCCCTTCATTAGACTAAACGTCCCTATTGGATTCCCTTTGCCTTTTAGATTAGGAAGATCGTCATAGTATTCATATTGCTGTTCCAGCATTCGGGCAAGTGTCGAGGGATTCTCCCTGAACGCTGCTACTTCATCTGCCGAAAAGGCATTCTGGAATACACCTCGATAAGGGACCAGCATCTCATAGGAGATCCGCGGACACAGGATGTAGCTCACGAACGTATCTTCCGCCCATGATCCTTGCTGCGAGAGCGCACCAATCAGATGATCATCCAGCGTCTGTCGAAAAGTATCAATTAAATCTTTTTCATTCATCGACTCCAGCAACCGGAGCGGCCACTCACCGTATAGATTGGAACGTTCCTCTAGGAAAGCTGCAATTCCCCGGCTGTTCCCCCGTGCCTTGCGGAGAACATCCCATACACGGACCGAGGGCAGTCCAACCTTTTTAGCCAGCGAGACAGCTTCCTCCTCACTCAGGAACGTGTCCTCATACTCGCTCCGGGTCTGCGCTCCTTCCTCCAGACGACGATTATGAATCTCAATCTTTTCTTCCTGTAATGCAACCACGATCTCTCCTTCCCTTTCCGGAGGAGGAACCATATCGAAATCTGCAATCCCTGTAGGCTGCTCTGACGAGTCCAGCACAAGCTCTATAACCTTATTTTCCTGAGCCTTGAATAGGATTTCACTCCACTTGCCGCCGCTAACCGCACGAATCAAAAGGTCACCACGGCCAGTCTTAAAGGTCGCTTCCCCTTGTGCATCCGTCCTAATCTCGGCAATCGGATAGAATTCAGCCGTATTGTACAGCTCAAAGCGGACGCTCGCTTCGGGTACGGGAGCTCCCTGCTCATTTTTCACCTTCACATAGATGTTGCGTGTGGGCGCATAGTTCTCAAGCAAATTAATTTCCGTATATCCCTTTTCGGAGAGCGTAATATCCTCTGGTCCGGGATAGTCGGCATAGATCCTCGTATTAATCAGCATGGCCCTGCGGGCTGGCGGGCTGAACCACCCTTGATTCAGACGGGCTTCCGGCTCGCATGCACCGATGTAATACCATTGACCATCTGCCCAGGCTTCTACCCAAGCATGGTTACTGTCACAGTGAGCCCAGCGCGGTGTGTAGACCTGACGGGCAGGTATACCGATGCTGCGAAGAGCGGCCACCGCCAGCGTGGATTCTTCGCCGCATCGACCACGAGCATTCCGGATCATCGTCAGCGGTGATATAGTGCGCAGATCGCTGCCAATATAGGTCGCTTTCTCATGACACCAGTAATTGGTCTCCAGAATGGCATCGGCCATGGATAAATTCGTTGTCCGCTCGGCTAATTCGTCATATATCAACCCGCGGAAATTTTCAATATTTTCTGTATTTATCCGATAAGGCAACACAAAATGAAGGAACAGATGATCCGGAACACGTTCTCCCCAAGGCACACGTTTGCGGATGTCCAAAGCCTGGCGCACATGGCTCAAGAACAAGTCCCCGTTATAATCAGCCATGTCGTTTACCGGCATATAGGCATAGATATACTTCAACGCCCAAGTCTCTTCTTGTGTTAGCTCTTGCTGAAAAATATGAAACAACTCCGATTTGCGGGCCTCTGCAAAACGCACCTTCTCCTGGAACTTTTGCTCGATTCTCTCCAATGACTGTGCATCAAGGGAAAATACCAAGGTTTGGCTGGTCATTGCGTTATCACTCCTTCCACAGCTTTCCGTCTTCCCGAATACAGATCAAGGCCGTTCCGTCCGAAGACGACGCAGTAATCTGGAACAGGCTGCGAGTCGTTTCAATAACAGGCTCACAGCTCAACGATTCCTCACCCATAAGCAGCTTCACATCCTGTGTAAATTCACCATGGGTTTCATAATAATTACGTTCACGGTAGTAGAGCTTGCGAAGCTCCCATTTGATTCGTTCGTCTTCAGGCAACTCAAACGACTGATCCGTTCCGTCATCCGAGAATACAACATAACCCCATAACTCCGGGTAATGCATGTTGATAATACCCATAGGTGACCAAACCCAGTTGTCCTCCGGATAAGATTTACCCGTATCTGGATTCAGCACCTTGCGGTACTCACCGTCCTGTACCTCGGTTTGCCACTCCACACGCGAGAAGTTGACACGCCAGAACTCACCCGGCGCAGGTGGACGGCTTCCTTCGGCACATTCCTTCAGACTGGCCCAGGGAATCGCGACTTCCACGCTCCATTTCCGATTCTCTGCACCAGGTCTGTTCAGTTCCCCATCGATATATACGGCCGTCTTGAGACCGCTGATATCCCAACCGTTAACCGGAGGCCCACCATCCCGATAAGGCTTCACTAATAACAGGTCCCATACCGTATTGAGCGCATTGATCTCGAACTCATAATATTGATGGGAATCCCCGTCGGGATCGATAAAAATCTCGAAGTCATTGTCATAAAAAATAACGGAATCACGTTCAGTCAGGGTAGCCCAGATCTGATCTTCAATCAGCTCGGCAGCAAAATAGAAATAGTCGTCATCCCACAGCATTTTTACCCGTGTCTGTTTCTCTGGCTTCGGACGAAGATCACCTTCAATATCAACGAAATCCTCCGTCCAATGAGCCGCATCCCAGAATGCCTTATCCACACGACCGTCTAACACCAACGGTTCCTGCGCACGCTTGCATATATAATGTTTGGGAGCATACTCAATCCTGGGTTCTGGCACTCCACTTCTGTTCATGTCACTCTCTCCAATTCGTAAGGGAGGGCATGCATCTACCAGCACACGCCCTCCCCGTAATGGTTAGTTATGGGTGACAACGGCTCCAGAGCCGCCGTACATTTCCAGCTCCTCATCAAATTCGAGCTTAAGAACGGTCACCTGTTCATGCGTGTCCTCCGGGGTCATCTTGATCCACGTTGTCCCCGGGATATTGAACCAAGGCACGCCCCCATGAATCTCATGATTAAGCTCTTTGCCCGAATGTAGCACGGTAATTTTCTTGATCGGATTGCAGAGACCCTTGATGCACACATTCTCTTTTGGATCGTCATACACAAACAGGTACAGCGTCTTTCGATCCTCGGATACGGTGCTTCCCCCCAGATAATAGCGAGGCATAATGCCTTCACCCGTACCAAAGACGGCCTCTTCATGGGTTCGGATCCAAGCTCCCAGTCCAAGCAGAATATCCTCCTGCCTCTGATCGATGGTGCCATCTTCACGCGGACCGATATCCAGCAACATATTACCGCCCATCGAAATGCAGTCGCAGAACATTCGAATGATCTGATTTAACGATTTGTATTTATGATCTGTTGGCACATAACCCCAAGATCTATTGATCGTGGTGCAGAATTCCCAGGGTCCCTCCGGTCTTGTGATCGGAATGCCTTGCTCAGGCGTTTTGTAATCCCCATAACCTTGAAGGCGGGAGTTGATGATGATATCCGGGTTAAAAGATTGCAGATAATGCTTGAACTCCGGCAGATTCCACTGCTCGGCACTCCGTTCCCAGTCCCCATCAAACCACAGCAGATCCACCTTTCCGTAATTTGTTAAAATCTCTTCCAGTTGATGGTTATTAAATCGCAGGAACTTCTGCCACTTTTCCTGAACTTGAACGCCGTCCACAGGACTTGAGTGCCGGTTGACACTGCTGAGATCCTCAGGCACTTTTCCACCTTCATACACGCTAGGATAATCCGGGTGTGACCAATCAATGAGTGAGTAATACATCCCTAGATGAATGCCCTTTTCCCGAATCGCTTCCGCATATTCCTTCACAATGTCCCGATTCGCTGGTGTCTGTTTAACAACATTGAGATCACTATATTGCGTATCCCATAGAGCAACGCCGTCATGATGCTTCGTTGTTAATACGGCATACCGGGCACCAGACTTCTCAATCAATTCCGCCCACTTCTCCGCATTGAATTCCGATGCCGTAAAACCATCCAACTGTTTCATATATTCTTCATAGGATATCCTGCCATTATAGAAGGACCAGGATTCCGCAACCCCGTCCACCGCATAGATGCCATAGTGAATGAATATCCCCAGTTTGGCTTCTTCAAACCATTTCTGCATAACGGTTCACACCTCCCGCAAGAATTCTTATATGCGAAAAATTTAATGCAGCTAACAATATTGAAGCTAACTGCTCTCTTTCTGCATGGGATGTACCTCGATAGGCTTTATTGCCCCGAATTCCAGCGGTCATATGCCCCCTGATACAGTTCGATGATACGGTAACTGCCCATTTTTTCCATCTGTGCAATGTACTTATCCCAGTTCTCAAGTGGTTCCTGGCCGGTCACAAACTTCGCTTCCATCTGTTTAACGTACGTATCCAGGTCAGACAATAGAGCGGTTGCTTCGCTTTGCTCTTCATTCGTCAAATAAACGTTAGGAAATGGTGCTTTTCCGATAGGTACCAACTTCTCTTGATTTTGCGTGTCAATCCACTCATCAAATTCGGTGCGAAGACCCTTCGCTACATCCGGATCATTAATACCCGGTGTCAAGATACCAAAGTTCGGCGTGATTTTACCCCGGTATTCCTCACGATCACCGCCGCCAGGAACGGGGAGCCACTCTTTCACGTGATTTTCCTTGTCTTTGAATTTCCACAACACACCTTCCGGACCTTGATTGAACAGTGTCGCACCGTCATAGCTATATAGGTAATCGATCCATCGCATCGTCGCCTCGGGTGACGGGTTGCTGCTTGTAATAGCAAAGGTACCGCGAGCCGACATGCCCGGATGCTTGCCGTATACCGGAGAGTCTGCCACCTCGCTCTTCACGGGTGTCATCAGCGGATGATCCGTGCTAGGTTCACCACCGAGTGTGAAGTATGGATGGTAATCGTTGAACAGTGCAAGTTTGTTGCTTTCACCTTTAGCTTTTTTCTGATCACCTGTTTGAGAGAAGGTCTCATGATCCAGCAAGTCTTCCTTCCACAAGCGGTTCATGAATGTAAGATAACCTTTGTAACCTTCTTCTTGATAAGGATAGTGAACTTTACCGTCCTTATCGGAATAGATGCCTTCGTTGTACATTCCCCAGAAGCCGAAGAAAAACATGCGAAGATCATCAAGTTTTACAGAAGTAAGCGGAATTTCATCTTGCTGGCCATTGCCATTGGGATCTTCTTCTTTTACACGCTTGAGATACGTATACAATTCTTCCGTAGTCTTGGGCTCTTCTACGTTAAGTGCCTTCAAGAATTCCCCGTTGTACCACATTGGGCCTCTATACCACACGGCGGCTTTATCAATGAATGGGAGTGCATACATATGCCCATCAGGTGTTGTAAATGATTTACGGACATCCGGGTTCTCATCGAGAATCTTTTTGATATTTGGGGCGTAACCTTCGTCAATGTATTTTTCCAACGGGATCAGGATGCCCTGGCTACCATAAGTCACCTGTTCGGCTGGCTTGAGGTCCGCAGCATAGAACATATCCGGCAAGTCTCCGCTCGCGAAAACCAGATTTTTCTTCGTTTCAAAGCTGTCGATTGGTGAGAGCTGGTATTCCAGCTTGATGCCCGACAGTTTCTCCATTTCTTGCAGCACAGGCATGGTGCTCCAATCGGCTACGCCCGCATCCTGGGACATGACCTTTAACGTTAGCGTTTTGTCTACAATGGGGAAACCTTCCTTTTTGACCCCCTCTACTTTGGAGGTCGTGCCTCCATCTTCATTGGTTGAACCACAAGCTGCAAGCAATGTTGCGAATAAGGTGAGACAGAGTGTAATGGATGAAGCCTTGCGAAGCTTTTTCATAACAACAACTCCCCTTGTTTAATGTGGTATATGGATTAAGATCATCCCTTAACGGAACCGATCATAACACCCTGTACAAAGTAACGCTGGAGGAATGGATACACCGCAATGACCGGTAGGGTGGCAACAATAATGACAGCATATTTGACCAGTGCAGCGATCTCCGCTTTGGTATTCATCGCCGTTGCTGAAGACGTATCGATAGCGCCTCCCCCTTGAGCCGCCATTTCTTGAAGCACCAGAATCTGGCGCAGAAAGAGCTGCAGCGGGTACTTGGAGGAATCATTCAGATAGATCATGGCACTAAAATAGCTGTTCCAGTGTCCGACTCCATAGAAGAGCGCCATCACTGCAATGATTGGCATCGAAAGCGGGAGCACAATCTTGATGAACAACCGGGTGTTGGTACACCCATCAATATGCGCCGCTTCCTGTAACTCCTTGGGAATGGTCGATTGGAAGAACGTCCGGCATACGATAATATTCCAGATGGATGCAGCCCCGGGCAGAATAAGTGCCCACATGCTGTTCACCATACCAAGATCCTTGACCAGCAGGTAACTTGGGACAAGCCCTCCGCCGAAGAACATCGTTACCATAAACATCGCCATGAAGAATCCTCGTCCCACAAAGTCCGAGCGGCTGAGCGCATAGGCTGCCGGTAGTGTAACAATCAGGTTAACGATGGTGCCTACAACGGTATAGATAATCGTATTTTTGTACCCAATCCAGATGTTGGTGTTCTCAAACACCCGGGCGTAACCTTCAAACGTAATCCCTTTTGGCAGTAGCCACATCTCACCAGAGGCTACATATTTGGGATCACTGATTGAAGCACTGATGATGTATAACAGCGGATACAGCACAATGACGAGCGCTACCGTCAGATAGATGTAATTGCACAATAAGAACAATTTATCACTTCTGCTTTCTTTCACAGCGGATGACATGTGTATTCCCTCCTTTTACCACAGGCTGTTTTCACTGGTGCGGCGTGCAATCTGATTCACGGTAATAAGCAGAATCGCATTCACTACGGAGTTGAACAATCCCACCGCCGTAGAGAAACTGTACTGCGCATCGACCAGACCGGATCGATAGACAAATGTTGAGATGACATCGGACGAGCCCATGTTCAGCGGATTTTGCAGCAACAGGATTTTCTCGAATCCGACGCCCAGAATACTGCCCATATTCAGAATTAACAAGATGGTGATCGTAGGGATGATCGCTGGAATGTTAATATGCAAAATCCGTTTGAAACGGCTCGCACCATCCACCACAGCCGCTTCATGTAGTTGCGGGTCCACACCCGATAGAGCGGCAAGGTATATAATGGTGCCCCAGCCTGCACTTTGCCAGACTCCTGATAGTACATACACTGTCTTGAACCACGCAGGGTCCGTCAGGAATTGAGGTGCCTGGAATCCAAGGGCCTGTACCAAATTGACAATCATGCCTGACGAGGGTGATAAAAAGGTAATGATCATCCCCGACATCACCACGACCGAAATGAAATGCGGTGCATACGTGACGGTCTGCACCGTACGCTTGAAGAAGGAATCCTTCACTTCATTGAACGCTAACGCCAGAATAATCGGCAGTGGAAAACCTATAGCCAGCTCATACAAGCTGATGCTAAGGGTATTCCATAGTAAATCCCAGAAATAATACGAATTGAAGAAACGGATGAAATGATCGAATCCGACCCATGGGCTTCCTGTGACACCAAGCGTTGGGATAAAGTTTTTAAATGCAATTTGTATGCCGTACATCGGACCATAATGGAATATCAGAAAGTATAAAAAGGCTGGCGCAATAAACAGATACAACTCCCAGTTCCGAATCGTCCTTCTCCATAATTTATTTTTCTTGCTATTCGGAATCGTGTTTACCGTTAAGTTTTGCGTCGAGGGAGACTCCCCATTTAGCTGCATCAGTTGTTTCCTCCTTTTCTAATGAAAATCCGGCCGTTTGTGAGGAAGAGCGAAGCACTCCTTTTTTAATATAAGAAGGAGTTCCGAACCGCGTCTCCATAACGAGCGGCTCTGTTCCCCCTCTTAATTGGTAACGCTTACATACTGAGTTTATGGATCATTTTCGAATCCGTAAATATGCCATTTCCATCTTCACTTCTAAAATCACGGAATATACTGTTACAACAGGGGTTTACACTTTTGTTGCCAGCTTGTCATTGTCATTTCGCGGGTATAAAACATGTAGAATTTGACCTATTTCCCTCCTGTAGTTGTCATTGAGAGTTTCATCACATGAACTTGAAAGATGTCAGATCCGAACTTAGGTTAGAAAACAGACCTTAAAGTCAAAACCCACATATACGCATGGGACATGGTATTGATGTCTACAGCCATCATACTGAATTCTAAGGTTTGCAGGTTTCAAGGTTTTACCGACGTGATGAAATGTAATATTATCTATCATAGATCTCTCGCACACTACGAGCCTGTAATGGCTTGCCTTTATTCTATATTTCTCCTCCCTCTTTCGTATATATGTTGTTTTTATCTTTACCTTCAGGATGCATAAACGCTTGTAAACACTGGAAATACGGAGCCGTATATGTAGTTTTTGCACAAGGTGTGGAATCTGAAAACAGTAGATATTTCGGTAAAAGACCATTAAAAAAAGCCATTCCGCTAACACGAACTGGCTTTACATCCTAAGTAGATATCCATTTCTTTATAAAAAAGCGACAGGATTAATTACACTAAATGTAATATAAATAATCATATGAAAACCTGTGTACAGTTTCAACTCAAATCAGGACCACCCGTCCAACGGGTGGTTTGCTCTTGGGGTATAACCCCCTGTTGCCAAACTGCGCCTAAAGACGCTAGCCTGACAGCAGGGCTGTTCAGGCTCAGTGTTATTTGTCACTTTCACTC
>NZ_MKZL01000031.1:0-32417 GCF_002803315.1 Paenibacillus sp. GM1FR | reverse complement strand
ATCGAAGGGAAGAATGCTATGCGGAAGCAAATTACAATCCTAATGTTAGTTTTACTTATGACCTTCAGTAGCTGGTTTAATCTTGTTCTGCCATTTAGCAATCAAGCTTCAGCGGACACAATAACACCAACGATGTTGGCGCATTATCCATTGCTTGAGGATGTACAGGATATATCAGGTAATGAAAAGCATGGAACGGCCGTAGGAAACATTACGTACACCGATGGTCTCACTCTACCTGGGGGAACAGATAGTAATACGAACTACGTTCAGCTTCCTACTGGTATGTTTGATAATCAAGAAAATACAACGATATCTGTATGGATCAAGAGCAACACGGGGAGTGGGAACTACTCAGCATTATTCTATGGTACGCCAGCAGCTGGCAGTAACTTTCCAACGAATTACTGGATGTTTAATCCATCGAATCCAAGTGGTGATTTTAAGTCCGTATTTACGAATAGCAATAATGTTGACCAGCCTTGGACGACTGAGGTAGGGGTATCAGGCACTTCTACGTCACAGTACGAAGGTCAATGGGTTCACTATACAACGGTTATTACAGAAAGCTCTATTACAGGTTACATTAACGGTGTAAGTATAGGCACGACCGCCAAAGAGAAAACAACAGCAAGCTTTGGTACGGATTTGCATGCTTACATCGGGCGCTCCAATTATTTAGGGGATGCTACTTTTGCGGGTAGCTTTCAAGATTTAAGAATTTACGGAGAGGCACTAAATAATGAAGATATCGCTGTAGTATATGAACAATCGTTTAATGAAAAGCAAGTACAACAAGGCAAAATAGAGCTAACGTTAGGTGATATATCGGCAGTTACTGAATCTCTTGTACTGCCTACTCAAGATAAGAATGGTGCAATGATATCATGGACTTCTAGTGATGAGAGTGCGGTTAGTCCAACTGGTGAAGTGTTCTTACGAGAAATGGAGCAACAAGTGACGTTAACTGCAACCATTTCATTAGGTGGAAGCCAGGCAACGAAGGAGTTCATTGTTACCTTACTACCTAAGGATGACTCTGTTGAGCAGATTGCCGTTAAGAATGTCTTGCTTAATGAATCTACACTTGTTCTATCAGCGGGGGACAGCGAGACATTAGTCGCTACGATTTCACCTTCAAATGCAACGAATAAAAGAGTTATCTGGACATCTAGTGATTCCAGTGTAGCGATTGTCAATTCAACGGGTAAAGTTACAGCTGTTAGTGAAGGTACAGCCACAATGACGGTACAGACTGAAGATGGAGAGTTTACAGCTACATCAGCCGTTACCGTTAAGGGAAAATCGCTAAAAGATGATCTTATTCTTCATTACAACATGAAAACGACCGAAGAAGTAGACGGTCAACTCGTACTGAAGGATGTTGCCAATAAGGCAGTTACATTTGACGGAATATTTAGAAATCCAAACAATGGACAATTCATTTCAAACAGTGAGGTTGGCTTTATTTCCTTCAATGGTGGAAGCTCTACATCGAATAGTGGGCATGTTGAGATTCCTAAGGGCTCCAATGGACTAGATCTACTACACGGTCTGAATGAGATTACAGTATCTTCAATCGTGAACTGGACGAATGATGGGACGAATCGCTGGATCTTCGGTTTGGGTACGGTATTAACACCAGAAACGAACAAATATTTCTTCGTAACACCACGTCACGGTAGTGGATCAGGTAATATGATTGCTACAGGTATCTCTAAAAATGGCTGGCCAAACGAAGCATTAGTTACAGGTAGCGCAAACTCAAACGTGATCGGTGGGCAGTGGAAGCATGTAACGGTGTCCTTGTCCGAAGCTAGCAATAGGATAACGTTATTCGTGGATGGAGCTAAGGTTGCTTCGGGTAATGCAAAAGGACTAAAGCTGTTAGAAATTATTAATCCGGATGCTACTTTCTCTGGCTTTATCGGTAAATCAATCTTCTCAAATGATCCATATCTACAAGGTAGCGTAGCTGATTTTCGAGTATATGATCGCGCGTTGACGGAGCAAGAAGTAGGCGAGTTATATCAACAAGAGGGAGCAACTCACATCTCAAAAATACGTCAGCTCACTGTTGATGATGCCGCGAATCAACTTGACATCAGTCGTTACTTAGGTGAAGGCGATAAAAGCACCGATAAGATAACGAGAAACGTTACATTACCGACAAGCGGTAAAAATGGCGTGAGCATTACTTGGAGTTCCAGTCATCCTACTGTCATTTCTAACCATGGTACTGTACAACGTCCAGCTGTTGAAGCAGGTAATGTTCAGGCAGAGCTTACGGCTACTTTAACGTATCAAGGCGTATCAACTACAGCTGTATTCCCTGTTACGATCTTGAAGCAATTCGATGATCAGCAGAAGGTTGATCTGGACGCTGAACAAATAGAGATCTACAATGCTGACAACGTTAAAGGTAACTTACGTCTTGTTGCTACAGGTGAACAAGGCTCCACAATTACATGGGTATCTAGCAGACCGGCAGTTATTAAAGGAACGGCTGAAGCGGCTGGTAACGCTACACAGCTAGGCTGGGTAAGCCGTCAAGCTATGGATACGCCCGTTACGCTAATAGCTACAATTACGAATGGTGCAGCTTCTAAACAGCTTACGTTTAACGTTACGATTAAACAAGCAACTGCGCCAGTGCAGCATGATGCTTACTTTTTTGCGTACTTTACAGGTGAATATGAGGGTGGTGAAGAGATATCCTTCGCTACAGCTGAAGATCCATTGTTCTGGAAAGGGTTGAATAATGGTAAGTCGATCCTTCAATCTGATATGGGTGAAAAAGGACTTCGGGATCCATTCGTTATACGGTCTCCAGAAGGGGATAAATTCTATATGCTGGCAACCGATTTGAAAATGGGCGAAAGTACAAATTTCGACCAAGCTCAAATTACGGGTAGTCATTACATGATGATTTGGGAGTCGGAGGATCTCGTTCATTGGAGCGAGCAGCGTATAATCGAGGTTGCTCCTAAGACTGGAGGAAATACGTGGGCACCAGAAGCTATCTATGATCCAGTAACTGGAGAGTATATCGTATTTTGGGCATCATCGATGAAAAATACAGAGACATATGGTGATTATAACGGAAGACCTGCAGGTCAGTACAATGTGATGTACTACGCAACAACAAGAGATTTCTACAACTTCTCTGAGCCAAAGGTCATGATTGATGAGTCACTTCCGACCATTGATACAACGTTTATTGAGCATAATGATATGTTGTACCGATTCACCAAATCAGAAGTGAATACTAAAGTGTATGTGGAGAAAGCACCAACTTTTTATTATGACAAGGACGGTATTGCAGCAAACGGCCTTCAATACAACGCTGTTCCGGGTACACGTGATAATAAACTTGGCTTGATCGGAAATAATGGAAACAACGAAGGGCAAACGATTTTTAAGGATAATAATAAAGACAAATGGTATCTGTTCCTTGATTCATGGCCATATCATGTTCGATATACAACAGATCTGGATAGTAGCACGCAATATATGAACAATGTATTAAGTAGTGATAAATATGCACTGCCGCCAGGACCACGACACGGGACGGTAATTCCAATCTCACGTGCAGAGTATGATGCTTTGCAAGAGAAGTATGCATGGAAAGGTCCAGCACCATCAACAGACCCGGTTGTACATTACTCATTCGATGAAAATACAGTGAATGGTACAACGTTGAATGACATTTCTGGTAATGGTCATCACGCAACACTAGTAGGTGGAGCAACGATTAATGAAGAGGATCGCATCGGTAAAACGGGTGGTGCACTAGAGCTTAATGGTTCAACAGGATATGTGAAGCTGCCAGATAACTTGATTCAATCCTTGAATCTTGAGAAGGCTACGTTCTCTACATGGGTTCAAATGGACAGAAATCAAGCGAATCAAAGAATATTTGATTTTGCTT
Source organism: Paenibacillus sp. GM1FR (assembly GCF_002803315.1). NCBI lineage: Bacteria > Bacillati > Bacillota > Bacilli > Caryophanales > Paenibacillaceae > Paenibacillus > Paenibacillus sp. GM1FR. Next base: position 28,486 of record NZ_MKZL01000031.1, on the reverse strand, counting down.
CCGACACAGGCAGACAGGTTAACCGCAACACCATGTACTTGAGCACACAAGGTGATACAGGTAGTCTAGAGTTTGCTGTCGTAACACCTTTTACGGAGAAATTTAGCAATGACAGCACGCGACTGGGATCAGAATATAAATATGCGGTGAGAAATTCCGGGTTATTACCAACGAAGACTTGGCAGCATGTTGCAATTACAATGGATGAATTTGATGCAGTATTGTATGTGAATGGTCAAGAGGTTAAACGTAGCTCGACATTTAACGTTGAGCCGAGAATGTTACTGGAAACAACGATGAATTATATTGGTAAATCGAGAAACAGCTCTCATAGTTTATTTGATGGTAAATTTGATGATTTCCGTATTTATAATCGTGCATTATCCATTGAAGAGATTGCAACATTAGCTGATGAAGACGTTACTCCTCCAGTAGAGCAGCCATCTGGGGCAGAGCTCATTCTTCACTACAATATGGATGATATTGATGGTGCAACGGTTATTGACCAAACAGGAAACTTCAACGGAAAATGGATGAATCCGTCTAAAGCAGAATGGATTCGTACACAAGATGCTGGTGTACTAAGCTTTACTGGTGGCACAACTAACTCTTATGTAGAACTACCACAAGGAGTTCTCGATGGTTTAACGGATATGACCGTTTCATCCATTGTGAACTGGAGCGGTAAAAACGCTGCGGAGTGGTTATATGCATTAGGAAGACCAAACAATAATACGCACTATACGTACTTCACACCACGTTATAACGCTAACGGTCTAGCTCGTTTAGGTATCGCGACGAATGCTTGGAATAATGAGTCTTCAACTTCTACCACAGGCTTAAAGAATAATGAATGGAAAGTCGTTACGACTGTTGTTTCAGGCACGGATGGTACACTAACGCTTTATATCGATGGTGTTGCTGTTGCATCAGGCTCAACGAATGGAATGACACTAGAACAAATAAAAAATACTTCAGGCAGTAGTGGAACCATCGGTAAGTCATTTTATACAGCTGATCCATACTTCGGCGGTATGATTGCAGACTTCCAAATCTATGATGGTGCGATGACTGCGGCAGATATTACATCACTTAAGGCCCATTCAGATCAGAAGATTGCTTTGATGGAGGGCATGCTTGTATCAGCTGCGACAGAGAAATTAACGATTCATGATCTTCTTGCTGCTAATGCATCAAAAGATGCGATTATAAGCAATGTAACATTGCCAACATCAGGTGTTTATGGCACAACAATAAGCTGGACTTCAGATAAGGGGAATGTCATCTCAACTACAGGTGTCGTAACCAGACCAGCTAACGCAACAGGTGATCAAGTTGTAACGTTAACAGCAGTATTTACAGATGGTACAGAGACAGTTAACAAAACTTTTCAGTTGACGGTTAAGGCATTGCCAAACGATGTCACTTCTGTAGATGAAGCAAAAGCAGCGCTAGTCGTTCATAACATTAATGATGTAAGAGGTCATCTGGCATTACCAACATCTGGTCTATATGGAACAACGATTACTTGGGCTTCTGCTCAACCAAACCTCGTTTCAGTTACTGGAGAAGTAAAACGTCCGGTACACGGTAGTGGAAATGTAGACGTCAAGCTTACAGCTACGATTACATTAAATTCAGCATCCACGACGAAGGAATTCATTGCGAATGTGAAGGAACTGCCTGCTGATGAAAAATATGCGGGATACTTTTTCACATATTTCACTGGAGAAGGTACTGCAACAGGTGAGCAAGTTCACTTTGCACTAAGTAACGGCAATGATCCGTTGAACTGGCGAGAATTAAATAATGGTAAACCTGTATTAACCTCTACCTTAGGGGAGAAGGGTGTACGTGATCCGTTCATTATTCGTTCGCCTGAAGGTGATAAGTTCTACATGATCGCTACCGATCTGAAAATTAACGGCAATGGTAACTGGGGCAGAGCACACACATGGGGCAGTCGTTCCATTATGGTTTGGGAATCTAATGATCTAGTCAACTGGACAGATCAACGCATGGTAGAGGTTGCACCGGAAGAAGCGGGTAATACATGGGCACCAGAAATTATGTACGACAACACAACAGGTGAATATATCGTATTTTGGGCATCAAGAATGTTTGATGACGCATCCCATACAGGCGATGCTTATCAAAAAATGATGTATAGCAAGACAAGAGATTTCTATACGTTTACTGAACCGCAAGTATATTTGGATTATGGATATTCAATCATTGACACAACGATGATTGAGCATGAAGGAAAGGTGTATCGCTTTACGAAAGATGAGCAAAACAACGGAGCTTCTGCACCATTTGGTAAGATGATCTTCCAAGAGGTGGGTGACTCGATCTTAGATCCAACCTTCAAGATGATTAATCAAGGCGTTGGTAACATCAAATGGGTCGAGGGTCCAACGATCTTCAAATCGAATACCGATGAAAAATGGTATTTATTCGTAGATGAGTTTGGTGGAAGAGGTTATGTTCCATTCGAGACAACAAATCTTGCATCAGGTGTCTGGACATTATCTTCTAACTACAACTTACCAGCTAGTCCGCGTCACGGAACGGTAATTCCAATTACACAAAGTGAGTATGATGCACTCAACGGGAAGAACGTACCCGTTAGCGGAATTAGCTTGGACAAAACGACGTTGTCAATCGTAGAAGGTCAATCAGTGCAATTGACAGCTACGGTAACACCAGCTAATGCAACGAAAAAAGCAGTAACATGGAGCTCTAGCGATACAGCTGTAGCGACTGTAAGTGCGACAGGTCAAGTAACAGCGGTGGCACCAGGAACAGCAAGGATTACAGTAACTACAGTGGATGGTGGTTTATCATCTAGCGCTACGGTAACGGTAACACCATTGGTTGATGGAACACCACAAGCACCAAGCAGTGGTAATGGAAATGGTGGCGGTGACGGTAACATTCCTGCACCTACAGTACCACCAGCTCCAGGTGGAAATGAGCCAGTGGTCATGGACAACGGCCAAATAAACATTAAACCAGTTGTAAATGAGAGCGGTACTTCTGAAGTGAAGTTAAGTGCGGATACAATGAAGCGTGCGCTTGATCAAACGACAGGCGGTAAGTTACACATGCAAGTTGAAGCTGATGCAAGCTTGAACGGGCTAACGATGGAGCTCGCAGTAGATGCGCGCTTAACAAGTGGATCTTCTACGGTAGATCGCATCGAGATCAACATAGGCTCTGCAGTCGTAACAGTGGCAACCGAACTGCTTGGAACAGGAACAAGTGCAGGGAAAACGTTAGGATTGTCGATTAAGAAAATTGCAGCTAATCAACTGCCAGCTGGCGCACAAGCTCAGCTGAACGGTGAGGTCGTATACGATATCGAGCTAACGATTGATGGTAAGAAACTTACACAGTTTGATGGCAGAGATGATCTCGTGATTGAATTGCCATACACACTAAAGGCTGGCGAAAATCCAAACAACGTCGTTGTATACGATGTGAAGGACAACGGAGAGTTAAGAGTGGTGACGAATGGTAAATACAATGCAGCGACAGGAAAAGTAGAGTTCAAGCCAACGTATCTAAGCAAGTATACGGTAGCGTATGTTGCAACGAGTTTTAAGGATGTGACCCAAGACTGGGCAAAGGATGCGATCTCAGCATTGGGAGCAAGAGGCATTGTGAAGGGTGTAGGTGACGGCGAGTTTAATCCGAATGGTCAAGTGACAAGAGCAGAATTCATCACCATGCTGATGAATATGTTTGAGCTATCGGATGAGAGGGCAACGACAAGTTTTAGTGATGTGAAGCAAGGAGAATGGTACCATGGAAATATCGCAACCGCGCAGAAGCTGGGGATTGTGAACGGGAAACCAGATGGACGATTCGGAGTTCATGAGAACATTACGCGAGAAGATATGGCGGTTATGGTATACAAGGCTGTCCAAATTAAGCAACTAGCGTTAACAAGTGGTGAAGCTACAGCCTTCAAGGATGAAGCAAACATCGCAAGTTATGCGAAGCAAGCGGTAAAGGCAATACAAGGAGCAGGCATAATAAACGGTGTAGGTAACGATGAGTTTGCACCGAAGAAGAATGCTAGCCGTGCAGAAGCAGCAGTGATGATCTATAATTTGTTGGGTTTGATGTAGACACATTAAGTATAGAGAAACGCCATCACATTACGTGATGGCGTTTTTATTTGGAATACTGGGGAACTCAGTGTACAAGGAAGAGTTTTTGTTGTCTATTCAGAGGTACGCGCTTTTTGCCTTGTCTCAATTAATTTGAATACGTCATCCACGTCGAGGGAAAACATCATGCTCTTGCTCGTTATCGGCTGGAAGTGGAATTCCAGCTTTTCTTTGCCGAATTGCTTCTCTAACTCCGTCCACTGCTCCGTTGACAATAATAGAAATGCCAACGTGTCACTGCCCAGGGATTCCATAAACCATCGAATCTGATATTGGGGAGCGATCATCTCCTCCATAGCCCGAACGGCACTGTCCCGATCAGTCCAATCATTGGCGAACGGAATCGTCAGCGTACGCTCGTCCGAACTTAACACGATATCGACGCCCCTTGGTTTGTCGATTTGGATAATTTTACACTGGATTTGGTGAGATTCCGGCAGTTGGCCGTTAAAGTAATGGATGATATCTCCCTCGTCTTCTCTCCAATCAATCCAGATTAACGACTCGTACTCGAAAAACTGTTCTATGACGTCTTCATCGGACGAATGTTTCAAGACATGGATAATCGGTTGAAGCGTACTCATTGTCATCCCATCCCTTATATAAAGTTGATATATACTCTATATTATCCTATAAGATGATCAGTTCTGAATAGGGCAACAGACATACTGCTTTTCGGAAATAGAACTACTCTCATCTTTCAATTCGATGTTATGATAATGGAGAGTTGTCTTTTAAGTTTAATTTTAAAAATAGGAGCATGTCAATTATACATATGGAGGTAATAACGTTTGAGTACTCACTATTATTTCAGTTGGTTTAATGATTTTTTTCCAGAAAAGCTGGTCGGGCGGTTACATGAGGATATCACAGATAGAAAATCGCTTGTGATGATAAGCGCTAAGCCGTCTGATTATGAAGGAGAGCAAGTGAACTTTGAGGATATTACGGAATGGACTTGGTTAACGCAGGCTAACCTTAGTTTTGATGAATATCACTTCATTGATTATCGTATGCAGAAAGAAGAGGCTCATCAGTTGATTCGGAACGCTTCTGTCATTTTTATGTGTGGAGGATATCCTGTTCAGCAGCACGAGTTTTTGGCGGAATATGAACTATCCGATATTATTAAGAACAGTAACGCCGTTATCCTCGGTGCAAGTGCCGGTGCATTAAATATGGCTGCAAAATGGATATCTTCGGCTGATACTAATCCTAAGGATGAAACAACTACGTTTTATGAGGGTCTGAGCTTTAATTATTTTGCCTATGAATCTCATGCTAGACGCGACTACAGCACGTTTGTTAAAGGATACCTGTTTCCACTATCTGAACAGATGAATGTTTATGCGGCAGAGCAGGAGAGTGCTATTCGTGTAAAGGATGGTAAAATTGATATCTTAGGCCCTGTATATTTAATTTCTGAATCTAAAATTCAGAAATTGATGGAAACGCTCTGATATACATACGGTTTGTAAACAGCTGCAGAGAATGAGCATTTTTAGACCGCCTTCAATGGCGGTTTTTTTAGCTTTAAAGGTTTTGGATGCTCCTAGGGAATCAAAAAAATCTGGGTATAACAGCGATAGGAAAGTTATTCTGTCATCTGAGTGACCTGTGTAAAAAGGAAAAATTAGCTTGTTGCCTCTACCATCTTTTTCGGAAATGTAGCCAATCAACAATCTCATAACTTTACCCTGATATCGGATGGATTTTTCCCCTAAGATTATCGGTATAGGCCAGATTTCCATCCGTCGTGATTACGGCAGCCTCGATATCCTTCATATTATTAACTTTATGAATAATGGAGACCGCATCTAACCCAAATAATTCTGTAGTATATATATCGCAGTCGAGCGATCTATCCGCAATAATCGTTAAAGAAGCGATATTACTTTCGATTGGATAGCCTGTTCCGCTGTTAAATATATGATGGTACTGACCCCCTTTCTTCTCTAAAACTCTCTCGTATATTCCTGATGTAACGACGGATTGCTCCCGTATACTAACGAGTGCTGCTGCATTTCCTCTAGGTAAAAAGGGATTTTGGATTCCAACTTTCCAGTGACTGGACCCGGTGGGAGAATCGCCATGAACCAGAACATTGCCGCCCATATCGACCATAGCTGATGTAGCTCCGTTTTTCTTGAAAAATGACATAACTTGATCGGCAAAATAACCTTTAGCAATCGCTCCGAGGTCAATTTCCATGCCCTTTTTGAATAAATGAACCGTTTGCTGCTCATCGTCAAGCTGTATATGCTCCGGATTCAAGAGCTCCAGCACCGCTTTAATCTCTGTATCCTCCGGCACATGTGCCTCGCGGAAACCAATTCTCCACAATTTGATCAAAGGCCCTATCGCAATATTCAGAAAAGAATCCTTATTCAGGCTGTGTTCTTTGCCTATCTTAATAAGATCATACAGTTCCTTGTCTACTCTAAGCGGATGTGATGCGGCTTCTTTTTTTAGCATGGCAAGCTGCGAGTACTCACTGTTGGCACTAAACACTTGTTCATAACGGATGAGCATATTCACTGCTTCCTCGGCAAGCTCTTCAGCATCTGTCCCCTCAATATAGAGGGATATGTTCGTTCCCATGAGCGGTATCGTTCTCGTAAAAGGTTTCATGATAGCCTCCTATATTGCACATTGTTGTCCGTGATTGAGAAAAGTATGGATGAGGTCATGATCCACGCTATTCAGCTTTTTTTCTCCATGATGGGCTATAAAATAATCCAGACTCATCTTCTCTATAGGGATTGGATAGATGTTGTATTCCGAAGGGCACTCTTTGATATGGATGCTTTCAGGCACAAAGGTCAGACCTAAATTATGCTTTGCCAGCTTCAGTACCGTATAGATTTCTTTGCTCTCCATCACGATATTAGGCTGTATCTTGTAAACACTGAGCAATTGATCAATCTGTTTTCGGATTGCCGAACCCTTGGACGTTAGAATAAGCTGTTGATTCAAAATGGTGCTGATCTCAATCGTGCCCTCCGGGATGATTGCAACATTCTCTTGATATAATTCGCAGCAACGCGGAATGATGGCCTGGTAACTGTGCCTACCCCAGTTAAACGAGTTCAAGTTAGGGGAGATACTGCTTGAATTTTGCCCAATCCAGAAGTCCAGCTCATTATTTTGGAGACGTTTCTCATTTTTTTCAGGTAAATCCTCGACAAGATTAATTTTATAAGCAGGATGAATCTCCAGAAAAGCTGGTAAAAAAAGGGGCGTTAAGTACGCACCGAGGCTCGGAAGAATGCCGATCCGTAGCACTTTGTTGTCGAGATCCGATACATATGAGATTTCCCTTATAAGCTTGGCGTAGCAATGTTCGAGTGACGTTAGGTATTGATAATATATTTTCCCCTGCTCGGTTAATCGGTACGGAAGTTTGTTGCGAGTGATTAGCTCACAGCCCAACTCACTTTCGATTTTCTTGATAACCTTAGTGAGGTAGGGCTGAGATATGTAAAGGGACTGGGCAGCCCTGCTATAGTTGCTGTATTTTAATAGGCTGTCAATGTAACACAAGATATCTTGAGATTCTAACTTAGACATGTCCCTCACCCTTTGTGAAAAAAGTAACAAACTTTGAATTTGAGGTGATTATAACAAATTAGTTATCAAACTGCAATGAATAACTATTAGATCATTTGAGCTTTGATATGTTAGAGTTAGGCCGAAAGAACGAGTCTGACATTTACGAACATCATCTCGAATGACAGAGAGGGGATTATGATGAACTATTTAGCTATCGTAGGCACAAATTCGGATGTGTCAACCAACCGGACGCTACTTCAATTTATGCAAAAGCATTTTGCTAGTGAAGCCCAGATTGACTTGTTTGAAATTAAGGATTTGCCTGCTTTTATTGAAAAAGATGAATTAGAGGATGCTGAAGTTGATATTCCTGTGAACGTACAAGACTTACTGGATCAGATCTCTAAAGCAAAGGGCATCATTATTGCTACTCCTGAGTACGACCATGCAATCCCGGCTGTTCTGAAAAGTGCGCTGGAATGGATCAGTTATACCACTCAAACCTTGAAAGACAAGCCGGTTCTGATTGTGGGTGCTTCACATGGTGCACTCGGTTCTTCCAGAGCACAAGCGCATCTTAGACAAATCCTGGATTCCCCTGAGCTTGGTGCGAGATTGATGCCTAGCAGCGAGTTTCTTTTGGGAAAATCACAGAGTGCATTTGATAGCAGTGGTAATCTCATTGACGCTGACAAAGTAGCGGAGCTTGACGAAATCTTCAATGAGTTTATTTTGTTTACTGAGATCACTACGGAACTGTTATCAAAAAGGACGTTGAAGAAAAAAACGAAAAAATTTTCCTGGCAAGAGTAGGGGGCTAACTACAATGAAAATCATAGCAATCGTTGGCACAAATGCAAAGAAATCGTATAATCGCAAGCTGCTTCAGTTCATACAAAAGCATTTTGAGTCCAGAGCAGCCATTGAGATCCTCGATATTACAGATGTTCCGATGTTTAATCAGTCCGATAACCAAACAAACAGTGTAATTATACAATCGTTTAATGAAAAAATTATCGCAAGTGATGGTGTCATTATTGCGACTCCAGAATATAACCATTCCATCCCTTCATCCCTTAAAAGCCTGCTGGAATGGTTGAGCTTTGAAATCCATCCGCTGGCTGGAAAACCCGTGATGATCATAGGTGCGTCACAGGGAACACAAGGTTCCTCGCGTGCACAGCTGCATCTTCGTCAAATTCTGGATGCACCAGGTGTCGAAGCTAACGTGATGCCAGGGTATGAATTTTTGCTTGGCAGCGCACATAAAGCATTTGACGAATCAGGCAACCTGAACAATGAGGGAACGATCGATTTCCTGGAAACATGTTTCCTGCGGTTCCTTCGGTTTGCCAAAATTTCAAATCAGCTCAACGAAGAAGAGGAGTTTACCTATAGACCCGGTGTGTATGAGATCAATGCCATAGGTCACAGTGGCAATCTGCCGATGAAGGTATCCTTTAGTGAAAATAGAATTGAAAGCATCGATATCGATTCGAAGGGTGAAACGGAAGGGATCGCCGATGTTGTTTTTGTAAGAATTCCGAATAAAATCATTGAGGGACAGACGCTGAATGTAGATGCTCTCTCAGGTGCTTCTGAAACCAGTAATGCTGTCATCAATGGTGTAGCCAAAGCGGTTAAGCTTGCCGGAGTGAATCCTGACATCCTGAAAAGACGTCCAAAACCTGCTAGCAGCCAGATGAAAGATGACGAAGAATACACTTGCGATGTGGTCGTTGTAGGTGGAGGTGGCGCAGGACTCAGTGCTGCTGCTACAGCTTTACAACAAGGAGCAAGTGCGATTGTACTTGAGAAATATCCTGCTGTTGGGGGAAATACGATCCGCTCAGGTGGTCCTGTCAATGCTGCAGATCCTGTATGGCAACAACAGTTCACTGAGAATCCAGGGGAAAGACAGACGATTGAGAATTTATTAAGTACCGATGAGAGCTTGATCCATCCAGAATATGTAGATGATTTCCATGCACTCAAAGAAGAGTTTACTGCATATCAGGATAAGTTTGGCACAGAAAAGGCTTATTTATTCGACTCCCCGCTTCTTCACAGAATGCAAACGTATTTTGGGGGCAAACGTACAGACCTGAATGGGAGCATGATCTATGGACAATACGATCTGGTCAAAGTACTTACAGACCGTGCCTTGGAAAGTGTAACGTGGCTTGAGGATATCGGGGTTGAGTATGATAAGAGTATCGTATTTGCTCCAGTGGGTGCCCTTTGGCGTCGTGGCCATAAACCTGTCAAAAGTTATGGCTCTGCCTTTATCATTGCACTTAGCAAATATGTAGAAGAGCATTCAGGAAAAATTATTACAGATAGCCCGGTCAAACAATTGATCATCGAGGATGGAAAAATAACAGGTGTTATCGCAACAGGTGTCAATGGTCAGAAAATAACCATTCATGCCAAAGCCGTTGTGCTTGCCAGCGGCGGTTTTGGTGCAAATACACAGATGCTCAAGGAATACAACACATACTGGAGCCATATTGACGATGATATCAAAACAACAAATTCCTATGCGATGACTGGTGATGGAATATCGCTAGGTAAGAGTGCAGGAGCAGCGCTGACAGGCATGGGCTTCACTCAAATGATGCCTGTAGCTGACCCGGATACGGGCGAGCTGTTCAGTGGGTTGCAAGTACCTCCTGAAAACTTTGTCATTGTTAATAAAAAGGGAGAACGATTTGTTAATGAATTCTCTGGACGAGATGTCTTAACGAAAGCGGCTATTGAGCAGGGGAGTTTATTTTACCTGATTGCGGATGACGAGATCAAGAAAACGGCAGCGAACACAAGCCAGGAAAAGATAGACCGTCAAGTCGAAGAAGGTACCTTGTTCAGAGCCGATACGATAGAAGAACTGGCAGTGAAAATCAATATGGAACCTGAAGTTCTTAGAACTACGATTGATAAGTATAACTCATATGTGGATGCTGGCTTTGATCCGGAGTTCCATAAGGATACGTTTAGCTTAAAAGTCGAGAAGTCTCCATTCTACGCTACGCCTAGAAAACCGGCGGTTCACCATACCATGGGGGGAATCAAGATCGACACCCAAACTCGCGTATTGGATGAAATCGGTCAGCCGATTGCACATCTGTATGCGGCTGGGGAAGTTGCAGGAGGTATACATGCAGGCAACCGTTTAGGCGGTAATGCCTTGACGGATATCTTTACTTTTGGGCGAATCGCTGGTAAGACTGCTGTTGATGAGATGAATGATTAGAATGTAACCTAAAAGCCCCCCACTAAACACAAGGATTCTCAAGTGTTTAGTGGTTTTTTTATGATTCATAGTAGTGATACTATTTATTTGAAAGCGCTTTAAATTTGTTGTAGACAACAGCGCATGTCGGATGATATATTGTTTCCGTAAGAAACAATATTATTTTTAAGAGAAATAATAATAAACGTGTCCATGGTAGGGCGGAGGAAACGATCTCTCGGAACTTATGTTTGGACACCACAAAAAGGACGGGGAAACGATGACTAAAATCGAGACAATGATTCAATCCTTTGACGGTACACAGCTTTATTTCAGCAAGGATACAGTAGAAAATGCAAAAGCCGCTGTCGTTATTGTACACGGACTAGCTGAGCATGCAGGGCGCTACGATTATTTGACAGAGAAGCTGAATCAGCGCGGGTTTAGCGTGTATCGCTTCGATCATCGGGGTCATGCCAGATCCGAGGGACAGCGTACCTTCTATAAAGTATTTGATCATCTAATTGAAGATGTTCATGTCATTGTCGAGGCGGCATTGCAAGAGAGCGGTGACCTTCCGCTGTTTGTCATCGGACATAGTATGGGCGGTTTTGCAACCTCGTCCTTTGGAACGAAATATCCAGGCAAGGTCAAAGGCATCGTACTATCCGGAGCGCTCACTCGTTACAATACAAAAGTTGCCGGAGAACTGCCGATGGATCTTCCTACAGGCACGTATTTCCCAAATGAGCTGGGCAGCGGCGTATGTAGTGATCCCGCAGTTGTATCCGCTTACGCGAATGACCCACTGGTTGAAAAGCAGATCTCTGTAGATTTATTTAACAGTCTGGGAAATGGCATAACATGGCTCAAGGAGAACGCCAAGCAGTTTACAGATCCCGTGCTTGTACTGCATGGGGCCAATGATGGACTGGTCAGCGAAAAGGATTCCCGTGACTTTTACGGCGATATCGCTTCAACAGATAAAACACTTAAAATTTATGCTCATCTGATGCATGAGATATTTAATGAACCGACTCGTGATGATGTTATTGAAGAAGCGATTACATGGATTGAAAAACGGATCTGATTTCAATAGAGTAAGAGAGAGAATCTGAATATGAAAGGAATTACGCATGAAATTAGATTGGATGGGCGACCATCGGGAACTGATTGAGAAAATTATCAAATACGGTAATGCGTACTCGAACACCTATAAGCTGCAGCGAAGTTATGGTACAGACATGATGTTCTCGGCTTCACAGATTCAGACGCTGGAATACATTCTGGAAGCCGAGGACAAGGAAGAGAAGATGTCGGAAATGGCAGCACGCCTGGGCGTAAGCCGCAGTACATTTTCCAAGAACGTGAAGAATCTGACGGAAAAAGGGCTGCTTGAAAAATTTCATTTAAGCGGTAACCGCAAAGACATTTACGTCAAACCTTCGGAGAAAGGTCGCGAGGTATATGCGAAGTATACCGAATTTGTAAGGGAGCTTTGCTTTGATGAGATTTTCAAGTATGCAGATCAGATTTCAGAAGCGGATAAGCAGAACTTTGTTCGCATCATGGATCTGTTTGCCGACGTGCTCGTCTGGTATGGTGAAAAAGAACAGGAAGCGCGCAAGTTAATCAAAATTGATTCCTCTGAAACATGAACCTTGAAATTAAGGGCACCAGCCCATTCCCTCCGCGAATGTCCGTCATACAGTATAAAGTGCTTGATGCAGCAGAGGCTGTAGGACAATTATTCAGCAGGGAGTGGGACGTGTGAAATCATCGACAAAGCTTACCGGACGGGTTATTTACAAGGGTGATCCAGGATATGAAGCGGCGCGAAAAAACTGGGACCCGCATACGGACAAATTTCCTAAAGTGTTTGTATTTGCCCAACGGACGAAGGATGTATCCAATGCTATCCGATGGGCTCGTGAAAACAATGTTCCGATTCGTCCGCGGAGTGGCAGACACGCGCTGGAAGTGAATCTTTCACAGGTTAACGGCGGAATTGTGATTGATGTGAGTGATCTGAATTCCATCAAGCTTGATAAAAAAAATGGAACGGTTGTTGTTGGAACAGGAAACCGAGTGGGAAGAATTGCAAATACCCTTGCGAAACAAGGATTCATAGCTCCTTTTGGTGACAGCCCTACTGTCGGGATCGGTGGAATTACATTAGGTGGGGGAATTGGGCCTCTCCAGCGTACGATCGGTCTTATCAGTGATAACCTGCTTGAGGTAGAGATGGTGGACGCCAAAGGAAAAGTGATTCGGGCCAATAAAAATCGTAATTCGGATCTCTTTTGGGCCTCGCGGGGAGGAGGCGGTGGTAACTTCGGAGTATACACCCGCTACAAATTCAAAGTGCGCCGTGCTCCAGCGAAAGCAACTGTATTTAAGATCACCTGGCCATGGTCTCAATTCGAAAAGGTGCTCAAAGTATGGCAGAGGTGGGCTCCCTCTGTGGATACAAGACTGGGCAGCGAGTTGTCCATCGGACCGAAAAAGGGTGGCAATGTCGTCATGGAGGGGCTGTTCCTAGGGTCAAAAACAGAGGCACTCCGTCTATTGCAGCCGATTACGAGTGTTGGCACACCGACAAGTTCCATTGTTCGTTTGTTACCTTACACGGAAGTTGTGAAGTTCTTATTACAACCTGATCCGACCGAAACTCAACGGTATAGCAACCAGTTCTCGTCCGGTTTTGGACGAAAACCATTCCCCGACAAAGCCATTAAATCGATGCAAACATTTTTGGAGAACCTGGAAGAGGGGCCAGGCGGGTTCTATTTCCTCAACTGGGGCGGAGCAGTAAGTCGCAAATCACCTAGATCAACCGCCTTCTTCTGGCGTAAAGAGAAGTTTTATGTGGAATGGACCAGTACGTGGCTCAAACCTTCCCATGCCGCCAAAAATATCGCACTCGCTCGTAATACTCGCAAGAAATTGCAACCATACATTGTGGGTTCCTATATCAACGTTCCAGACCAAGGGATCAAAAATTCCGGTCCAGTGTACTATGGAGCCAACTATGCCAGACTGCGGAGAGTCAAAGCCAAGTATGACCCGAAAAATGTGTTTAACAATCCGCAAAGCATTACTCCGGCTCGGATAGTGTAGTCCATGTTCACTTGTTTAATACCTCTTCAATGAGTGAAGAAAACACGCCTTAATTGGCGTGTTTTTTGTTGAAGTGAACTTATTTTCAAAAGGAAACTAAAAAGCTGCCCTCGGTCATATGACCAAGAGCAGCTTTTTCACATGCACTATAAGCATGGCAGTTAATGCGCTATTAAGCTTTAACTTGTTCTCCAGCAAATACTTCAACGTTCATTGGAGCGGCCATGAATGCTGCTGCTTGTTGAACAAAAGCTTGGAAATGCGCGCTTGTGTTGTGGGATGCTGTAGCAGCTTCATCTTTCCACAGTTCGATCATCGTGTATTGTTGTTCGCGTTCTGTGCTTTTTGCCAAATCGTAGCTGATGTTACCTTCTTCTTGACGTGTAGCAGCCATCAGTTCTTTCGCAGCTGCGAGGAATGCTTGCTCTTGGTCCGGTTTAACTTGCAGATGAGCGTGAATGATAATCATAATGTATAACCTCCATATTGTGTTTGTTTGGAATGTGTTAAGAAAGGGGAAACCGTCCCTGATATTATGCCCAAGTTGTGATTGTTTCTACTGGCAGACGGTAGGAAGGATGACCTTCTTTGGCCGATTTACCAATCGAGATCAACATAACGGGTTGATAACGTTCTTTGTCCATGCCAAATGCTTCTGCAATTTGATCTTTTTCGTAACCACCGATTGGGTTAGTATCATAACCGTGAGCACGTGCTACAAGCATTAATTGCATGGAAGCAAGTCCAGCGTCGATCATATTAACTTCGCGAATAGCGGAAGCAGGCATATTTTCATAATAAGGCAATACTTTTGATAGTTGCATATCTTTAACTTCTTGTGGCATATAACCGAGTTCTACGGCTTTGCCAAAAATTTCTTCCATATGTTCCGCGTTTTTCATGTCAATGAATACGCCAATGACTGCGGAGGAAGTCAACACTTGATTTTGATTAAATCTCGCAAGTGGAGCAAGCTTTTCTTTACCTTCAGTTGTATCTACAACCAGAAATCGCCAAGGCTGCAAATTGATCGAAGATGGTGCACGGGAAGCTTCTGACAGAATTTCAGTCATTTCTTCACGGCTAATTTTCACTTCAGGATCGTAAAGTTTAACAGAACGACGACCGTAGGTAATTTCGTTAAAATCATTGGTTTTTTGGAATTTGCTTTGAATTGTACTCATGCATGGATCTCTCCTCTATATATGGGTTTAGAAATTGTTCTGCATACGTTCCAGGAAATCGGCGAGTGATTGAACTTCGTCTTCACTGAAATCCTGTAAAATCTGGTTGATAAAATTGGTCTTCTCAGCTTTGTAGCCTTCAATCTGCTTCCGACCGTGGTCCGTCAAACGAACAAAAGTGACCCGATTATCATCGGGATTCTTACGTCTTGTAACCATCAGGTCCGCCTCAAGTTGCTTCAAGTGGCGTGTAATCGCAGCACTATCAATGTTAATGATTTTCTGCAACATGGATTGGTTAATCTCATCGACCTGATCCAGCTCATGCAGAATTTCAAAGCGAGAGGAACTGATACCTGTACAGCGTTCGAACTTGGGACTGAGTTTGTTACCCAACACGTTCAACAGATTGATGATTTGTTCTTCTTTGGAAACAATACGTGTCATGACTAGACCTCCCGGGTGAATCTGAATCATGAACAACGGCGTATGTTAACCAATGATTAATGTTGCAGTATACAATGCCATTGCCTAATGATTATTTGGATGCTCTCGAATCATTGATGTATCAATATTTGATGCGTCAATCATTGATGGCTCAATTAATATATCATGCCTTTTATGATTTTGCAACAGGTTAGAAAATGTTGCTGATTCTAGCGTTATTATCCCGCTACGTATACATTGCAGTCCATATATGTTGTCCAAATGGGTAAGTTAATATTGATTGTGCATGTTATTGAGAATTGTTATCAATTGATTTATAATGAAATGAAATATACATACTGAGCGAAAATTACAGGCTCTTCATAAAGAATAGCAAGAAGGTATGTCGATGTAATATGGCGGGAGGGAAAGTACAGCGGATATGAATTTGAATGATCACATCAGGTTGTGGAATCATGCTTTTGTCAAAATACTGGATGTACGCCAAAACGCTTTGCATCCTGGGGAGAAGTTGAAGAATTATCAACTACCAGCAAGTACCTATCTATATATCACCGACGGAAGTGCACGGATACGAATGGATCAACACAGATACATTGTTGAGGGATTCCACATCATTCATGGAGGCAAGCAGGCGTATTTAAACATGGAGACGGATTCGGGCGTGGCGTATTATATGATTTTGTACAAAGCCATCCTGGCCTTGCCCTGTGGGATGGAAATTCAGTATCTGATGGACCATGAACGTCCGTTTCAGGACCAATATGCACTTGTACCAACCCGTCCGCTACACATGTATCAGTGTATGGAGGAATTGAAACAGGAGTGGGAGCAGTCTACTAAGCTTGCAAAGTTACATGCCAAAACCTTATTTCATCAATGGGTATATCTTTTATTGACAGACTTACACGAACAATCCATTCAGCCACATAAACCGGATACGGTCACACAGGCTATTGAATATATGAAAGCTCATCTCCATGAGCCCATAGCTCTTGACGTAATGGCAGAAGCAATGGAATGCAGTGTGGGGCACTTGTCGAGGCTGTTCAAACAAAAGTTAAACATCAGTCCCATCCAGTATCTTGGACAGATTCGAATGGAGAGGGCCGCACATCTTCTGGTGCATACCAGTGCAACGCTGCAACAGATTGCAGAACAGATCGGCTATCCGGATGCACATTCACTGAGCCGCAGTTTCAAA
Source organism: Paenibacillus sp. GM1FR (assembly GCF_002803315.1). Lineage (NCBI taxonomy): Bacteria > Bacillati > Bacillota > Bacilli > Caryophanales > Paenibacillaceae > Paenibacillus > Paenibacillus sp. GM1FR. Next base: position 11,569 of record NZ_MKZL01000031.1, on the reverse strand, counting down.
AAAATAAAAGGGCTTTCTCCAATTCGCTACAAAAAAGGAGTAAGCCAACGGTTAAACAAGTCGAAACACCCATTGGTATTGAACAACAAGCAAGATTTGCCCAGTGTAATGCAAGAAAATGCCCTTCATTCGTTACATTCCCATCTATATAATGATATTGATTATCAATATCAAAAGAATGTTGGAGGGGAATTAATAATGCAAGGAAAATTAAAAATGACAGCACTAAGCATGATGTTGTGTCTTACGCTATTGCTCACGGCCTGTTCCAGTCCAGCACCGTCTGCAAGTGGTACGCAAACAGAGACCAATGCGGCTACTACACAATCGGGTAACCAGGCAACGGAGGCAGGGAAATCGACTGCACAGCCGGAGACGCGTACCGTCTCTACAATGAGGGGAGATGTGGTAATCCCGGCCAATCCGCAGCGTGTTGCTTCAGATCAATATATGGGGTACCTACTGAAACTGGGCATTGTACCGGTTGGTGTAAGAACATTTATGCTGAACGAAGGATGGATTGAAAAGTCTGGCATTGCTGCTGATGTTATAGCGGGTATTGAGGATTTGGGAGGAGAGTTCCCAATGAATCTGGAGAAGTTAGTGTCACTTGAGCCGGATCTCATCATTGGTTCCATTGATAAAAATATTGAGGATTACGAAAAAATTGCAACGACCGTCTTTTTACCTTATTGGGAAGGTGATAAAACTTCTGGTCCACTGGAAAAGCTGCGCCGGATTGCTGGTTTTTTTGGTAAAGAGAAGGAAGCAGAGCAATGGATCACGACATATGAAGAGAATATCGAAGAGACTAAGAAGCAGATAGATGGTGTAATTAAAGAAGGCGAGACCGTATCCATCATACAAATAGGGTACAAAGCGTTGTATGTACTTGGTGCAGAAGGCGGGAACTATGGTAGTTCCACGATCTATGAGATGCTGAAACTGCCTCCAACTCAGCAAGCACTCGAAATGAAGGATGGATTCGAGACGATCTCCCTTGAAGTACTGCCTGAGTATATGGGAGATCATATCTTCTTATATGGTTCGGGTAGTGAGGACGCCAAAGAGATCCTGAACAGCGAGGTTTGGAAACGTCTGCCTGCTGTGCAGAAAGGACAAGTCTACGCCTATGGTTCCTTGGATGGTACAGAGGATGAGTTCGTCATGGAAGATCCCTATTCACTGGAGTTGCAGTTGGATAGTATAAAGAATTTACTATTGGGAGCTGAAAAATAGAGTGTAATCAGTTCACATAGAATCGGATCAGAACAGGGAGGGGACGTGAGCATGAAGGAAAATGATTGGATCAAACAACTGGAGCAACTACATTTCTCTGCTGTCCACGTCTGCCATTACTCTAGCAATCCGGGGGCTGTTCAGCGTCGGATCTGGAAAAGGTTCGCCATTTGCAGGGTCATCGCGGGCAAAGGATCTTTGTCTATGGATAACATTGTACATACGGTATCTCAAGACGAGTGGTTTTTGTTGAAGCCAGGAATGCATGTGGAGTTTCAGACGGATATGGAAGCACCTGTCCGATATCAGATCATTTTATTTTCCTGTGTTACACTTACCCGGCGTCGGAATGCTTGGCATACCGAGGCATTTGATCTCCCTGTGACGGGCAAGCTTAATGTTCCTTCCAATACACGTGATATTCAGGAGATGATGGATACCCTGATGAGTGGAAAACACTCGTTTACGAGTCTGGAAAAGACGCGCAGGAAACATCTTTTGCATCAGTTGTTGATTCAGTTAATGATGCACGTGAATGAAGCAACACCCCCTGTAGCGGGGATGGATTTGGTACTTGATTATATGACGCATCAGTATAGGGAAGACATTCGAATTGATCAGATGGCCCGCATGGCAGGGCTCAGTGTGAATCATTTTATAAGAACATTCAAACGACAATTAAATATGACCCCGATTGAATATATCCTGAAACTACGTATGGCAAAGGCCAAGCAGCTGTTATTTTCTTCAGATAAAATCAAGGAAATTGCGGAGCAAGTGGGTTATAAGGACGAGCACTATTTCAGCAGAGTTTTCAAGAAAAACGAAGGAATCGCCCCAACGTTGTATATGAAAAATAAAGTGAATCGCATTGCCACCTTGTATTACGGGTTGGACGATTATGTGATAACGCTCGGTTTGAGGCCAGTATCCGCTTTATCCTATGGTCAGAGGGTGGCTCGTCATGTTGCCATACCTGCGCTTCAAGCACACAATCATCAGGGACTTATTCTGGATAGCTTCAATCAGAACTATGATGATTTGAGGCGAGTCCAACCGGACCTGATCATTACAAGTGATCGTTTGGAGCCAAATGACTCCCTGAATCGTATCGCGCCTACCACCATGCTGGAGCATACCAACCATTTTGGCGAGAGGCTTCTGTATATGGCGGACATTATGGGTCGCACCGAACAGGCCGTACAGTGGATAGAACAACATGCTGAACTGAGCCGGGTTCTTCGAGGACGCATTCAATCGAGGTGGGGGAAACAGAGTGCCATGTTCATCCGGGTGACTTCTCATTTCTACCGAATGTATGGATTGAACAACCAGACAGGGGCGCTATTGTATGATGATCTGGGATTTTATTTGCCTCGTGATTTTCCGGAACAACAGTGGGCTGTAGAGAGCAAAGTTTGCGATTTGCAGTTATACGACGCGGATCATGTGTTTGTAATGGTCGATCCCACAGAAGACGCACGTGCTCAACTGAGGCAATTACAGCAATCCAGTGCATGGTTGGCATTAAAGGCTGTTCAAGAAGGCCATGTATATAATGCAGGAGATATTTTTTTCAAAACGCTGGGTCCCACCGGACGCATGTGGACCATGCGATATGTGGCAGAGCAACTTGGGGTTACCTTACGGTGATATTGTGCAAGAGAAGAGAGTGGAATAATCCATGGTAAGCCTGTATGCTTTTCCCTACTATAGTGATAATGATTATTATTATTAAATAGTAGAGGGGATTTACTACAAATGGTAAGACAGAGAGCAACAACGATGATACTGTTGGCCCTGCTTGTGCTCGTTCTGACGGCATGTAGCAAGGCATCAGAAGTAACAGAAGCAACGCCTCCGCAACAGGATACGCCTGTGGAAGAGAGTGGTACGCAAACGATTGAGCATCTTAAAGGAACAACGGTTGTACCGCAAAAAATAGAGCGTATGGTGGTATTATCTGCTGCTTACATCGATCACATGTTGACGATTGGTGAGAAACCAGCAGGCGTTAATGTAGAAGTTCGTTACGGAGGAGATTATTTGCCTTACTTTGCAGATCAGCTTGCCGGCATTCCAACGGTAGGGTCTGCAGACAGTCCTAACCTGGAGGCTATCCTTCAGATTGATCCGGATGTCATCGTTATTGAGAGTCGAACTGCGGAGAGTACGTATGATCAGTTGGAGAAAATCGCTCCGACGATTGTACTGGGTACTGAATGGCTGGATTTTGTTGATGATTCAACATATTGGACACAGGATCTGTTGACCATTGCCGGGATGTACAACAAAGTGGATCTGGCAAAAGAAAAGATAGCCGAGGTAGAGCAGCAGGCGAAGCAATTAAAAGCGAAGATCGAACAACTGGATCAAAAAAAGTTGGCTTATCTGCGTGTAAGAGAGAAGACCTTACAAATTTACGCGGCAAAAGGACATCCAACCAACACACTTTTGTATCATGATCTTGGATTTGTGCCAACGACTGTGACACCTGCCGAACAACGTGAGGACCTGTCCATGGAGAAAATTGCAGATGTGGATGCTGATTTCGTAGTTCTGGAGATTGACCCGAATGCCGATGAGTATGTAAACAACATCAACGCAAGCTCACTCTGGAAGGCAGTGCCGGCTGTCGGTGCAGATCAGGTCTATACGACAGACTCGTTCTGGTTGTTTAAGGGCTGGGGAGCGATTGGGCGAAGCGAGATTATCAACGAAGTTGAAGAGATGATTCAATAGATGAGACATTATCCAAGACATGATTATTCAGAGATGTCGGAAGTGTTACAGCAATTTTTTGTGACGACGATCCAAGTGGACTGCGATGATTCCAAGTATCCTTTCCGTGTGAAGGATCTGCTGAATGAAGAGAAACGAAACTTGATATTGCGTGAACAGGCTATGCAGCAAGGGCTTCAATTGGGCGGAAGAGGAAGTGCGGCCGTCGGTACACTTTTTGCCAAACGTTACTCCGTATTCGTGATGTCCGTAATTTCAGCATTCAGTCTATACGATACTATACTTAGCGTTGCAGACGATGATGTGCGGTTTGAATTGAATGGTGCAGGTGGCATGCGATATGAGACTCTGCTGGAGAGAACCTCTCTGGAGGGTGAAGATCCTGTTCAGCGCAGGTCAGAGAGTGGCTTGCTCAAGAAAAGAGTGCTGCTACATCTGGAACCTGTCCTGCGAGCGGTAGCCGTCGCTACAAGAGCGAGCGATAAGGTCATGTGGTCTCTGGTTGCCCATAATGTGCAACAATTGTATGCACGTATGATCAATGATCAGAGCATTTGGAAGACAGATGAACGGCTTGCAAAGATTCAAGAAGATCAAAGCCTCTGGCTGGATCGGCAAAACGATAATGCATGTACATTTGCCAATGAGCTGCAGCGCTTCGAACATTCCGGGTGGCAGGGACCTCCGTTCCTGCTACGCCGATATTGTTGTTTGGCTTATCTGGTTGGAGACGGAAGTCATACACATGGGTATTGTGACAGTTGTCCGAAGCTGGATTCGGAATCCCGATTGCGTAAACTTCTTCAGCAGTGAACAGACACTCTTGTACCGCATGGTACGAATCTGTTTCAGACAAACCATGTTCTCTTCGGTTTCCAGTGGATAGAATCTATGATCGACAAGTTACACAACCTGCAGCGGCTTGAGCCAGCGTCTGCGGGTTTGTTGGCTTTGTATAAGGTCACGATACCTTTGCATCGAGGGATAGTATTCGTTATACTTCAAGCTATTGATCAATTAATCACTAACTATTGGAGGGCGGATTATCATGGCAAAGGATAAAGCAGCGTCGGTTAACCGGCGAAATGATATTATCTCTGCAGCAATTGACGTCTTCGCGGAAATTGGCTATTATCGTGCGACTACAGCCCAGGTGGCTGAACGGGCACAGATCTCACAGCCGTATATATTTCGTTTTTTCAAAACAAAAGAAGCTTTATTATTAACTGCAATTGAGGTCTCATGGACACGGGTGATTGATTCGTTTCGAATTGTGGTGGAGATGGCGACACCAGATCAGTTAGAGAATGATCTCATTGAAGCCTATGATAAGATTCTGGAATCGCACAAGAGCGAGATCTTGCTTCAGATGCAGGCGCAAACGATCCGGGAGGAAGTCATTCGTCAGGCTATGCAAAAAGGCATTAGTGATGTAAGAGCCATGGTACTGGAAGCTTTCACCGTTGCAGGAATTGCTGAACCGCTAAAAAGAACCATGATTTTTCTGGCAATCGGGATGTTGTGTAATGTATCTAATGCACTGGATATGCCAGAGTTGAAGGAACGATAGAGAGGGAGGTAAAGTCCCTTTTTATATTTCATTTATTGATCAATCACTAAATCGATGAGAGAGGTTTCATTGTGCGAACGTTCCATATAACGAGATGGAGAGCGGTCTGATTCCGCTGCTATAACAGAAGATAAATGAAGGAAGTAACCGAAGAACATTCGAAGCAGCCACATACCCGAAAAGGCAAGACACGACTTGCCTATGAACAGATGTTATTCAGCACAAGATGGAGTAGAGCTCAGGTGATGATCGTTCGTTTGCCAGATTATTATGGCCCATCGGCTAATCAAGCTTCCTATCTGGGTTCAACCCTTGAAGCGATAGCAAAAGGTAAGATGGCTTTTTTTATCGGAAATATGAACGTGCCGAGAGAGTATATTTATTTGCCGGATGCTGCGGTCATGGTGGTGGAGCTGGCAAGCAGAGAGACGACGTATGGACAGAACTGGAACATTCCTGGATCGGGGATCATCTCGGGTCATGACATCGTGCGATTGGCACAGAAGGCTGCGGGAAGAAGCAAACCTGTGCTGGCGCTAGGAAAAGTAGGATTGTCGGTGATTGGACTAGGTGTACCCGTTATGAAAGAAATTGTAGAAATGTTATATCTGACTGAGGAACCCCTGATCCTGAGTAGATAGAAGTATGAGGAACGGATTGGCCCGGTTGTGGCAACATCTTTTGAGGAAGGAATTGCGTTGACGATTAAGGAGTTGGAGTTGCAGGGGGAGTAGAGGGGAATATATTTTTTAGAGAAAAGTAATTGATTGATCACTAACTGTGAAGCTTTTATAGGTATATTGAATAGGGGGCGCACAAAGCTAGTCCAGGGCATAGAGTGTACTATTGTAAAATGCGGGGATTTGACGTGGTGTATAAGGAGGGGGGATTCTCTTGTGAGCGATATATCCAAAAGGAAACGCAAAATTTCCTTAATCAGTACAGGTAAACGGAAAGCAAAAAAATCAAAAAAGCACTCTATCCCAAAGAAGAAGAGTAAGTCTTGTAAGAAAAGCAGACGTAAATGCAAAAAAAAGAAAAGTCACAGGATTCCTTTCCTTCGCGGCCCACGGGGTTATCAGGGAATGAGAGGATTCACTGGAGCAACAGGTGCTACTGGGTTAACTGGAGACCCTGGGTATCCCGGCATATGGGGAGCAACCATTTTAACAGGACGGACCGGAGTAACCGGAACCACGGGAAGTACCGGAATAACTGGAGTCACAGGTGCAACAGGAGCTACCGGACTGATGGGCACCACAGGTGTGACTGGTACTACAGGATTTACAGGTCCGACTGGTCCAACGGGTGAGGCGGGAGCAACTGGATCTACAGGAAGCACAGGAGCTACAGGTGCGACTGGCACCGGACCAACTGGAATCACAGGAACAACTGGCGCAACTGGAATTACCGGATTTGGTGTTACAGGCGTGACCGGGGCTACAGGAAATACTGGTGTAACCGGCTTTACGGGCAGCACCGGAGTTACAGGTCCAACTGGAATTGGTGTGATGGGACTAACAGGAGCAACAGGCTTAACCGGCGTTACGGGAATCACCGGTTTTACAGGTTCAACTGGCCCAACCGGAGCGACGGGTCTAATAGGTATTACGGGTGCGACTGGATTAACGGGAAGTACTGGCGAAATTGGAATCACAGGCCCGTCCGGAGCAACTGGTATTACTGGAACCACAGGTATCACAGGTGCTACAGGATTTACTGGGGCAATAGGAGCAACGGGAAGTACGGGGCCAACTGGAAATACTGGCATAACCGGCGCAACTGGTGCCACTGGGGAAACGGGTCTAACAGGAATTACTGGTACGACAGGACCCACTGGGGGGATCGGGTCTACGGGAGTTACTGGTGTAACCGGAACTACAGGAAGTACTGGTGCGACCGGAGCGACTGGCGTCACTGGAGAGACGGGTCTAACAGGTATTACGGGTGAGACTGGAGTTACAGGAAGCACTGGTACTTCTGGAACAACAGGCACTACGGGGGCAACTGGACTAACGGGTGTGACGGGAGCAACCGGCGAAACAGGCACGACAGGCATCACTGGCGTTACTGGAAATACTGGTGCTTCAGGGATTACTGGATTTACGGGCAGTACAGGTGCGACCGGTACGACTGGTTTGACAGGATTCACCGGAGCGACAGGAAGTACTGGTGAGGCGGGGCTAACAGGAGTTACAGGTACGACTGGTCTAACGGGACCCACCGGGGTCACTGGCGAAACAGGAACAACCGGAACTACAGGAAGTACTGGAATAACAGGTAATACTGGTGAAACAGGATCAACAGGTACGACCGGATTACCTGGCGTTACTGGAATTGCGGGCACAACCGGAACGACTGGAATAACAGGAGCCACAGGTATTACTGGATTTACAGGCAGTACAGGTGCGATCGGAGCAACTGGTGCCACTGGCACAACCGGAGTCACAGGTACGACTGGTGTGTCAGGACCTACCGGGGCTACTGGAGAAACGGGTACCACCGGAGTTACAGGTGCTACAGGATCTACTGGGGCGGTAGGGTCAACGGGAAGTACAGGTACAACCGGCGTTACTGGCATAACAGGTACGACCGGTACTACGGGAGTTACAGGCATAACCGGCATAACCGGCAATACTGGTGTAACAGGAGCCACAGGAATTACTGGAGAAACGGGGATTTCAGGTGCAACCGGAGTTAGTGGCACAACAGGAATTACCGGAGCTACCGGAATTACGGGTGCTACAGGAAACACCGGGACGACAGGTGTAACTGGAGAAACAGGGTTCACAGGACTAACGGGAGTTACCGGTCCAACAGGAACGACAGGGTTAACAGGGGTAACCGGAATCACCGGTGAGACCGGAGCTACCGGACTTACTGGTGTCACTGGGGAAACGGGTCTAACAGGATTCACAGGCACGACAGGAGCGACGGGACCGACTGGAGCAACCGGAATTACAGGTATCTCGGGAGTGACTGGCGTAACCGGAACGACGGGAATTACGGGAGCGACCGGGGCTACAGGTGTAACGGGCTCAACCGGTTCGACTGGCCCAACAGGAGAGACAGGACTAACAGGTCTAACTGGAGCTACTGGAAGTACGGGTGCGACGGGAACAACTGGTGTTACAGGTGCAACCGGAGTTAGTGGCACAACAGGAATTACTGGTGTAACTGGCGCGACAGGACTCACCGGGGTTACTGGTTCAACTGGTAATACCGGAGCTACTGGCATAACCGGGGTCACCGGCGAAACAGGGCCAACCGGCACAACTGGCTTAACTGGCGTTACGGGTACAATTGGTGTGACCGGAGCAACAGGCGTCACTGGAGAGACCGGAGCTACAGGTCTGACGGGAAATACAGGACCAACGGGTGCCACCGGATTTACGGGTCCAACAGGTGAAACAGGAATCACTGGAGTTACAGGCCCTACTGGAGCAACCGGCTCAATCGGAACTACTGGAGATACAGGTTCAACAGGGGTCACAGGTACGACTGGTGTGACGGGCCCGACCGGTGCAACTGGAGAAACGGGAATTACAGGTGCGGCTGGACTAACTGGCATTACCGGAACCACGGGTGTCACAGGAGGTACCGGAGCTACAGGAATTATGGGAGCGACCGGAACCACTGGCGTTACTGGGGAGACTGGTCTAACCGGGAACACAGGTGTAACGGGACCAACCGGCACGACTGGTTTAACTGGCGTAACGGGACTTACTGGTGTGACCGGAACTACTGGCATAACGGGAACAACTGGTATTACGGGAGTAACCGGAGCAACAGGTGTCACTGGAGAGACGGGTCTAACAGGAGGTACAGGTGCAACTGGTATTACAGGTGCTATGGGTGCGACTGGACTAACTGGTATTACCGGAACCACGGGTACAGCTGGGGTAACGGGCCCAACAGGTGCCACTGGAGCAACAGGAAGTATAGGTGCCACGGGAGTAACCGGAACAACTGGTGTAACTGGAGAGTCGGGTCTAACAGGAGTCACTGGTGTCACCGGGGAAACGGGTATAACTGGGGCCACAGGTGTAACGGGCCCTACCGGATCGACTGGCCCTACAGGAGAGACGGGGTTAACCGGGGTCACAGGTCCGACTGGTGTGACGGGACTGAACGGTGCAACTGGACTAACTGGCATTACTGGAACCACGGGTATCACAGGATTCACAGGCGCGACAGGAGCAACCGGAATTACAGGTATCTCGGGAGTGACTGGCGTAACCGGCACGACTGGCTTAACTGGCGTTACGGGTACAATTGGTGCGACCGGAGCAACAGGCGTCACTGGAGAGACGGGTCTAACTGGGAGCACAGGAGCCACCGGAACGACAGGTGTTACTGGAGAAACAGGTTCAACAGGGGTCACAGGTACGACTGGTGTGACGGGCCCTACCGGTTCGACTGGCCAAACTGGTGAAACAGGACCAACCGGCACAACGGGTGCAACTGGTATTACAGGTCCTACGGGTTTGACTGGAGAAACAGGAAGTACAGGTGCCACGGGAGTAACCGGCGCAACCGGAACAACTGGTGCAACTGGGCTAACAGGAGTCACTGGTGTCACCGGGGCTACAGGTGTAACGGGATCTACCGGTTTGAATGGCCCAACAGGAGAGACAGGACTAACAGGTATAACTGGAAGTACGGGTACGACGGGAACAACTGGTGTTACAGGAGCAACCGGAGTTAGTGGCATAACAGGAATTGCTGGTGTAACTGGCACGACAGGACTCACTGGGGCTACTGGTTCAACTGGTAATACCGGAGCTACTGGCATAACCGGGGTCAACGGTGAAACAGGGCCAACTGGCACGACTGGCTTAACTGGCGTTACGGGTACAATTGGTGTGACAGGAGCAACAGGCGTCACTGGAGAGACGGGTCTAACTGGGAGCACAGGTACGACTGGAGCTACAGGTCCAACAGGGGTGACAGGTACGACTGGTGTGACGGGATCAACTGGAGAAACAGGGTTCACAGGACCAACCGGTGCGACTGGCTTAACTGGAGTTACGGGTACAACAGGTGCGACTGGAGCCACTGGGGTCACCGGTGAAACGGGTACGACTGGAGCAACGGGAAGTACGGGTACTACGGGAGCTACTGGTGTAGCAGGCACAACTGGTATCACAGGGGAAACAGGTCTAACAGGAATTACTGGTCCAACTGGTGTTACGGGATTAACTGGAGCCACGGGCACGACAGGACCAACAGGACCAACCGGAGCCACTGGTGTGACTGGCATAACCGGAGTCACAGGTACGACTGGAGTTACAGGTACGACTGGAGTTACAGGAGCAACGGGGAGTACGGGTTCCACAGGAATAACTGGCGTATCCGGGCCGACTGGTGCTACTGGAATTACTGGCCAAACTGGTGTGACAGGATCAACCGGAGTTACGGGAGTAACTGGACTTACTGGATTAACTGGGGAGACGGGTCTAACCGGGATTACAGGTGCGACTGGTGCTACTGGAATTACTGGGGCAACCGGTCCAACGGGTATTACTGGTGAAACAGGAATAACCGGCACGACCGGCGTAACTGGCATTACGGGTGTGACTGGAGCTACTGGAATTACCGGCGCCACCGGCATAACTGGCCAAACTGGAGAGACGGGTCTAACAGGGGTCACAGGTACGACTGGAGCAACGGGAACTGCGGGACTTACTGGTGTAACCGGCGCGACTGGTGCCACTGGCATAACTGGCACAACTGGCGTTACGGGTGTGACTGGAGCTACTGGAATTACAGGAGCCATCGGCACAACTGGCCAAACTGGAGAGACGGGTGTAACAGGGGTCACAGGTACGACTGGTGTAACGGGACCCACCGGGGCTACTGGAGCAACGGGAACTACGGGAGTTACTGGCGTAACCGGCGCGACTGGAACTACGGGTACAACAGGAACGACTGGAGCCACTGGGATCACAGGTGTGACTGGAGCAACAGGAACCACGGGTATTACAGGAGAGACGGGTGTAGCAGGCGTTACAGGCA
>NZ_MKZL01000030.1:0-33647 GCF_002803315.1 Paenibacillus sp. GM1FR | reverse complement strand
AAATCCTGCCCCCGCAATTATACTTTCCTTGAGAAAGTGATCTGGAACCGTGGTGTAGTTGGCCTAACATGCCTGCCTGTCACGCAGGAGATCGCGGGTTCGAATCCCGTCGGTTCCGCCATTTTTTTTAATGTAGTAAGGCTCGGTAGCTCAGTCGGTAGAGCAGAGGACTGAAAATCCTCGTGTCGGCGGTTCGATTCCGTCCCGAGCCACCATTTATAACACCATGTAATACGCCGGTGTAGCTCAACTGGTAGAGCAACTGACTTGTAATCAGTAGGTTGGGGGTTCAAGTCCTCTCGCCGGCACCATGTAATCCTGGAGGATTAGCGAAGCGGCCAAACGCATCAGACTGTAAATCTGCTCCCGTACGGGTTCGGTGGTTCGAATCCATCATCCTCCACCAGTTTTTCTATGAGTCATTAGCTCAGTTGGTAGAGCACCTGACTTTTAATCAGGGTGTCGAAGGTTCGAGCCCTTCATGACTCACCATTATATGCGCGTGTGGCGGAATTGGCAGACGCACTAGACTTAGGATCTAGCGTCTTTGACGTGGGGGTTCAAGTCCCTCCACGCGCATCCTTTATTTGCGGAAGTGGCTCAGCGGTAGAGCATCGCCTTGCCAAGGCGAGGGTCGCGGGTTCGATTCCCGTCTTCCGCTCCAATATTTTGCGCCCTTAGCTCAGCTGGATAGAGCGTTTGACTACGAATCAAAAGGCCGGGAGTTCGAATCTCTCAGGGCGCGCCATTATAACTTCATATTTTGCCGGCGTGGCGGAATGGCAGACGCGCTCGACTCAAAATCGAGTGGGAAACCGTGGAGGTTCGAGTCCTCTCGCCGGTATATATAACGGGATGTAGCTCAGCTTGGTAGAGCACCTGGTTTGGGACCAGGGGGTCGCATGTTCAAATCGTGTCATCCCGATTGTTGTTATGCGGGTGTAGTTCAATGGTAGAACTTTAGCCTTCCAAGCTAATAGCGTGGGTTCGATTCCCATCACCCGCTTATATATTGAAAAAGAAAGAGACGGTGAGTACCGTCTCTTTCTTTTTTTTGCATTCACAGGCATATTGATCATAATTGTATGCAAAGATCACGGATTATATGGCTTTAGCGTGTATCCCATCCTCACCATGGATTCCCCCTCATTTAAGTCTGTTCTTAGTCATTGTGGAAGTGTTCAAATAGAGAAGGTCTAACACATGTTCGAACACAAGAATATCTTTTCTTTATCACAATTTATAAAAACGCTTACAAAAATAGCTTGCGTAAATCATTAACCTGTAATACCATATCAATTAAGCGCTTAACCTTTAGGGGTAAGGCGCTTAAACTTAACGTAGATTAAGCGCTTAACCCGTAAAGGAAAGGACGGCGATCAAACTCATGAAAACAATTCGATTAACGATGGCCCAGGCACTGCTTCGATACCTGGATCAGCAATATATCTCGGTTGACGGGGTGGAAACCAAGTTTGTGAAGGGAATCATCGGTATTTTTGGACATGGCAATGTAACAGGCATTGGAGAAGCGTTGGAGCGCAGTCCGGGAAGCCTGACGTATATGCAAGGCAAGAACGAACAAGGCATGGTGCATACGGCAGCGGCTTATGCCAAACAGAAGAACCGTAGACAGATCTATGCATGTACAACATCCATTGGACCTGGTGCTTTAAATATGATTACAGCGGCAGCTACTGCAACGGTGAACCGGATTCCGGTTTTATTGCTTCCTGGAGATAACTTTGCTACACGGGAACCGGACCCGGTACTTCAGCAGTTGGAAGTGAGCAGTGATTATACAATCTCAGCAACTGATCCATTCAAAGCCGTCAGCAAGTACTGGGATCGCATTGTTCGTCCCGAACAGTTGATGATTGCTGTTACACAGGCGATGCGTGTGCTAACCGATCCAGCAGAGACGGGAGCAGTAACGCTCGCATTGCCTCAGGATGTGCAGGCAGAAGCGTACGATTACCCGGAATCTTTCTTTGCCCGCAAAGTACATTATCTGGATCGTCGCCCCCCGGTACAGGCAGCCATTGAGCGGGCAACGGAGCAGATTGCCCGTGGCAGAAAGCCGCTGCTCGTTGCAGGCGGCGGTGTGTTGTACTCTGAGGCATCCGCCGAGCTCGTGGAATTTGCCGAGGCATTTGGTATTCCGATCACCGAGACGCAGGCGGGCAAGAGCGCAGTTTCTTGGGACCACCCACTAAATGTGGGGGCAATCGGGGTTACCGGCTCTCTGGCAGCCAATAGGCTGGCGAGAGAAGCGGATGTGGTGATCGGCGTCGGTACTCGGTTCTCGGATTTCACGACGGCGTCCCGCTCTGCTTTTCAACATCCGGAAGCTTCATTCATCAACATTAACCTGAATGGCATGGATGCCGCCAAGTTAGGCGGAGAAGCCATTCTGGCAGATGCTCGCGAAGGATTGCAGGCTTTGCAGAAGGAATTGCAGGAAAGACAATACCGAAGTGCATATGGCGCATCTGAAGTTGCTGATCTCCGCGCTGAGTGGAATGCAGAAGTGGATCGGCTGTATGCAGCTCAACATGAAGCAGGGCTGGCACAGACTACCGCAGTCGGCGTTGTTAACCGGACGATTGATCCATCCTCCGTCATTGTGTGTGCGGCAGGTAGTCTGCCAGGTGATCTACATCGTCTGTGGCGTGCGTCTGAACCAAAGACATACCACATGGAGTATGGGTTCTCCTGTATGGGGTACGAGGTAAGTGGAGCGTTCGGAGCAGCACTTGCCGAGCCGGATCGGGAAGTGTACGCCATGGTAGGAGATGGCAGTTATCTGATGCTGCATTCGGAGTTTGTGACCAGTTTGCAGGAACAGAAGAAGATGACTGTCCTATTATTCAACAACAATGGATTCCAGTGTATTCATAATTTGCAGCGGGAACACGGTAGTGACGGGTTCGGCAATGAGTTCCGTTATCGGGAATCCGAGAGTGGACGACTGACCGGGGATTACATGCCAATGGACTTTGCTGCACACGCCCGAAGCATGGGAGCCAAATCCTATAGAGCGGAGACAGCAGAACAGCTGGAACAAGCACTCCGAGATGCGAAGAACGAAACAGTGAGTACGTTGATTGAGATTCCGGTCTTGCCTGGAACCAACGCAGGTGGATACGAGTCATGGTGGAATGTGGGTGTACCTGAGGTATCTGCCGAAGAAAAGGTAGTTCATGCTCATCACACGATGCAAGCCAACCGTGCCAAAGCAAGACCGATTTAATCCGGTTTAATATAGTGAACCACAATGTTGAACGACAAAGGAGACGTGGAGCAATGAGCAAGCTGCCATTTCAGCTTGGGATTCATCCGATCAATTGGGTCGGTGAAGATGTGAAAGAGCATGGTGATGCGACAACGTGTGCACAGATTCTGGATGACATTCAGCGTCTTGGGCTGAGAGGTACAGAGATGGGACGTAAATATCCGACTGACCCTGCTATATTGCGTGAGGAATTGAGCAAAAGGAATATCAAGTTGGTCTCTCAGTGGAAATCGGTACTGTTCTCCGATCTGGCGTATCGTCAGTCGGAGCTGGACAGTTATCGCAGACATGCGGAGTTTCTGCAATCCATGGGCAGTAAGGTGATCAGTACGGCGGAGGTAGGCGGGTCACTTCATTTTGATCCAAGACGAACTCCGAATGAAAAAGAAGTGCTCAGACTCAGCGAATCTGAATGGCATATTCTTGCTGAAGGGTTGAACGAAGCAGGAGCTATTGCTCGCGAACATGGGTTGAAGCTTACGTACCATCATCATGGAGGCACAGTGGTAGAGCAACCGGATGAGATTGATCGACTGATGGAGCTGACAGACCCTTCTCTCGTGTATCTGCTCTATGATACTGGTCATGCCTACTATGGCGGAGCCGATCCACTTGAACTGCTACGCAAACATTATGATCGGATCGCCTATATCCATCTGAAAGATATCCGCCCGCATGTGCTGGATGAAGCACGCGCGGAGCAGTCTGACTTTGTCGGTTGTATTCGTAGAGGAGTGTTCACCGTACCAGGAGATGGATGCATTGATTTTGCACCAATTCTGCAAGAACTGATCACACGAGGGTACGATGGCTGGGCGATGCTTGAAGGAGAGCAGGACCCTGCGATTCATAACCCGTACGAGTATGCCAAACGCTCCTTGAACTATATGGAGTCCTTATACCAACACAGCTGATTTGTTCAGCATTGCAGCGGTCAGAGGCCAAACCCATGAAGTGAAAAGGAAGAAGGCTAGCAAGAGTATAACGTTACGATTGGAAATTAAACTGACCTATTCTAGCCGTTTACTAATCCTCACGAGGAATGAATATACAGTCTAGATATCCATATACAACATGTAAAATCCCACCACAGAAAGGGGCTCACATGCAATGACTTACGTATCCTTTCCCGTATCCAGGAAGAAGGATTTCACCGCGATTGGCCGTTTATGTATCGACTTGAATGCCAATGAGATCAATCGCCCGATGGA
This sequence comes from Paenibacillus sp. GM1FR, assembly GCF_002803315.1. NCBI lineage: Bacteria > Bacillati > Bacillota > Bacilli > Caryophanales > Paenibacillaceae > Paenibacillus > Paenibacillus sp. GM1FR. The sequence continues at coordinate 29,141 of NZ_MKZL01000030.1, read as the reverse complement.
AGAGACGATGACGTTCACGAAATATGTGGGTGGCTCTCCCGCCAATATTACGATTGGCATGTCCAGACTGGGTATGGAGACGGCTTTTATCGGTAAGATCGCCAACGACCAAATGGGCAGATTCATCCATAGCTACTTGGAGAAGAACGGCATCGACACATCGAATGTGGTAACGGACGACACCGGAGCGGTGACGGGGCTTGCTTTTACCGAAATCAAGAGCCCAACCGATTGCAGTATCCTGATGTACCGGGACAATGTAGCGGATTTGTTATTACAGGCGCAAGAGGTACAAGAGCAGTTGATTGCTGACTCCAAAGTGCTGCTAATCTCAGGCACAGCCCTCGCGCAGAGCCCATCCCGTGAAGCCGTATTACAGGCACTAACGTATGCAAAAAAACATGGCACAGTTATTGTGTTTGATCTGGACTATCGCCCATACACATGGACATCAGATGAAGAGACAGCGGTCTATTACAACCTTGCAGCCGAGAAATGCGATATCATCCTCGGCACACGTGAAGAGTTCGACATGATGGAGACATTCGATCACAATCCGGATCATAGCGATCAGGTGACTGCGCAGAAATGGTTTGATTTCTCAGCGAATATCGTTGTAATCAAACACGGCAAGGAAGGGTCCATTGCTTATACGCGTGAAGGGCTTTCCCACCGCGCTGACAGCTATCCGGCAAAAGTGGTCAAAACGTTCGGTGCAGGCGACTCCTATGCGGCTGGGTTCCTGTATGGATTGATGCAGGGCTGGACAATTGAGCGCAGTATGGCGTATGGCAGTGGCGCAGCAAGTATCGTTATTTCAAGCCACAGCTGTTCGGATGCAATGCCAACGGTCGAACAGGTAAATGACTACATTGAACGTTGCAATCGGGGCGAGATCACCGTGTCTTGAAGCTCGTTGCAATACTTTGAATAACACACTCATACAGATCAACATCAATCATATAAGTTCAACATAAGGGATCACACATAAGTGAAGGGAGACAGGGCTATGGGAAAAGGAATTTCTGAAGCGTCTGCAACAGCGACAATGGTACAAAACTGGATCGGAGGTGCCTGGGTAACCCCAGCGTCAACTCGCACGGAGCCAGTGGTGAATCCGGCTACAGAAGAGGTTATTGCACATGTGCCATTGTCCGAACAAGCGGACGTGGATCTGGCGGTTCAGACAGCACGAGAAGCGTTCAAATCCTGGAGCAGCACACCGGTTCCACGCCGTGCACGTATTCTGTTCCGCTACCAGCAGTTGCTGGTTGAACATTGGGAGGAGCTCGCTCGCCTGGTGACACTGGAGAACGGTAAAAGTTATGCCGAAGCGTATGGCGAGGTATTGCGTGGCATTGAATGCGTCGAGTTCGCGGCTGGTGCCCCGAATCTGATGATGGGCAAACAACTGCCTGACATCGCTACAGGACTGGAGTCGGGCATGTACCGCTACCCAATCGGTGTAATTGGGGGGATTACCCCATTCAACTTCCCGATGATGGTGCCGTGCTGGATGTTCCCGCTGGCTATTGCGTGTGGTAACACCTTTGTCTTGAAGCCGTCCGAGCGCACACCGCTGCTGGCAGGCCGCCTGGCAGAGCTGTTCAAGGAAGCGGGGCTTCCTGACGGCGTGCTCAACATCGTTCACGGTGCGCATGATGTCGTGAACGGGTTGCTGGAACATAAGGATGTTCAAGCGATCTCCTTTGTCGGATCACAACCTGTGGCTGAATACGTCTACACTACTGCATCCAAGCATGGCAAACGGGTACAGGCACTGGCTGGTGCCAAAAACCACTCCATCGTTATGCCGGACGCCGATCTGGATCTAACCGTGAAAGAGATTACCAGTGCAGCCTTTGGTTCAGCAGGGGAGCGTTGCATGGCATGTGCGGTTGTTGTGGCTGTGGGTGATGTGGCTGACGAACTGGTACAAAAGCTGGTGGAAGCGGCAGACCGTATTACCATTGGTAACGGCATGGATGAGGGCGTGTTCCTCGGTCCTGTCATCCGTGGACCACATAAAGAGCGTACACTCAGTTACATTGAAGCCGGAGAGCAGGAAGGCGCGGCATTGATTCGGGATGGACGTAAGGATCAGGCGACAGGTGAATCCGGTTATTTTGTAGGGCCTACGGTATTCGACCAAGTTGATAGCAATATGAAAATTTGGCAGGATGAGATCTTTGCTCCGGTACTCTCGGTGGCAAGAGTGTCTACGCTGGAGGAAGCCGTTGAGCTGGCGAACCGTTCCGACTTTGCCAACGGGGCGTGTCTGTTCACCCGCAGCGGAGCGAGTATGCGTCAATTCCGTGAAACGATTGATGCGGGCATGTTGGGTATTAACCTGGGCGTACCTGCACCAATGGCATTCTTCCCGTTTTCCGGTTGGAAAAAGTCCTTCTATGGTGATCTACATGCCAATGGTACGGATGGTGTTGAATTCTACACTCGCAAGAAGATGGTAACGGCGCGCTGGTAACAACCAGAGCATCACTCGGGCTAAGGGGAACGCCCAGCCCATATGGACGCACATAGGGAGGATAACGGAATGGGCAAGGACAAAGTGAGAATTGGCATCATCGGTGCTGGACGGATCGGCAAAATTCATGCAGACAATCTCCTGCGTAACCCGCATGCCGAGATTGTGGGAATCAGTGACTTGTTTGCAGGTCCTGAATTGGAGGCTTGGGCCTCCAGTCGTGGCATCCCTGTTGTAACAACGAACAGCAGCGAGTTGATCTCGATGCCTAATGTAGACGCGGTGCTGATCTGTTCTTCAACAGATACACATGTGCCGCTGATCGAACAGGCCGCCCAGGCGGGCAAACATATCTTCTGCGAGAAGCCGGTCAGCATGGATCTGGCACAGACCCAAGCGGCTGTAGCGGCAGTTCAGAAGGCTGGCGTGAAGCTGCAAATTGGATTTAACCGCCGCTTCGATCACAACTTCAGACGGATACGTGCGCATGTGCAGGATGGTACGATTGGTGATCCACATATTATCAAAATTACGTCTCGCGACCCGAGTCCGCCTCCTGCGGAGTATATCCGGGTGTCTGGCGGGATTTTCATGGACATGACGATCCACGACTTTGACATGGCTCGGTATCTGTCCGGGAGTGAAGTGGAAGAAGTATACGCTCAGGGTAACGTGCTGATCAATCCGGTTTTTGCGGAACATGGTGACGTGGATACAGCGATTGTAACGATGACGTTTGCCAATGGAGCGATTGGTGTCATTGATAACAGCCGTCAGGCAGTATACGGATACGATCAGCGTGTTGAAGTATTTGGCTCGAAGGGCAGCGCCGCAGCGGCGAATGATCATCCAAATACGGCTGAGATCAGTACAGCGGCCGGGCTTATGCGCGACAAACCGTTACACTTTTTCCTGGAACGCTACAATGAAGCATATGTACAGGAGACAGCCCTCTTTATCGATGCAATCATTCATGATACACCGGTTATCGTTGATGGCCACGATGCAGTACAGGCAGAACGAATTGCACTGGCAGCAAAAATGTCCATGGAGCGGGGAAGACCTGTGAAGCTGAGTGAAGTTCCTGGGATGTCACTGGAATCGCAAACGGCAACGCCATAGTGGATGATTAAAGTCACTTTTTTCTAATAGAGCGCAAGAATGGTCCAAGTTTTTGTTTTTTATAAGTATCAGGTTGTTGTGGACGATTACAGAAAGGAGTGGATGACAAGATGTCAGAACGTATTGTGAAACCCGTGGTCAACCCGGAGGGAGACGGTACACTTATAAACGTAACACCGGAGTCGGCGGGGTGGGAATATGTTGGCTTTCAGGTAGCGAAGCTGGCGGAGGGGGAGACGCTAACCCGTGAGAGCGGTGATCAGGAACTCTGTGTGGTGCTTCTCAGTGGTTTCGCCAATGTAAGTACCCGGGAGCACACATGGGATAATATCGGAAAAAGAATGAGTGTTTTCGAGAAAATTCCGCCGTATTCGGTCTACGTCTCAACTTCCGATCAAGTGCAGATCACAGCACGTACCGAACTGGAAATCGCTATATGTGTTGCACCCGGTAAAGGCACGTACCCGGCTCGTCTCATTGCACCCGAAGATGTAGGGGTAGAGGCACGAGGATATGGCAATCTGGAACGCCAGATTCACAACATTTTGCCGGAACAAAAAGAGGCGGACAGTCTGCTCGTTGTTGAGGTATTCACACCAGATGGGCATTGGTCCAGTTACCCGCCACATAAGCATGATCGAGACGCACTCCCGGATGAATCTTTGCTGGAAGAAACGTATTATTTCCGTGTACAGCCTGAGCAGGGGTTTGCCATTCAGCGTATATACACGGATGATCGTTCTGTGGACGAGACGCTAGCAGTGAAGAACGGAGAAGTGGTGCTTGTTCCGGACGGATATCATCCGGTAGGCGCTCCTCCGGGGTATGAGGTCTACTATCTGAACGTGATGGCTGGACCAACCCGTACCTGGAAATTCCATAACGATCCTGACCATGAGTGGTTGATGAAAAAGTAAAACAGTTCATGCTACGCACATTGTGCTGGCTTCAAGTTGCGTATGCAGACTTCCCCCTGCATAATGAGAAGAGAACAATTATCTATGTATAACGAAACTTATATATAGCACAAATGGGGAACAACAATGAAAGCAACCATATACGATATAGCACGCGAGGCGGGTGTATCCATTGCAACCGTCTCGCAGGTCATTAATGGCAAAGGCAAGATCAGCGAGAAGCGGCGCGCTGAGATTATGGAGATCATGGAACGCCTTCATTATCAACCCAGTGCGATCGCAGCTGCACTTACAGGGAAGCAGACGTATACATTGGGGCTGCTCGTACCGGACATCTCAAACCCGTATTTCGCAGAACTCGCAAGAGCCGTGGAGGATCGAAGCCGACAATTGGGTTATAGCGTGGTCATCTGCAGTACGGATAATAAGGACGAGCGGGTAGAGCGTTACCTGAATCTGCTTCAGCAAAAAAGGGTCGATGGCATGATGATCGGAACCGGGATCGATAATGCCGAAATTTTGTCACCACTTTTGCAGCAGTCCATCCCTGTCGCTTTGATTGCACGTCATATGCCATCCCTGTCGGTTCATACAGTCACCATTGACGACATAATTGGCGGAGCACTCGCAGCGGAGCATTTGCTTGAACTGGGGCACACCCGTGTAGCGGTTCTGTCGGAACCGTCCAAAGTCAGCAGCAGTCAGGAACGTGTACGTGGATTCCGTGAAACCCTGATTAAGGCAGGTCATACGCTGGAACCGAATCAGATCCGAGAATCGGCAGCTGACCTGAGCTCGGCCAAAAAAGAGGCGTTACTGCTGCTCGGTGAGAAGGATCACCCGACAGGTTTGTTCTGTTGTAATGACATTCAGGCCATCGGTGCTCTTCAGGCAGCCAAAGAGCTGGGGCTACGCGTGCCAGAGGATGTGTCGATTATCGGATTTGATAATACCATTCTGGCTTCGGTAACCAGTCCACCGCTTACGACCGTTGCCCAGCCAATTGAAGAACTGGGACATCGCGCTGTAGATCTGTTGATTGAAGAGTTAAAGGATGAGCGAAAAGAGCCACAGAAGATTGTGCTGAAGCCTGAGCTGGTTATCCGAGAATCAGCAGGTCGTGTATTGAGCTGAAAACAATTAGGTTTCTGATGTAACCTGATCAGTTGTGAGACCAAGTCTACGTGTGTCATATTCATGGCTCGGGATAAGGGTTATCGTTTTCCTCATTCCAAATAGGTAATAAAACAATATAACAATATAACCAAGTAACAAACAAGCCGCATTCACCCTATGGGAGAACGCGGCTTGTTGATTTATATCTTGAACTTTTTCACTTCTTCAGCGAGCGTATTAGCTTGTTGAGCCAGTTCATTGGAGCGTTCCGAGATACTCGTAATATAATTGAACTGTTCTTGCGTTGAAGAGGCAACCTCTTCGGTGGAAGCGGCGCTCTGTTCGGACATGGCCGCAACACTGGAGATCACTTCAGCAATCTTGCCAGAACTGTTATCCAATTCGGTTGTTGCAGACGATACTTGTTGAAGCTGAGTGTCAATGCCTTCAATAGATTGCTTGATTCGCATAAATGAGTTGCGCATCTCATGTACGGCAGCAACCTGTTGCTCAATACCATGTTCAGCAGAATCGACCTCGCTCACGCTTTGGTGGCTAGCCGCCTGGATTTCATTCAGCAACACGATGATGTCCTGAGCAGAGCCGGCGGATTGTTCAGCTAGTTTGCGCACTTCCTCGGCAACCACCGCAAATCCACGTCCATGTTCACCCGCTCTGGCGGCTTCAATCGAAGCGTTCAGTGCGAGCAGGTTAGTCTGGGAGGCAATACCTTGAATCATGCTGACGATGCTTTCAATCTTCTGTGATTTGTCTGCGAGTAGATTGATTGATTCACCCACACGGTCAATCGATTGGCGGTTACCATCCGAAAGCTCCACCTGATGATCTACCGCTTGTAGCCCAGCTAGCATGGCTTCTCCTGCCTCACGCATCATCGTTACGGACTGCTCGACACTGCGATTGATACCACCAACACTATCACTCATCTCCGACAGACGGCTTGAGCCATCATACACGGATTCAGCCTGTGTACTGGAACCTTGAGCGAGTTCATCAGTGGCAATGGAGATCTGCTCAGCGATGCGTTTGGTTTTATCTGTATGCTCCTGCATCTCACCCGAGATACTTTGTACGCGATCAGCAGAAGCCGTTACTTGCCTGAACAGCGAGCTAAGCTGATCGGACATCTGATTGAATGCCATACCTAGTTCAGCGAATTCATCTTTGCCTTTGATCTGCACCCTTCCTGTAAAATCACCACTCGACATTTGGCGGGAGGTCTCATGGAGATTTCTCAGTGGCTTGATGAAGAGTGTTGCGATCCAATAGGCACCTGCCAGTACAACCAATAATGTAATGGCGATAATGCGAATGTAGTTATTGCGCAATTCATAATAGTCCGCATAGGCGAGTTTCTCAGATATGACTGATCCGATAATCCAACCAGTACTTGGAATTTGTTTGAAGTAGAGGAGTAGATTTTCTCCGTTATATTGGAATGATCTTTGTCCTGAAGGATGCGTTTGCATCTCTGCAAGCAACGGTCCCAATTGATCGTTGTCTGCGGCTGAAGTACTTGCAAGATCAGCCTCGGGATGAGCTAAAATAACTCCCTTTTTGTCGAGCATAAAAGTGTAGCCTAGTCCATCCAGGTTAATTTGGTTGACTGTATCGGTTAACTTGGAAAGTAGAATATCAGAAGCAACCACTCCCCGTATTGCACCGTTTTCTGTCTTTACTGGCATGGCGATAGACACCGTAAATTGTTTGGATTTGTTGTCGATGTAAGGGTCAGTAAAAATCAGCTTGTCTGCTTGTAGAGCCTCTTTATACCAAGAACGATCCCTGGGATCATAATCTTTATCTGGGACGAAGTCAGAACCATTTATAAACTGTCCTTCCTTATTTCCGTAAAATATGTCCTCTAAGTTGTTAGGGTTGGTGCCCTTATACATGATGGACAGATAATCTTCATTAAGATCAGAAGATGAAACAGCCTCCTGAATTACAAGGCCTAGTGTTTCCACTAATTTCTCGTTTCCGTGTAACCATCCGTCCAACTGAAATGTTGCGGTAGATATTAATCCTTCTAGTTTGTTGTTCACACTCTGAGAAGCTTGGTTTTCCGTCTGAACCAAACCAAGTGGTGCGAGCGCGCCTGCTGTAAGCAGAACAGTGACGAAGAAGGCTAACATCAATTTGAGTTTTAACTTCATACTTTTCCCCCTAGATGTCATGAATGTGTTAGTATGTTTGAAGCTTATTATATATATCGTCAAATAATATTTAATCCTTAGGCGAGACCAAATAGTAAAATGTGGAAGAATAACGAACACAAAACGAGTTTTATTTGATATATAATATGTAAGGTCTCAATTTCTAGGGGAGGTTAGACTGTGAAAAACAGAATCAAGATGATTATGGGTATCGCCATGACTATTGTTTTTTTAGCTATTGCAGTGCGTATGTATACCTCTGGTCAATATACTATGTATATCCCCAGCAAACATACGACGTTTCGAGCAGAGGTTACCGATCATATGACGATGCTGGATACATTGGATCGACTGACAATTAGGAAAATTTCCAACAATGAACCGTATAATGAAGATGATGAAATAACGATTACAGATCCCAAAGAGATTAGAGACATGCTGAAGCTATTAAAGGATGTTGATCTTAAAAGAGTAGGGGAACTCGATATTTCCGAAAGGAATCCGCATTACTATGAGTGGCGACTTACCATTAATAAAGAAGGTCGCTTTACCGATGGATTTGGACTGACGTTTTATAATGAAAAGTCCATCTCAATCTACAGCGAGGCAAAAACGAGAGACAAATTTGAGGACTACGAGATTACCAATGAGTTTAATCTGAATGAGATGGACCGCCTTTTTGAAAAGCTGAAGGAGGAGCAAACATGACCATCATATCCAACTATTATGTACGCCCTATTGAAGAACAGGATATCCCCTTTCTGTGGGAGATGTTATACGCATCCCTGCATAGAAGAGAAGGTGATGAACCTTTTCCAATCGAAAGTATTCATACTCCCGGACTGTCCAAATACGTTGAAGACTGGGGAAGAGAAGGGGATTTCGGGTATGTTGCAGTTGACCAGCAGGGCAAGAGACTAGGTTCAATAACATTAAGATTCTATACGGATCAGAATGCGGGATACGGTTATGTGAATGCAGCTACGCCAGAGATGGGGATGGCTGTAACGGAAGATGCACGTGGAAAAGGAGTAGGTACCTTACTGCTTCAGACCGCATTAGATGAGGTTGAACGGCGGGGAATTGCAGCAGTCTCGCTCAGTGTTGACCCGGATAACCAAGCGATTCGCTTATATAAGCGGTTAGGATTTGTGGAGGAGTCCCTAAATGGTACATCAGTAACGATGGTGCGTGTAAGTAAACTTGAATCTTAAATGATGAGCGTTCGGATCACTGGCAAAACTGAGTAAACCACGTGGAACTGCAAAAGAAGAGGCGTTTCCTCATGGGAACGCCTCTTTCTGTGTGCCATGTACAGCATCGGTATCTCTCTTATTATACTAAGTCCGTAGCACTTCAATATTATTTCAACAAAAATGCCAAAGCCTCGTCATACGTTTCCCATTGGAATTCAGTCTGGTGCGCGGACTCTTTGGAGATCCGATTCAATTGCATTTTGGCGATCGCACCACCTACGGCTACACTAGCTCGCTTCATCCCCCACTGTGTCAGTAGTTTCTGGTGTTCCACAATTTTTTCTTTGGTGTCCTGAGGGAAAGCCTTCATGTTCCGCATATCTACTAGCACATCAAACGAATTTCCCAATTGTTCAGCTATTCTCTGAATTTCTGTATTCGTTTGTTCGACATGTTCAGGAGAACAATACCTTCCCAGATAATTTCAATAATAGGTTTAGTTGAATCCAAACGTCTAACAGACATGTAGGCAACTCCTCGATAATAAAATAATATGTAATATATGAGACTATAAGCCTATTAATTATACCTTTTTATAGCGAGAATGAAAACTGAATTCACAATATAGTGGTTCTTATGGACTACTTATTCCTAGGGAAGTTAAATTCAGGGATTGTTATCTTATCGTCATTGGAAGGAAGGTTAAATAGCTAAAAGCCGCCCAGAGAATGAACTCCAGACGGCCTCTATAACTGTAACATGATAAATTGAAAATCCTACGTAAATTAGAAGCCAATCTTCAAACTGTTACCTTCCGTTGCTACACCTTTGGAAAGGGAAATGCTCAGCTTTTGTTCTGCCGAGAAGCCTAGTGTTTCCCCATCATGCAGTGTGACGTCGTTCTCAACCACATACATTGTGGTCATGAACATCATCTCAAATACATCGCTTAAGGACTCCGACGATTGCATAATCTCCATCTCTTCTTTACCAAAGTTACGTAGTCCGTAAGTGTAAGCTGAAGCGCCTTCGGCATTTTGGAATAATCCGATGAAAATCCAGAGCGAGACTGGCAACTCATCATGTTTGATCCCACGGCTGGTTTCAACATATTGACTGGCTTCAACAACAAGTGGGGCCGTGTATATGGCCAGTGCGTGATCCAACTGTAACAAGGCACTCGCTGTTTGAGTGAACAGAACATGTCCATCAATAGCATTTGTTGCGTTCAGAACAGAGACAATAATCTGAGACTGGTGCCGTGAGGTAACTTGCTCCGCTTCTCGCCAAAGGATGTTGAGTTTGGCATTCTTCTCAACTTCACGGTCAGGCACAGGCGCAGGAATGTGGGCACACACCACTTGCATTCCATTCACTTCGAAAAAGAGATTGCCCTCCTCTGGGCGTTCTTCAATCTCGATATCCCATTCGTTCTTCATGTTCCTGATGAAGAGGTCAAAATCACAATCGTCACGCTCCAGCAGGACAAAACCCACGATGGTTTCACTGTAATTCGTCGATTCGACAGCACCACCTGCAGGTACCTTCTCCTTTTTGCGCCGCCGAAGCTTGTCAAACAATCCCATGACATGTTCTCCTTCCAATTCCAGAACGATTCTGGTCATTGTACACTGCTATCTATTCACTACCTTACCATAAAGGAGTTAACATGAATCGAAGCAATGCACCATTCGACAGAAATTACAGGAACAGAACGAGCAACAATGCAATGATCGCAGGCAAACCTTGTTTGATAATGATCGACCGTGAAGAAGTTGCTCCTCCATAAAGAGCCGCGATAATCACACACGCCAGGAAGAAAATCTGAATATGCTGTCCAACGGCAGCATCCGGATATACGAGTCCCCAGATCAGACCTGCTGCAAGAAATCCATTGTAAAGACCTTGATTGGCCGCGAGAGATTTGGTGGATTTGGCGAATTCCGGCGTGAGATTAAAGGTTTTCATTGTGCGTGGACGAGTCCACATAAACATCTCCATCACCATGATATAGAAGTGTTCGACAGCTACAAGAGCTACAAAAATGATACTAATCAAAGGAAACACCTTGCTTTCTGATATGTAATTTATTTACTTGTCCATCCTAGTATAAATGTTTGCAACAAGAACGGAAAGAGTGAATTTAATTTGTAACAATTTAATTGCGTATTATTTAAATTATTTATCGTTTTCCAGTTGAGTTATGATGTTGAAATTAAAAAATGGTTACAAAGCTAAGCATACGCCGATTGTCGACAATCCATTCATTGGGTAATAATGAACAATAAAGAAGTGATATTGCTCAGGAAAGGGAGGAGATTACTATGGGAACGGTGCAATTTGTCTTGTTGGCTGATGATCCATCCACATTTGTGACCCGAGTTGTACCTTTTATCGATATTGAGCTTGCAGGAATTCCGGGTGACCGTCATTATGGTCTGCTTCGTCCGGCGGACTCACGTCAGAAAATCTACAAGCGTGGTACACCGATTGCGAATCGCCGCCAGATCAGTATTGTGTCTGAGGAAGAATGTGCTCTTATTGCTGAGAAAATGAACATTTCTGAAGTGCGTCCAGAGTGGCTTGGTGCCAATATACTGGTCCGTGGCATTGATCGATTGACGGAACTAACAGCTGGAACGCGGATCCTATTTCCAAACGGGACAGGGTTAATATGCGAAGGGGAGAACCTTCCCTGTGTACATCCGGGAAAAATGATTGAACAATTCTATGAACAGGACGGTTTGCGCAAAAAATTCGTGCCTGCGGCTCGCAAAAAACGTGGGATTGTATGCTCGGTTGAACGGGAAGGTGTAATCCATACAGGGGATACCATAGAAATCATTCACCTGTCCTGATTATTAGGACAGGTTTTTAATTGATCAGCCCTCAGCGCTCACCATGCGGATGTTTAGAGTGTAGGTACTCCTCTGGTGTACTGCCAATAATGGACTTGAAATCTCGGATGAAATGGGATTGATCATGATATCCAAGATCCTGAGATAGCTTAATCAGGTCACAGTGAAGACCGCGGTCCATCCATTCTGCAGCATTTTGCAGACGATACAACTTGATTACCGTTTTGGGTCCGATACCCACATACTGATTGAACAGCCGTTGAAGCTTTCGGGTATGCATATTCCAATAAGAAGACAGATCATCCACTCTCAGCATCTCTCGGTTCTGTTCAATCTGTTGCACAATATCATGAACCATTCTCGCTTGAGCATCTTCAGCAGGAAGGTGTGCACACAATAGCTGGTCGATGTAACTGGTTTTATCCGCATCATCCCCCGCCCCAAGAAGCCGGTCTTCCAAGGACTCCGCTGTGACGTCAAGAATATTGGATACATTCATCGGTTGTCCGTACAATGAAGAAACAGGAACCCGAAGGAAGGGATAAAATCCTCCTGGTTTGAACTTCACGCCAAATACACGACCTTTCCCGCTCACAAGATAGGAGAATTTACGTCCCGATGGTCCGAAGAAAAACGTATTGTTCCGTTCCACAACCAGATTGACACAGGGGTTAGGCACGACATGTTGGGGATACGGTTCAAGTCCAGTCAGATCCCACGATACGATCCAGTAATGTTTAACAAAAGGGCGAAGTGCTTCGGAAGGAGCATGGCGTGTCAGTTGATATTTATGATCACCTTCATTCAGATTCAGCAGGCCCATACTTGGTCTGTCTCCTTGTTCTACCTGTTGCATCCGAATCATCCCTCCTGCTCATCTCACATTATTTAGGTTCTCTGAACAACAATGCCCGCACAGCAAAACGGGGTAAAATGAGTTGCCTGCGCCATCTCGAAGGTTGACTGAGGAGGCGATAGAGCCATTCCAGGTTAAGCTTCTGCCATATCGCAGGGGCACGTTTGGTTTTGCCAGCCACGATATCGAGACTGCCTCCAACACCTATGGCTACACGAGCGTTCAACTGGTGGCGATACTTGTTAATCCAGTGTTCCGCATGGGGTGCGCCAAGAGCCACGATAAGAAAGTCTGGTTGAGCAGTACAAATCTCTTCCACAATCTGTTGTTCCTCATCTGCCTGGAAATAACCATGGTGTCTACCTTTTACGATAACTCCGGGGTAACGCTGCGCAATGATCTTTACTGCCTGTTCACTGACGCTTTCCTCTGCTCCCAGCATGTAGAATGACCAGTGTTTTTGATCGCCTTCCTCCAATAAACGAAACAGCAGATCACAACCGGTTACCCGTTCGGTCAATTGTCCGCCCCGAAAACGGGATACCATCACAATACCGGCACCGTCAGCTGTGACCAACCCGGCTTGATCAACGACTTTGCGAAGAGAGGCATTCTTTTGACAGGACATAACAATTTCGGGATTACCTGTGATGACATGGAAGAGTTCATTGCTTTCCTGATCTACGACTTTATCAAGGATCGCAACGGTTTGATCCATCGTTACATTGGGAAAAGGGATGCCCATAATATTCGTTGATTGGCTCATATCTCATTTCCTTTCTGATTCCATCCCATGAGTGAATGGGGAACAAGCTTATGCATGTGAAGTTCATGTATCATACTGTCAATCAGATTATCGAATGCATGTACGTTTGGATCATAGTCGTGTAACAGATACAGTTTGCCCGAACGGCCAATGGCTGTGACTGCGGAATAGTAGTATCCGGTTAATCCAAGACAATAACAATCTTCATTAGCGTATTTCAAGATCGAATGCATCTCTGTGGAACAACGTAGTGTCTCTTCAGCATTCGGAATAAAATGAACTTCATATTCATGCCAGGGGCTTTCAGCCAGCACTTCCCCGGAGATGTGGCTATAGTATTTAAAATATATAATTTCATCTATTCCCCAAAACTTTTCTAGAAACGATCGGGCAGCCGGAAATAAATCTGCGGATGTAGGGCACTGCTCTATGTATGCCGAGATGTCAACGCATCGGTTCTCATACCAACCCGCTTTCTGCAGCAACTGAATCATTTGTTGATAGGGTAACAATGAGGATTGTGACGTTCCAGTCATATTGAACAACTCCTGTTATTTCATTCCAGTTTAGTATATCCGATCTTCTGGGAAAGCACTATATGGGCGCAATCCATTTGGATTATGGTATTACACATTCCCGAAAAATAAAGAGCTTATATTTTACCTGTTGTCGCGTTTTTACAATACGGCCTTTGGGGTATAACGATAGGATAGGAGTGCGAGGGTGGCAGATCGCTTATCCAATACATAAAGGGAGTGAGTCCATGGAACTGAAATATGAATTCTATATCAATGCAGGACTGGAAGAGGTGTGGAATGCTCTAATATCACCAGACGGCACACGGAACAGCTTTTTCGGCAGTGAACTTCGCACCAATTTCCAACCAGGCCAGCCGTTTGCTTATGTAGGGCCGGGCAATGATGGTGCGGAGACTGTCCATGTGTATGGAGATATATTGGAATTTGAACCGTTGTCCAGACTCAGTTATCAGGAGCATCCCGGGCCGTCGTACCATGCGAATCATGCCGAGCTTCAATCCAGAGTGGTCTTCCAGTTGGAAACTGTAGGTGAGTGTACGAAGCTGACGCTGATCAATGATCAATTTACAGATAACCATCCTTCCATTGCGAATGCACAGAGCAGCTGGTGGATGATTCTAAGCAGCATCAAAACTTGGGTGGAGACGGGGAAAACACTGAATTTTGGCTGGTAGCTGGGAAGAGGCAGTCATTTAAGATTTATTTTCATAAAAGATAAAGGGCAATTAATATAAGAACCAGTGCTGTTTCAGCACTGGTTCTTGTTTTTATACAAAATTAAGACCATTGCTCTACACTTAATGTCTGATAATGTCGAAATATATATCATATGAGCTAAGAGGAGAAATGAGCATGTTTCGTAAACGTACTGAATCGACCAAACACCTTCGTATAGATGCGCATCAGAATTTACTGGAGTATAGTCGTAAACTGGTAGCAAACGCAGAAAAGGGCGATTATGACGCATGGATCGAAGATGGCATTGAGTTTCAGGATACCGATGAAATAGCTAGTAATATCAAAAAAGCAGTACATATGATGAAGGCACAAAACGAAGCCGTGGAAATGCGCCTTAGAATGCTTAATCAGGCTATGAATGTGGGATTATGGGAATCTGAAATTGTTGCTGGTGATCCACTGGATAACAATAATATCGTTTCATTTTCGAATGAATTCCGCCAAATGTTAGGCTTCCATAATGCCAAGGATTATCCCGATTCATTTGCAAGCTGGGCCAAATCGATATATCCGGATGACAGACCCCACCTGGTGCAGGAGATTATGAAACATGTGAATGACACAAAAGCAACAACTGCCTATAACGTCATCAGCCGTATGATTACAAAAAGTGGAGAAATCCGCTGGTTCCGATGCCTTGGACAAGTCATCCGAAATCAGGCTGGAGTTCCGGTCAAACTCCTGGGCATCATGTTTGATATTCATGAGGAGAAGAGCAAGTCTGATGAGCTGGAAGCACTCGTCACCCGATATGATCTGGTTAACCGCGCCTTGGTGGAGGCACCGTGGGATATGACCGTTGTGGCTGGAGATGTGGTTAATCCAAATAACGAATTTTGGTGGTCACCCCAGTTCCGTAAAGAGTTAGGGTTTAAAGACGAGCAGGATTTCCCGAATGTGTTCAGCAGCTGGAGCAGCCGACTTCATCCGGAAGACCATGATCGGACGATCAACGAATTTGCCAGACATATGAACGATTACAGTGGTCGTACACCGTACGATCTGGATTATCGTCTGCAACGCAAAGACGGGGAGTATCGGTGGTATCACGCGGGTGGGGAGACCATTAGGGATCAGGATGGAGTACCACTCCGTGTAGCTGGAACCATTCGAGATGTTACCCATGAGAAGAATAAGGAACAGATCGTGGAAGCCATGAATCTGAAAACAAAACAATTGTCGGAGTCCATTGGCGAGATGGTACGTGGAATCAACTCGATCACCGATCAGGCACAGGATCTGGTTACTGCACAGGAGTTATCCGCCGATGCGGCCATTCAAGTGAAAAGCAGTGCAGATGATACGAAGAATATCACCGTGTTTATTCGAGAGATTGCCAGTCAGACCAATCTGCTGGGGTTGAATGCAGCCATTGAAGCTGCACGAGCGGGAGAGCTGGGACTGGGATTTGGCGTCGTTGCAGGTGAAGTGCGGAAACTGGCTGATCACAGTTCGGAGGCCACAGTAAATATCGAAGATAGCATGCAGAAAATGAAAACATTGATTGATCAGATTCTTGAGCACATCGGTAATATGTCCACGTTAACGCAAAATCAAGCTGCTCTGACACAACAGGTGAATGCTTCAATGGATGAGATCAACACCATGTCACAGGATCTGGTTAATTACTCGAGGAATCTATAATCTCGAAGCCGTTTGTTGTAACATCACGATCATTGGCAACAACATCAACAAAAAACCACCGGGAAGCATTTCTGCTCCCGGTGGTTTTTTGTATTTCTATTTTATAGCTAAAATGTATAGCTTCAGTTTCAGCTATTGAATTAAACTTGTTGAACTTTGATCAGGTTTGTATTACCGGATTGACCGATTGGAACACCAGCGGACAATACAATGATGTCACCTTTTTCAATGTAACCTGTTTTGATTGCGTTACGCGTAGCAGACTCGAACATTTCATCCGTTGTGGTTACTTTGTCGCCCATAACCGGAATAACACCGGAGAGCAGGCAGATTTTCGCCAATACTTCTTCATGTTGTGTAACTGCGATGATTGGTGCTTTTGGACGATACTTGGAGATCATACGTGCTGTGAATCCACTCTCAGTTGAAGTGATGATTGCTTTTGCATTCAGTACGAGGGAAGAACTTACAGCGCCCTGACTGATAACTTCAGTAATATCAGCGATCTGTTGAGCCGATTTTTGTGCGAATTGCTCTTTGTAATCGATCATCGTTTCAGCACGGCGAGCAACAGCAGCCATCGTGCGCACGGATTGTACCGGATATTTACCAGCAGCTGATTCACCGGACAACATCACAACGTCAGCACCTTGAAGTACAGCATTGGCCACGTCACTAACTTCGGAACGAGTAGGACGAGGGTTCACTTGCATGGACTCCAGCATGTGTGTAGCTACGATAACTGGTTTACCAGCACGGTTACATTTATCGATCATTTCTTTTTGCATCATTGGCACGTCTTCGATTGGTACTTCAACCCCGAGATCTCCACGAGCTACCATGATACCGTCAGAAGCCAAGATGATGTCGTCCAGATTAGTCATACCTTCTTGATTCTCGATTTTCGAGATGATCTGTACGTGCTCTACACCGCGTTCTTTCAGAATGCTGCGGATTTCACGGATGTCGTCGCCTTTACGAACAAAGGATGCTGCGATAATTTCGATATCGTTTTCGATTCCGAATCCGATGTGCATAACGTCACGCTCAGTTACACCTGGCAATGTCGTTTTAATTCCTGGCAAGTTAACCCCTTTGCGTGGTTTCAGAATGCCGCCACTGATGATTTTACAATGGATATCGGATCCTTCCACAGACAGTACAGTCAGATCCACAAGGCCATCATCGATGAGGATACGATCGCCAGGTTTCACAACGAGATTCAGTTCTGGATAGTTTACCGAGATACGCTCAGCATCACCGAGAATTTCTTCAGTAGTCAGGATTAGCTCTTTACCGGCTTGCAGGTGGCAGGATGCTTCTTTCAATTTGCCGATACGTACTTCCGGCCCTTTGATGTCCATCATGATCGGTATATACGTGTTCAGTTCGGAAGCTGCTTTACGGATATTGTTAATCCGTGTCACGTGATCTTCCAGTTCACCATGAGCCATGTTCAGACGGGCAACAGTCATACCTTCCTGAATCATTACTTTCAACAATTCGATTGAGTCACAAGCAGGTCCCATGGTACAAATGATTTTTGTTTTTAACATGCTAATTTCCTCCTCATATTTAAGCTTATATGTGTATTGTAGCGTTTTCTGTCGAATCAGGGTATGAACTATAGTACAATGATTAGAGTATAGTCCGATAATGAGGTGTGTTATGGTCACTCCACTTGAAGTACGACATATTAATGGTGTCGGTTGGTACGAAGAAGCTGTGCAATCTCAAGAAACTTGGCGGCTTAGCTTGGTTACTTATGGAAAATGTGTATATTGGGTGAACGGTGATAAACAGATCATGGAAAAGGGTGAATTGCTCCTCATTCCGGGTGGTACCCCATATTACGGTAAGAGCATTCCTACAGTAACGCACACACAGATTGTGATTCAACTGCAACGCGACCATACGGAAACTCTGCCTGCACTGGAACGGTATGAGGCTTTGCGGCATAAACCTGGATGTTACGAACTGATCCATCAACGCATGAGTGCTATTTATCAACAATGGCAGGAGCGTCCGTCTTATTATGTCATGATGAGCCAAGCCTTATTGATGGAAGTGTTGATTTATATGAACAGGGAGCTTGATCGTGGAATTATCCCGCCGGAGAGGCATATTCATGTTGAACGGATGAAGCGATATATTGAGCGGCATTATCGGGAGAAAGTGACGAAGGAAGAACTCGGGGACGAGATCAATAAAACTCCCAATTATGCTGCTGCATTATTCAAAAGCATGACAAATCAGACCATCAGTCAATATGTCCATGATCAACGGATGAAACGAGCTATATATCTGCTCACTGAGTCACAACTCTCCATCCAGGAAATTGCCGAATTTCTCGGCTACCGGGATCTGTCTTATTTTTACCGCATATTCAAACGTATAACCGGAAGTCCACCGTCTGACCTTCTTCATGAACGGCCACCTATAGCATGAAACGCGTAGTCCAACCCAAATAAAGTTCTTCTATATAAGTAGGTTTAATTAAATGAGTACAAAAAAAGAGGGCCTATGCCCTCTTTTGCTGTATAGCAGGATCATCATCCCACCTGTTACATATATAAATGCCGTTATACATGACTGCTTGTGTTAGAAGCTGTGAGTGGCTGCTTGCTTTTTTTTCGTGTTTGCCCAAGACGAAGAGCAGAGACATGTACAGTCCAATACGCGGCCTCAGCAAACAAAATGCCTCCAGCAATGTCCAGCAAGGAATGCTGTTTTACAAACACCGTTGAAGCAATAATCAACCACAGCCATACCGACCAAGAAATCCGTGCCAAAGGCTTAAAGTTCAAGTGTCTGTTAATCACAATAAACAGCAAGTAGCTGGTCAGAACGTGAACACTTGGGAAACAGTTGAAGGGCGCATCATTGGTATAGATAAACTGCACTAACACGCTGCTCAGATCAGTTCCGCCGATCTCTGGGCGCGGGACATGGGTAGGGAACACTGCAAAACAGACATTGGCAGCCATGACACCAACATTATAGGTAATCAACGTACGCCAGAATAGCGACTTGTTCGTCAGACCCAAATAGAGAAATCCAAGATACAGAATGGGCATCCAGCTAATGTACGGATAAATAAATTCTTTGAGAAAAGGAATCTGTGTGTCAATCCAAGCATAATTGTAGAAGACATCACTTCCGGTGTTGCTGCCTAGAAATACGTAAATGGAGCCTTGGAGCGGTATGCACAGAATAGCCAGTAAATGCCCCCAGCGCTGAAAGAATGCTTTCATAGTATCCCCCTGATTTCATTATGCATTGTGAAACTATCGTTAATGGGTACTTCATAGATATATGACGCTGAAGAGTCGCGACACCCCTGCAACTTTGAACTCTTGTAATACTATAATGGACAGATAAAGGTATAAGCCATACCTGATTTTAGGGGAAAAGAGGTTAGGATAAGTCTCTTTTTTGTTACTTTTATATTTTTATCCATAATAGGAATATTCAATATACGGATGATGTGATACAACTATATTGGCATATAAGTTCTTATGACAACGGATAACATAAATGAAACGAGGTAGGCAAATGTATGATTAATCTGCAATCCAAGCCAAAACATTCCTTTTCCGAGCGCAAACCTGTGCTCACCGTTGTAATTATTGAGCTGCTTCTCCTGTTAGCTGTATTTGCTGCAGGGGCCATTGCAACGATAAAACAACTCGACTACACTTCCCCTGTACTCATTTCTTTTACACCCATTGCCATTGTTCTGATGATCTATCTGACGTTAAGACGCAAGTGGGGAGAGACTGGCTTCCGATCTTTGCGAAGTATCCCGGCTGGCCACGCAAAGTATTATATTCCACTACTCCTTGTACTGGGTACACTTGCCCTGAAAGGATTTGGGGAGCTAAGCTTGTCACGGGTAGCCTTTTTCATCTTTTTTACCTTGCTCATAGCTTTTGTTGAGGAAACGATCTATCGGGGGCTTATTTTCAAAACATTGCTTCAAAAAAGTGCAGTGGCCGCAGTTGTGACCTCCAGCATATTATTTTCGATTACACATCTGTTGAACGCATTGTCTGGTCAGGATACGACGGATACGATCATACAATTGATCTATGCGCTGCTCCTGGGAGCTGTACTGGCGTTATTGATGCTGAAGAACGGAAATATCGTACCGCTTATATTGTTTCATTTCATACATAATCTGATTCAATTTCTAGGGAATGACCTGGAGGACATAGATACACTGCCTTACGATCTGTTTATACTGGTAGTACTGATTGCTTACTGTGCATGGTTAGTGTGGAGCATTCGAACAAATTCGTCTATTCCATCCAAAGGGAGTGAGCAAGCGAATACGGTTGTTCATTAAGGGTATTGCGGGTATTGTCGAAAGTAGTTATCATACAGTTTCCCGTCAGCAGTTGGATCATGGTATACTTCAGTCTGGCGGGAAGACAGATATGTTCATGATACGAGGTCTGCCTATCCGTACATTAGATTCAGACAGTAGGTGATATTGTGGAGAAGACAGCACAAGGCGTAGCAGAATGGATGGTTCAGGAGATTAAATTCACAGGAACACTTCATCAGGAAGCTGCCATAGAATATGTGAAGACCCATTTTGGCGAAGAGTTTGTTTTTGTGAACGAGAACGGCAATACATCATTGTCCAAAGAAGTGAAGAAAGCTTTCCGGAAGCTTCATCGTGGGCAGATCGCCTGGGATCGGGATGCATTTATGTGGGCATGGACATAGTGTGTTATACTGGAGTAAGAAGATTCATTGGTTGTGTTGGATATGCATGTCAGAATGTTATATAAAAAATGTATAAGATGGATTAGATCTGCATATCCTTTCATAAGACCGTACATAAGCGGCCACACACATAAGTGTGATAAACCCTGTCCCCGCGCGTGTTAATAACATGTATTTCCAAAGCTGTTTGAAAAGAAAATACAAAGATTTGCTTTTTTGCTGAATTGGAGTTATAATAAAAACAAGTTGTAGAGAGTGGAAAACCTAATTCATATATTGTAAAGGGCGATCACTTATAGGTTTATGACTGGTACCTTTTTCAATGTGTGAATTTTTATTTGCTTGCTGCAAAGAACAAAGGAACATGTTAATTTTTATTTGGAGGTGTAATTCACATGCAAAACGGAACAGTAAAATGGTTCAACGCTGATAAAGGCTTCGGTTTCATCGAAGTTGAAGGCGGAGAAGATGTATTCGTACACTTCAGCGCTATTACAGGCGACGGCTTCAAAACTCTGGACGAAGGTCAACGCGTACAATTTAAAATTGTACAAGGAAACCGTGGTCCTCAAGCAGAAGAAGTTGTAAAACTGTAATTAAAGCATAGCTGCCTTTAACATGTTAAAATGGTAAAGGCAGCTTCTTTTTTTTGATCAGTTATATAAAAGTCGACCCATTAGTTGACGAGGCAGGAGTCCGGTGGGACGTGAAACTTCCGCTAAGTGTAGGCTTCTGTGAAATAACGTCGGTTAGATGTTTTTCCATAACAAAGGGGGTAGAAGTCATGTATAATCGCAAAAAACCGTTGGAAGAAATTCCACAAGCTGATGCGGCAATCTGGGAATGTACGAGTGATACGTGCAAAGGATGGATGCGGGACAATTTTGCGTTTGATAACGTACCTACTTGTCCGATATGTGCTTCTGAGATGGTCAGCACGACTAGGATGCTACCATTGCTTGAGAATTCGAATAGTAATCTGAAAACGATGCCTAAAGGAAATCGGATTTAACATAGCTTACCCGCCTCTAACGAGGTGTTTTTTTTTAAGATTAAATAGACACCCTGTGCGAAGGTAAGGGTATTAAATATGAAGTTCCCGGCATTCGTTTTGGCGAATGCCTTTTTTTGTATCATTTTTTAACAGTAAATATAGTGTAATTGACGTGAATCGTATGAAAAAGATAAAGACCCCTTTTGCTATAAGCAAAAAGGGTCTTTGTTATGACTATAATTTTTACAACGATCAGATTGGAATTTAGATGAACAGGAACGGCAGCAGAAACAATGTTGCTACCAGAGCCAGATCGATTCCTGCTCCATAGCCGTAACCCCCACCGTATCCTCCGTAACCATATCGACCGTAGGCCGAAGATTTAACTTTTTTTGTTGCAACAGCGTTTTTCTTGCTGCTTTTTACCAGCTGCTGTTTGGATTTGACTGAACACAGCCGTGGTCCCTCGAAACACCCGTTCAAATAAATTTTGCCATCACGACATTGACTAAGCGTACCATACATATGCTTACCGTCGTTCATAACGAGACAAACGGAACGTCCAACGTGCGGAGAAACCGTTTCTTCACATACCCGATTAATTCTGTACATGCAAATCCTCCTCATTAGATGCGGTTGCCGCTTGAATTCAACGGTTTGTATATCATAGTAAAAAGAAGACCAATTGGTATGGACGAGTACCCGGAAAATCGAATGGGGAGGAGCCGTTTTTGAATCTGCTCCATACACTGGGAGAAGTGAGGAGGGGATGTCGCGTGGATTATCATGACATGCTGGCTCGGTTAGGGGAGGGAAGTGCCCATCCTGGAGGATTTTTGGCAACATTGAAGTTGCTGGATGGCTTATCTCTGCCTGTGAGTAATCATATTCTTGAGATAGGGTGCGGCACTGGGAGGACTGCGTGTTACCTGGCTAAAAGTGGATATCGGGTAACGGCGATTGATCTTCATCGCAATATGCTGGATAAGGCAGTTCGGCGAGCGAGACGAGAACGGGTGGATGTTCGATTTGTTCAGGCTGATGTAACATCGTTACCTTTTCCGGAAAATCATTTTGACGTGGTATTTGTGGAGTCGGTCACGATCTTCACCCCATGGCGGAGTGCACTTGCTGAGTATAGAAGGGTGTTGAAGCCCGGAGGACTTTTAGTGGATCGGGAGATGGTTCTATCAGGCCAGAAGACCGAATTGATGTGTCGTAGGTTAAAGCAATTTTACGGTATACGAACCCTGGTAACGGCCACAGCATGGAGAAAACGCCTCAAGCAGTGTGGTTTCACCAAGGTAGAGGTCAAAGAACATTCGCGATCCATGGCAAAATGGAGCGTTGATCATGATCCACATCGCGAGATCGATATGAATTGGTTTGAGGATGAACGTATGCAACGAATGAGTCAAACCAATGATCGTTTGCTCGCGAAATACGGCAAAAAGTTGGGATATGCTGTTTTTGCGGCTAGGGCACCGTTGGAGGTCAAAAAGGAAAAATAGGAAAAAGACAACTCACACAATCGTGTGGGTTGCCTTTAGTTTGTTTTGACAGAACGTACTACAACATATCGTTGTCGATAATCCGCCAGTGGTGTTTAAGCAGGGCTTCCAGTTGGTTCTTATCTTTGGCTCGAAAAGCACTTAAAATTTGCCGGTGCTCTTCATTAACTTCGAGCAGTACCTCAGATAGCTTTGGTTTATTATCACTAACATAAGATTGCCGGATGAAACTGTTCTTCAATGTGTTTAACATCTCAATGACTGTTGCATTACCACATCGCTGGATGTAGAGATTATGGAACTGATATTGGTTTTTGTTGTAGGCAGCAAGATCAAGCTGGCTGATATCTTCGTCCATTCGAACAACCAGAGTTTCCATCTCCAAAAGTTCAGATGGTCTGAGATGGTCTGCTGCAAGTGTGGCAGCAAGTGCCTCCAGCACACCGATCGCTTGGGAGAACTCCAGTTTTTTGCCTGCATCAAAAGGAGTGACAATAAATCCCCTGCGTGGGATGTATTGCAGCAGATTGTCTGAAGCCAGCTGGAAAAGCGCCTCCCGAGTAGGTGTTCGACTGATGTCCAGCTTTTTGCATATCTCGGCCTCGTTGATCTTCTGGTTGGGAAGCAAGGTTCCGTCCTGGATCTTCTGGGCAATGTAATCGTATACGTGATCTTTCAAGGACCGGTATTTGGGTACCTCCATACCGAATCCTCCTTTCTATGTATAGTGAATAAATAGATGGGTGTGAGGCCGTACTGTACGCGCCGTTCAGGAGTTTCAAGTTTTTATCATCTTAACACCGAGGGGGAAGTTGGGCAAGCAAACTTCATGTTTCAGCCGATGTAAATGCCATGTTATATATAGCACATTTTATGGAATTAAAGCGTATAAATGTTTAAATAATGATTGTGATAAACCAAATTATTTGTTAGTATTACTTACATATAAGTCCATATATTGTCTTATGTATATTGTATACAAATTATTCTGTTACTCATTCAAAAAAAGAATAGGGGTATGATGTGTGAAAAAAGTGCTTTTGCCAATGATGCTGTTGTTAGTGGTTGTATTCATGTCCGCATGTGGACATGAAAAAACGACAGGAACCGGATCAGACGCTACTTCGTCTTCGGGCAGTAGCTCTGCGGAAAAGGAAGTCATTGTACTTGGAACCAGTGCGGACTATGCACCCTATGAATTTCATAAGAAAATCGATGGTAAAGATACCATTGTAGGTTTTGACATCGAGATTGCCAAAGCAATTGCGGCTGATCTGGGAGCCGAGCTGAAGATTGAGGACATGGACTTTGATGGCCTTCTTATGGCCCTTGGTACAGATAAGGTTGATTTTGTGATATCAGGCTTAACCCCTACCGAAGAACGAAAGAAGAATGTTGATTTTACGGATATCTACTATTATGCAGAGCAGGCTGTACTTGTTAGAGAAGGGGAAGATACCGCATTAAAGTCCATAGATGATCTATCAGGTAAACAGGTTGGCGTGCAAAAGAGTTCCATTCAGGAAGGGATTGCTCGGGAAATAGAGGGAGCAAAGCTCACTTCTCTGGCCAAAATACCTGAACTGATTTTGGAGTTGCAGACGGGGCGCGTAGACGCACTCATCCTGGAGAAGCCAGTGGCTGAACAGTATGTGAAGAACCAAGAGGGGCTTGTTGTTGCGGGTGTAGAGATTGAACAGGCTGAAGACGAGGGCGGTTCGGCGATCGCGGTGAAGAAAGGTAATCAGAAGCTGCTGGATCAGATCAACACTACATTGGAAAAGCTCAAAACAAACGGAGATATTGAACGGTTCGTCGTTGAAGCGAATGAGTTGCTCGGCGAATAAACCGGACGAGTGAGGGATATGCCGTGAATTTAGATTTTTCCTTTCTATTAGAACATTGGCAGGATTATGCACGAAGTGCGTGGGTTACGCTTGAACTTTCCTTCTTCGGTGTATTGTTTGGTACGTTACTTGGTGTAATCATGGCATTGATGCGAATATCCCGAATATGGCCAATTAAATTTGTGGCTTCGGCGTATATTGAACTCATTCGAGGAACACCGATGCTCGTACAGATTCTTATTATTCATTATGGTCTGACGGTTGTGGGTGTGAACTTATCGGCATTTATGTCGGGGGTGGTAGCTCTGACGATGAATAGCTCAGCTTATATGGCGGAGGTGTTCAGGGCCGGGATTCAAGCGATTGATAAAGGACAGACCGAAGCTTCGCGCTCCCTTGGTATGACAAATGGTATGACACTTCGTTATATTATACTACCGCAGGCTTTTCGTAACATGCTTCCAGCCATCGGTAATGAATTCATTATTATCATTAAAGATTCTTCGCTTGTCTCCATGATCGGCATAGCCGAGATTATATACACGGCCAGAACGATTCAGGGTGTTACGTTCCAGCCGCTTGCTCCGTTGCTTGTTGCCGCCGGCCTTTATTTTATAATTACATTTACACTGGCTAATTTACTTTCCTGGCTGGAACGTAGACTGTCTACTTCTCGCTAACTGTTGATAAAGAATTGGATTCGAGAAAGGCTTGGAGTAGGCTGGAGTGGAAAAAGAGAGATGTAGTCGTAAATGGCTGTGATATCGCATACATTGTTATTGTATTTTGTATACAATATTTTGAAAAGGTGTTGGGTGTATATGTCAGATTCCAAAATGTTAATTGATTGCTCGGAGCGTTATGCTGCACCTAATTATCATCCGCTCCCAATTGTTATTGAACAGGCGGAAGGGGTATGGGTGGAAGACCCAGAAGGCCGCCGTTATATGGATATGTTAAGTGCATACTCTGCATTGAATCATGGTCACAGACATCCTGTGATCATACAGGCGCTCAAGGATCAGGCAGATCAGGTTACGCTGACATCACGGGCATTCCACAGCAGCACAGCTTCTCTTTTTTATCAGAAACTCTCACAATTCACGGGGAAATCGAAGATTCTCGCCATGAATACAGGAGCGGAAGCGGTGGAGACTGCGGTGAAGGCGGTACGTAGATGGGCTTATCGTTGCAAAGGTGTACCGGAAAATCAAGCCGAAATCATCGTATGCTCTGGTAACTTTCATGGAAGAACTCTGACGGTTACGTCTTTTTCTTCTTCAGCGGAGTATAAAAAAGATTTTGGACCGTTCACACCTGGATTTCGGATTATTCCCTATGGAGATATAGAAGCGCTGAAGCAGGCCATTACACCAAATACGGCTGGTTTTCTTGTAGAGCCTATTCAGGGAGAAGCTGGAATCGTTATCCCGCCTGATGGATATTTGGCAGAAGCTTTTGCTCTGTGTAAGAGCCAGCAGGTGTTGACTGTATCTGATGAGATCCAGACCGGATTTGGAAGAACAGGTCGCCGTTTTGCCTCCGACTGGGAAGGGGTTGAACCAGACATCTGGATTATGGGCAAAGCGCTGGGGGGAGGAGTCATGCCCATCTCGGCTATCGCAGCTGATGCGAAGATACTTGATTTGTTTGAGCCGGGGTCTCATGGTTCTACGTTTGGGGGTAACCCACTCGCTTGTGCCGTGGCTATAGCAGCTCTGAAAGTTCTTGGAGATGAGAAGCTTGCCGAGCGATCGGAGCGTCTGGGGAACTATTTTATGAAAAGACTTCGAGATATTCGCAGTTCAGCCATACGGGATATTCGGGGGAAAGGCTTGTTTATCGGTGTTGAACTGCATGAACCAGCCCGCCCTTATTGTGAGCGTTTGATGTCTGCTGGACTGCTGTGTAAAGAAACGCATGAGACAACCATTCGATTTGCCCCACCACTGACGATTAAAGAGTCCGAGATTGATTGGGCACTGGAGAGAATTGAGCAGGTATTGATCACCAAAGAGGGAGCTGACCTACATGAAAAATGATGATGATGTCCATGGTGGAATAAAAGATACTTCTATTGATACAAGTCAAACATCTGTGCGACGTAATATTGCTATCATTAAGGTTCCTTTTGGACTCGGTGGAGCAAGAGGTGGAGCAGAGTTGGGGCCGGATGAATTGATTACAGCTGGACTGAAGCGGGAGATTGCGAGTCTTGGGCTAGTGCTTTCCAAAGAAGTGCGGGTAGATTGTCCTTCTGAACCAGCTGCCCCTATTGAGCGAAATCGTGTAAAACACTTAAATGAGGTACGTCAGGTCAGTGAGAAGGTGTGTAGTGAAGTATCAGGCGCAGTAGAGGAGGGGGCTTTCCCACTTGTGCTTGGGGGAGATCATAGTGTAGCGATTGGTACTTTTGCCGGGCTAACAGCACACTATTCGAATTTGGGTGTGATCTGGTTTGATGCGCATGCAGACTTGAATACGGAAGAACGCAGCTTGTCCGGTAATATGCATGGGATGAGTGTGGCTGCATCCTTGGGGCATACTGCATTCAATCTGTCGCACATTGCTGGAGCAGGCGCGTTTATTGATCCGTCCAACTTGGTCTATATTGGTCTGCGTGATCTGGATGAGTATGAGAAAGAGCAGATTAAGGGACTGGGAATCCGAGCATTTACGATGCATGATATTGACCGGATGGGAATAAAGCAAGTTATTGAGGAAGCAATAGCTACAGCGGGAAAAGGGACAGATGGTATTCATGTCAGCTTCGACATGGATTGTCTGGATCCGCGGGAAGCTCCGGGTGTGGGCACCCCAGTACCTGGTGGTCTGAATTACCGAGAGGCACATTATGCATTGGAGATACTTGCTTCCACAAATCAAGTTACGTCGATGGAACTGGTTGAGGTGAATCCGTTGTTTGATCACAATAGACATACGGCAAGGCTTGGTGTGGAACTGATCGCTTCGTTACTTGGTAAGCGCATATTGTAAGCACTGAGAAGTGAAGTGGAGTATGTAGGCTGTGCCTAAGGAATATACTTTCTTATCTATTATAGAAGGAAAGAAAACTGAGATCTCCGAAAGCTAGGGCTAGTCACAATCAATTGTTCACTGCAATCGCAGTGGAAGTGGCTTCCCTGGTTATGTTTAATGGATATGTATATTAGAAGCGCCGTAATAAGGATGCTGAGAGTGATTTCTATAATACAGGAGCGTCAGATTACATATTGTGCTGATGATGTGGGTTGATTATCATTTTTGAAAAAAGACTTGCAATTGAAATCTGTACATGATATATTCTAATTCCGGCCAAGAAAACACGGTTTACACGGTGCGGCAAGCGATTGAAATAAGCTTCGAAAGAAACTTGAAAAAAAGAGCTTGCAAAGTTGGTTCGGACATGATATTATATAAGAGTTGCTGAAGAGAACAACGTTCGGTAACGAAACAAGTTTGATCTTTGAAAACTGAACAACGAGTGAGTAAACATTCTGCTTGCAGAATGAATGCGAAAGTTTGAGACAAGCCTTGGCTTGGATCGACTGGAGCACAAATGAGATTTTTAATCTCGTCAGATTCAAAATGAGCTTATCGCTCTTTTCAATACTTTATTGGAGAGTTTGATCCTGGCTCAG
>NZ_MKZL01000029.1:0-36188 GCF_002803315.1 Paenibacillus sp. GM1FR | reverse complement strand
TTCTTCGGTATACGTGTGAAATGTTTGTCCTTTTTTGGCCATAAAAATATCCCCTCCAAGTGTCACTTGAACCCTCATGATAACATGAAGGTTTTTTCAAATGTCTACTTAAAGGGGATAATACCACGGACCATCATCCGTATGGCTTTTTGGTGTAGTCCTCATTGTAGAGGGGATGTTTGATCAGAGTCCATAACAGCCAAGAGAGTGAAGCAATGGGTAGAGATGAGAATAACGGATTAGGCAAACGGCATGACTGAGGAAGAGGTGTGGTGGACGAAATAAAATAGCGACACTTAGGACAAAGGGATCTTTGTCGCGACTGCCGCTATTGGTCTATCTCGCATGATATCGCCCTTTAGGCACCACCATGGGTGATCCCGAGACGGGGTCTTCTATGACCGTACATTCCAATCCGAAAATGTCTTTAACCTGTGGGGCGGTTTTTACCTCTGCGGGCTTACCCTCAGCCACAAGTTTTCAGGTATGAAGCACAGAGGGTTACAATCCTTGATGAAGTAGTCCATTATCCGTTCTTTTTATTAAATTAGGATGAAAATAATATTCATGTATTACATTCCAGATCATGGTATATTTGTATTATTAAATAATGTAAGGAGATTCTACATGCATAATCAATTCATCAAAAAGTTGATCGTACTTTGTTTGGTTTTTGTATTATTACCGGCAACGAGCGTTTTGGCTGCGTCGTCGCTTATTAAGGACCCGGTCTTGGCCAAAGTTATTCGAGCAGATCTGAAGATGTCGGCTAAGAAGGAAATAAAGGCTGCCGATTTGAAAAAATTAAAATCTCTATATGCTATGGAATTAAAAAGTAAGATTTCTAACCTGCAAGGTCTTGAACATGCCGTTAATATGACGGATCTATTCTTGCCTGGTCAAAATATAAAAAATATTAAGCCACTCAACAAGTTAAAGAAATTGACGTTCTTAGCTGTTGAAGGCAATCAGATTGCAGATATCTCGCCACTTTTAGGTCTGACTAGTCTGCAAAATCTGGTTATAGACGATAACAAAATCAAAAGCCTGGCTCCATTAAAAAATATGCATAAGCTGACCAGTTTGCTCGCCAGTGGTAATCAGGTGACTGATCTAAGTCCTCTTCAGAAGTTAAAGTTGGAATGGGTCATTATGAATGATAATAAAATTCAAGATCTGACACCTTTCAAGAACCATCCAACCTTGGAGTATCTATATGTAGAAGATAACCTCATTGAGGATATTGCAGTGCTCGAAACCATTCCACATCTAACAGAGGTATATTTGGCTAACAATCCGTTGAATGAGCGTGCAGAGCAGGTTGTGAAAAAATTGAAGAAGAAAGGCGTCGTTGTAAGTCTGGTGAGTGATGAAGCGGATGAGGAGAAGTAGTTTCGCTTAGAGAAGATGTATATGCATATGTATATGTATATGTAAGAAGAAGTTAATCCCTCATTATATTGAACAAGAACAAAGAAGGCCGCAGATATTCTCGCGGCCTTCTTTAAGTATGCTGAACAGAAACGTTCGGTAACAACTCATTGCCTGTCCCACAACAATATTATTCCACTTCGATCTCCTTCACTGTCTCTCCCTCAACCAGTACCGGCTGATAGTAGGTGTTTGTGGGCAGATCCTTTTTGCCTTGCAGATTCTTGATCACCCAGTCGGCAGCATCGCGGCCCATTTGTTCTTGGGGATGGGTTAGCGTTGTCAGCCTGATGTTGGCGTTCTTGGCGATGTACGAATTGTCCTGTCCAATGATGGATAACTCATCGGGGATCGAGATGCCCAGTTGCCTGCAGGCGTTCACGACCTCCAGTCCCACCTCATCGTTGTAACAGACAATCGCGGTGAGCGAATCCCTGTTTTCGTCCAGATACGTTGCTACATTAGAGGATAAATCCGGTTTCGATGCGGTATCAAAGGAAAGCACTTGCTCAGGATGGAACCGTAACTTCGCTTCACCCAGCGCCTTGATGTACCCCTTCATCCGGTATTTGCCTTGTAGATCATCCATTTTGGCAATAATTCCGATCTGGGTATGGCCTTTAGAGATCAATTCCCGTGTGGCAAGATAACTGGATTGCACGTCATCCAGGCAGAAGAACGGAACTTCCAGCTCCTCATAGAACGCATTAATCATCGTAAACGGCACATCCTGCTCTTTGAACGATAGGTAGTATGCAATGTTGGGATTGTAGAGATTACTTTTGGTCGGTTCGACAATCAGGCCATCCACGCCGTAGGAGAGCATCATTTCAAGGGCTTTTTTCTCCTGCGCTACATCATTATTAGTACTGGCCAGTAGTAACGAGTAGTTGTCCTCATTCAGACGACTCTCAATACCGCGGATAATGGACGGAAAGATATAATCCGAGATGTATGTCGTGATCACACCAATTGTTTTCTTCGATGTGTTGCCGCCTGATCGAGAGCGATACTGATTGCTAACGTAAGTTCCTGAACCCTTTTCGCTTCGTAAAAACCCTTCGTTTGATAACTCCAAAATAGCCTTCCGCACCGTCTGGCGACTTACGTTGTAGCTTTCCTGTAATGCCAACTCGGTGGGGATCTGTTCGCCTATGCTATATGTCCCCGAAAGGATATGACTCTTTATATCATCAATGATGACCTGATATTTTGGCTTCACGTAGTCCACTTCTTTCATCGTTACTCATCTATATAAACGTTGTTGTTCAAATAGTTGTACGTACATATTTTAGCATGATTCAGATAGGATGAAAATAAAACCGAACATTTTTCAAAATAAACCGTACATATCCAGCCTTTTTGAATGGAGGTGTACCTTACAGCATAGCCAATTTATAGCCATTTAAGTCCTTTTATTGATCAAATAGAGCACGATATGTGCTCTTTGTAAGTATAACTATTATATATTATTGACAAATGTACGTACAAAAAATATACTAAGGCTGTCAGAAAAGGAAAGCGCATTCTTTGAAAACACAACAGGAAGCATTTATACAAAATTCATTATTAGTTACTGCCATAAGTAAAAGCTTCACCTTATATATGCATCCTTTGGGATGTGAAATCGCGACCGGAGAGGGGATACACGTGATTATGAGTCAACTGGACTTGAAAGAAGCCATTACCAAGGGCGCTACTTCGCTCGGTATTGAATTTGGATCAACGCGGATTAAAGCGGTGTTGATTGACGAGCGTTTTGAGACCATCGCGTCAGGCAGTTATGAATGGGAGAACCTCCTGAAAGATGGATATTGGACGTACAACCAGGAGGATATCATCACAGGTCTGCAAACGGCTTATCGTGAGATGAAGCAAGATGTGGAACAGAAATACGGAATCACGCTGCGAACGGTCGGTTCTATCGGATTCTCGGCCATGATGCACGGATATATCGCATTGGATAGAGCGGGTGAACTGTTGGTACCTTTCCGCACCTGGCGTAATGCTACTACAGGAGCAGCTGCAAGAGAGCTAACGGATCTTCTGCAATTCAATATTCCGGAACGCTGGAGCATTGCCCACTTGTACCAAGCCATTTTGAACGAAGAGGTGCATGTGCCACGGATCGATCACCTGACAACCTTGGCTGGATACATCCACTGGTTGCTGACGGGCAATAAGGCGATTGGGATCGGCGATGCATCAGGCATTTTCCCAATTGACGAGTCTACACATAACTATCACCCATCCATGATCCGACAGTTCGATGAACAGATTGCAGGCAAAGGTTATCCGTGGAAAGTTGGGGACCTTCTGCCCAAGGTATATCTCGCGGGTGAGAATGCAGGTGAATTGACGGAAGCGGGAGCCAAGTTACTCGACCCTTCGGAAGATCTGCAAGCAGGCATTCCGCTCTGCCCGCCAGAAGGCGATGCCGGAACGGGTATGGTGGCAACAAATAGCGTGAGAAAACGTACGGGGAACATCTCCGTTGGCACATCCGTATTTGCGATGATCGTACTGGAGAAGGAATTGTCCAAAGTGTATCCCGAGATCGATATGGTCACCACGCCGGATGGCAGTCCAGTAGGGATGGTGCATGCCAACAACTGTTCCAGTGATATCAACGCATGGGTTGGACTGTTCCGTGAATTCTCTCAAGCAATGGGATATGAAGTGGATAACGCCAAGTTGTTTAGCGTGTTGTTTAACAAGGCTTTGGAGGCAGACCCTGATGGTGGTGGCTTGCTCAGCTACGGTTACTACTCAGGCGAGAACATTACGGGACTTGAGAAAGGCCGTCCATTGTTTGTCCGCTCCCCAGAAAGCAACTTCAATCTGGCAAACTTCATGCGGACACATCTGTTCAGTGCCTTCGGTGCACTCAAGTTGGGTATGGACATTTTGACGGAGGAAGAGAATGTAGCCATTGACAGTATTTTGGCTCACGGTGGCCTATTTAAGACCCCTGTCGTTGGACAACGGATTGTAGCTGCTGCGATGAACGTGCCGGTGTCGGTAATGTCTACCGCTGGTGAAGGCGGCGCATGGGGCATGGCGCTTCTGGCTTCGTACATGATCAACAAGGATCAAGAGGAGAGCCTGGATGTGTTCCTGGAGCAGAAAGTCTTTAACGATGTGGAGGGTGTCGAAGTGGCGCCGGATGCATCGGATGTGAAAGGGTTCGAAGCATTTATCGAACGCTACCGGAGTGGACTTGCGATTGAGCAATCAGCTGTAGATCATCTGGTAGAGAACGGGAGGGAATAACATGTTAGAACAACTGAAAGAAGAGGTATTCCAGGCGAATCTGGAACTGCCAAAGCACGGACTTGTAAAATTCACATGGGGTAACGTCAGCGCAATCGATCGGGAAAGTGGTCTGTTCGTCATCAAACCAAGTGGCGTCAGCTACGATACGATGAAAGCAAGCGACATGGTTGTGGTTGATCTGGACGGTAACGTGGTGGAGGGTGAGATGAGACCTTCCTCGGATACCGCAACACATGCCGTACTATATAAGCATTACTCGGAGATTGGTGGCATCGTGCACACACACTCCACGTGGGCGACCATCTGGGCGCAAGCCGGACTGGACGTACCTGTAATGGGTACAACACATGCAGACACGTTCTATGGAGCAGTGCCTTGTGCACGTTTCCTGAACCAGGATGAGGTTGATCGTGGATACGAAGCGGAGACAGGACGCGTCATTATTGAAACGTTTGAGCAGCGTGGGATTGATGTTATGGCTGTTCCGGCAGTGTTGCTCCATGGTCACGCACCGTTTACGTGGGGAAAAGATGCCAAGTCTGCGGTGGTAAACAGTGTCGTGCTGGAAGAGGTATGCAAAATGAACCTGTACGCGCGGCAGTTAAATAACTTCGCGAAAGAACTGCCGCAAGGCATTTTGGATAAACACTATCTGCGAAAACACGGAAAAGACGCGTATTACGGACAGAAGTAATTAGGTTATGTAGCGATCGGTTGATAATAATTCAAGCGAATAGGTCTTGTGCTACTACTGCCAACGAAGTTGTATAAAACTTTTACACGATAACGGAGAAGACAGAAGAAAGCTGGAGAAGCGGAGCGTTCACCTTTATCCCCGGATTTTCCCTTTAGAAAAGGGAATCAAAAAAATCTGGGGATAACAGTGATCGGAAGATTATTCTGGCTGCGCAGTGGTCCAGTGTAACCCATTTATTCGACTATAAAATAATGAAATGAGGATGATTATATGTCAGCAACAGCAGGAAAAGAATTCTGGTTTGTGGTCGGTTCACAGCACTTGTACGGAGAAGAAGCATTGGGTGAAGTAAAAGCCAACGCACAGAAAATCACGGATGCCCTTAATGCAAGTGGTGTGCTACCTTACCCGCTCGTATTGCAGGATCTGGCGGTAAGCGCAGATAAAATCACGAGCACGATGAAAGAAGTCAATTACCGTGACGAAGTAGCAGGTGTGATCACATGGATGCATACGTTTTCCCCAGCGAAAATGTGGATTCGTGGTACAAAATTGCTGCAAAAACCTTTGCTGCACTTGGCAACCCAATTCAACGAAAGCATTCCGTGGGCAACCATCGATATGGACTTCATGAACTTGAACCAAGCGGCACACGGTGACCGTGAATATGGCTTCATTAATGCCCGTCTGAGAAAACAAAATAAAATCGTTGTTGGCTACTGGGAGCGCCCAGAAGTGCAACAACAGGTTGCTGACTGGATGGACGTAGCGGTAGCTTATAATGAGAGCTTTAACATCAAAGTAGCGCGCTTCGGTGACAACATGCGCAACGTGGGCGTAACCGAAGGTGATAAAGTGGAAGCGCAGATCCAATTCGGATGGACCGTTGATTACTTTGGTATTGGCGACCTCGTGCAATACGTGAACGCTGTAACAGAGCAGGAAATCGATGATCTGATCGCTCAGTATGGAGACCTCTACGAATTCGATTACGGCACGAACAGCAAGGAAGCTTGGGAAGCCAGTGTACGTGTGCAAGCGAGTTATGAAATTGCGATCAAACGTTTCTTGGACGAAGGTGGTTACAGTGCCTTCACTACAAACTTCGAAGATCTGCATGGCATGAAACAACTTCCGGGTCTGGCTGTACAACGCCTGATGGCTCAAGGTTACGGATTTGCCGGTGAGGGTGACTGGAAAACAGCTGCGCTGGATCGCTTGCTGAAAATCATGGCCCATAACGAGAACACAGGCTTCATGGAAGACTACACATACGAGATGGCCGCTGGACAGGAAGCGATCCTGCAATCTCACATGCTTGAAGTAGATCCGACACTTGCCAGCACCAAACCGAGAATCATCGTGTCCCCACTGGGCATTGGCGATCGTGAAGATCCAGCTCGTCTTGTATTTGATGGCAAAGCGGGTGAAGGTGTTGTGGTATCCATGGCAGACTTCGGTACACATTACAAACTGTTGATCAACGAAGTATCCGCATTTGAGCCAACCGTTCCAGCACCTAACCTGCCGGTAGCACGTGTTCTGTGGAGCGTGAAGCCAAACTTCCAGGACGGGGTAAAAGCATGGATCGAAAATGGTGGTGGTCACCATACGGTTGTATCCTTGAACCTGACGACAGATCAGATCGTGACGTATGCGAAGCTGGTGAATCTGGAGTACGTTATTATTAAGTAAAAGTGGAGTGGCAGCTACTGCCTGAACTCAACCAATTTTTTTCTCTGTGGCCGGGGGTTAACCCTCGGCCCTTTGTTTGTTATGCTGAGAAGCATGATGTGAAGCTGAGCAAGGATTTGCTTTTTCATCGAAAAGGGATAAGAAATGAAGGAGGAAGGACATGTATACAAAAGATAGCTTGATGCAGCAACTAAAGCAGCTCGGTTTGGATGGGCAAGGCACGTTGCTCATTCACTCTTCAATGAAGAGTTTAGGGGAGGTTGAAGGTGGAGCAGACACAGTGTTGGATGCCTTTAGCGACTATATGAAAGATGGGTTGTTGGTGCTTCCCACGCATACATGGTCTACCATTAATGCAGATAATCCAGTGTTCCACGTGGAAACTTCTTCCTGCTGTGTGGGTATTCTTCCTGAACTATTTCGTAAACGTCCGGGCGTAGTTCGTTCGTGGCACCCAACGCACTCGGTAGCAGCACTGGGACGGGACGCAGAGGCGTTTACGAAGGACGATCATCTCTTCGACACACCGTGTGCGAGAGGTTCAGCATGGGGGAAACTGCTTGATCGGAAAGCGACGATCTTGTTAGTAGGCGTTGACTTGAAGCGGAATACATTTATCCACGGGGTCGAAGAGTGGGTGGACATCCCTGGCAGAATGACGGACGAGCATGAGATGCTGTATACGGTTTTACCGGATGGAAGTCAGATTTCAGTACCATCCCGCAGACATTGTGGGTTGCCATGGTCGGAGCATTTCTGGAAAGTAGATGAGGTACTGGTTCGCGAAGGTGCGATGCGTACAGGAAAGCTCGGCGATGCGGTCGTAAGAGTGTGTGATGCGGCTAAGACAGCAGAGGTAATTACGGAGATGCTCAAGCATAACCCCGATCTATTCACGGACAATCTCCCTCTACATGCAGTAACCGAATGATACAAGGGCCGTCCGGTAGCCGGATGGCTCGATATCGACCACTTGATGATAGCTGAATAACTCCCGAGCAGATGATCTCCTCTCCTGTTTGTACTCTAAACCTTCAAAGGCATTCATAAATAATCAGAAATAGATCAGCATTTCGATCAGAGGTTGGTCGGACTTCCAGTGTATGGGCTACTCACCCTTATGGTGGTGTGATAAGATATGGTTAAATTAACCAATAAGTTTGGCGTAGCAGAATTGTATAGGTGTTTATTGAAGTTATATATAAGTATCACATAGAATCATGAACAACCACGTTGTCATTGTAGCATCTAAGAAGGAGAAGATTCGTGAACCCTTTAGTATGGTATGATCTCTTTTTATTTGTCCTATTGTTTGGTGTAGGTGTATATGTGTTTGCTACGGTTAGAATTACGAACTTACATAAAGTGTACTTTTTATTTCACGGGTTGATGATGCTCTGGCCTTTCTGTCAATTTGCGAGTACGCTCACGGATGATTCCGGTCTGCAATTGTTCTACGTTACCTTATCTTTCGTTGCGGTCTCCTTGCTTGGG
The DNA here is from genome assembly GCF_002803315.1 of Paenibacillus sp. GM1FR. Taxonomy (NCBI): domain Bacteria; kingdom Bacillati; phylum Bacillota; class Bacilli; order Caryophanales; family Paenibacillaceae; genus Paenibacillus; species Paenibacillus sp. GM1FR. The sequence continues at coordinate 27,595 of NZ_MKZL01000029.1, read as the reverse complement.
AGCGGGTGGCTTCTACTGACGATCTTTATTACCGGTTATTCAGAGCGTCTGAGTGCAAAAGGAACCTTCTTGCTATTTGTCCCTGCGGTGATCGGGGCTATAGGTGTGGTCGCTAATCCATGGAACGAGTTCGTCATCCCACTGGAGGGCGGGTACATCGAGCGGGATTACGGCCTTTGGTTCTGGGTTGTGATGACTATTCTGGTGAGCTATTTCTTGACTTCTCTCGTGGTTCTATTCCGGGCGGTGTATTCTTCGCAGACTTCTGCCATGATCAAAAAACAGGTGAGAATCACCCTGTGGGGCATCTTGGTGTTGGCTGTTTTTGCAACGATTGATGCGATTCTGAATGTCGTTCTAGCCCGCTGGTTGCCGATCATTCCTGGCATGACTTCGCTGGGGATCTTTCTATCGGACCTGTTCTTTGTCTATGTGATCAAAAGATACAATGTGTTCGATCTGGTCTCCATCGCCCATGAGGATGTTATCAATACCATTCCATATGGCATTCTGGTACTGGATGAGAATGAAGTCATTGTTGAAGCGAACAAAGCCTCACGATCTTTTATGGATCTGCATGTGGGGGATTCTTTTGATATGGAAGCTTTTCTGGAGTCTGTTCATGTTGTGGGCAGCTGCCGGGAGTTTGTGAATCACTATAAGAAAAAAGAAAATACCCTCTCTCACATTGAAGTGATCATGGAGCGGGACAACAATATCCGGCACTATATCCTGCAATCTTCTCCGATTGTGGATTCGGCTCTTGTGCCGATCGGTCATATTCTCACGTTTCAGGATGTCTCACAGGAGCGTTTCTACGTGAAAGAGATGAATCGCCAGAACGTAACGCTTCAGGAGCGAAACCAGGCGCTAGACTTGATCCGTCAGGAGTTGTCCGAGGCCAATCGCAAACTGGAGGAACTCGCCCTGACGGACAGTTTAACCAACTGTTACAACCGTCGTTATCTGACCCAACATCTGAATCACGAGGTTATTACCAATATTCAATACAAAACACCATTCTCACTCCTGCTGCTCGATATCGACTACTTCAAAGCGATCAATGATCGCTATGGGCATGTCATCGGGGATGAAGTGCTCGTTCGCACGGCGGAGGCCGTCAAACAATCCATTCGCAGTACGGATATCCTGACGCGTTATGGCGGGGAAGAGTTCATGATCTACCTTCCGCACACGGAGCATGATCTGGCAAATCAAATCGCGGAGCGCGTAAGAACAGCTGTGGAGTCCAACCACATCATGGTGGATCACGAGAGTACGCAGGTGTCGATTACGATTAGTATTGGAATTCTGGCCTTTGAGGACTTTGAAGTTGTGCATGTGCCGGACAATCCGGAGGGGTATTTGACGCAACTGTTCGCTGCGGTGGATAAGGCATTGTATCAGGCGAAGCAGAATGGGCGGAACAGAGTGGAGTTTGCGGAGTTGGAGCGGGGAGTTATTTGAAATAAAAAATAGTTTGTTATATAAGTTGAAATATATAATATTTACACTGGGCACTCCGATAACAGATCAAACCTTCTGATCATCTTTATCCCCAGATTTTTTTGATTTCTTTTATAAAGGTAAATCCGGGGATAAAGGTGAACGGTCCGCTTCTTCAGGTTATTCCTGTCTCTCTGTTTCGTGTAAATGTTTAGTTCAATTCACACAGCATATTAATTATTTGTGTTGAAATATGTAAAATAGGAGGGATTATTATACAAAATTGCAAATCAAAGAAGGACACTGACACAGGAAGTAGTTCCTAGAAATAAAAAAAAATATATACTAAAAAGACTACTCCCAATCTATAAGAAGTAGTCTTTAGCAAAATCGCTATAATGTTGTTGTGATATCTGGTGTTAAGAGAGAAACTATATCAAGAATAGGTTTACTTTATAAAAACGACTTCTGATTTGAGAAGGAATCCAACAGTTTATTCAACTACTACAGAAGTACATTGATTCATTTAACGGCATCAATATTTTACTTATCTTAATACTTTTATTCTCCTTGCTCGTCTATTTAAAAGTCTATTGAAATACTCTTTATCTTCTTGATTCTCAAAAATGAACCAATTTAGAATTTCGTCTGGACTGGCAAATGTCTTTTCACTTTTAAGCACAAGTCTAAGAAAAGGTTCAATAACAGAAAACATACTGGTTATACTCCTATGTTCTCTCATATTACGAAAGTCGTTACCTACATAAGCTTTTCCTCCGAAATCAATTAATCCCTGTTCACTCTTCTTCAGAAAAACACTCAAAGGTTTAGGTAGTATAATTCCTTGAGCTATCTGGCATAGTTCTAAAGATAGTTTATCCTCTATTCGGATGTAATTAAATGTTGAGTTATTTAACAAACAATATGTGAAGTTAACATCTTTGAAGATTACACTTTTAAATGAGGTCCCTCGCAGATCAGAATTCTCAAAACTGACATTTGATATTTCAGACCCAGTAAAATTGCTACCAATTATTTCACAATTGTTGAATGAAATATTGTTAATTTTAGAATATGAGAAGTTCATTTGTCGCATGGAAAGACCAGACAATGAATAGGTTTTGACCGTTCTAGGACCGTATCTATCCTGAAAGATTGGTTCATCAGAAGTGTTATCTTCTAAAGTAAGACCACGGAATAATGATCTTCCCCAATCTGGAGAAACGGTGTCGGAGAAGAGACTCCAATTTCGGAACATATCAAAGATAATTTTCGGGTCAGTAATACCACTTGTAAAAAAAACTCTTTTCTTATCATTGGTATATAAGATATTTCCTACTAAAAATGATAGCCACCGATCAATATCTGGAGGGATATTATTTATAGTATCGCTAACTTGAGTTACTTCGTTATTATACAAAGAAGAGTGGTTGGAATTAACTGATGTCAGTAGATAATTTGTTTTTGAATATATAACATCTCTTGCCAATTTTATTATTTTGTCAATCACTTCTTTATCAATAATCCATTTTTCTATTAGTTCTAGTGGTGGCTCTACAGTATTTTTGTCAATGGGATAATTGTCAAACCATTTAAACTTAAGAAATTGACTAAATAAGCCTTTACTGAAGTCTGACGTGGATAAAGACGCAAGCATAGGGAAGAGCAGTTTTCGTTTTTTAATTGTTAATTCATCAGGATTTTCGGACACACACTCTTTCAAAAGTGTAAGTAACCCTATTAAAAAGTCAATTGTTTGTTCAGTTGGGTTTCCTAACATCAATCTTACCCTGACAGTTTCAACTGTAGAAGAATCATACAATGCATAATGAATGAAAATTTTTAAATAGTATTCTGCGAGCAGTATTTCTGCAAAAGACTGGTGCTGAAAATAAAAAACATTACCATTCTGTCCGAAGTAGGATTGAGATAAAAATTCGACATCCTCAATATCTTTATAGATATTCATTTTTTGAATATCAGATCTATTAATAGTTGAGCCTTCAATAGTATCACTTATATTATCTTTTTTTAGGAAACCCTGATTCCCTCTATAGGATTCATACATCCAAAGTGCTGCAGTTGCGTGCAAAATATTTCTAAATTTATACTCATCTTTTAAATTAACTTCAAGGGAAGAATCAATATACTTGGCTTCTTTAGTTAAAACATTTATAAAGGATAAGTAAATTCCTACTTTATTTGATAAAGATAAATCAGATTTGTTAATTATGAGTTTATATATCATATAAGAGAAAATTGGGCGTCTAAGTTCAGTATGTGTTAATAATTTTGAAGAGGTAAGCTTACTGTATATATCAAAATCTTTTCCTAAATTAACAGCTTCGATGATTTGTTCTGACATTCCCGTATAATCACCTGAAGTTAGAGGGGATGTCCTTCTCAAAGAATCCATAATTGAATCATTAAACTGTTCCTTTTTAAATCCATAAATAGAGATGTAATGGTATATCGGTCGGTTCTCGTTATTATTAATTACAAATGGATCATTACTGTTTAAATGTTTAAGTATGCCATGCTCTATAGGACGAGAAGTAATCACTATGCGGTTCTGTCTACAATTTTTAACATTAATTGTTTGTATTTTCTTTATTGATGAAATTACCTTATCAATTCGTTCTTCGGTTAAATTTCCGCACTCGTCTAATGAGTCTATTAAAAAGAAAAATTCATTTTTACTGAAAAACTCGTCTTGCACATCGATTCCGTACTTTATTCCCAAATAATCACTAATAACCCCAAACCCGCTCCCTTTATCATATTGATCAAAATCCCTAAGATTAAAGTAGATTGGTATGATTCCTTCACCACGCTGTTGATAACGTTTTGCAAGTGTCGAGGCTTTGTGTTTCAAAAAAATAGACTTACCTTTTCCAAAATCGGCCAAGATAAATAAGACTTTCTCAATTTTATCATTGCCTCTATTAAAGTACTGTGCAATAAGACTGTCTACTGGAACTAAAGAGTTTTCAAATGTATCTACATTATGTAGTTTAATCTCATTATTAGAATCCCTATAATCATCAACTTTATTCCAATATGCATATGTTTCTTGGTATTTTAAATCTTCGTTCTCTGCAAAACCTATACGATTCAAATCTAACATGTCATTTAAGAGTTTCCCTTCTTTATTCTTGGTCCATTTTTCCTCAACCTCTCTAATGTGATTGTTATAGTCATCACCAAATGCTGATTCTATTTTTGAACCTATATTTAAATTAAAATCCTTAGTAAAAGAATCAATTATACTTTGTTTATTAGGTTCATTAATATATTCAAATAATATCGTTTCACACACAGTTCGTACTATAGAAACTGCAGGATGTCTAATAGGTGAGAAGTGTAGAACTAGGTCGGATTCATCAATTGAATTCTGAATACCACTAAATACCTCTTCAAATCTCTCTATGATAATTTTACGCGTAGTAAGATCCAAGCTAATGCTATCAATATTTTGAAGAGAGCTCTCTGCTTGGTTACATGCAGATATAAAGTATGTCCCTAAACCGAAATTCTTCAATTTTTGCTCTGATAGTCCATTGAAATAGTTATCAATGAGTTTCTGACCCAATAGTTTTACAGAAATGCCCAAAGCACCATTTAAATTGTTTAATATTCCCTGACCATTCTCGTTGAAGTTTTCCTTGAGATTATCTACTACTAATTTTGAGACTAGTGGTATAGTCTCCTTAATATCAGTAATTGTTTTTTTTGTCCAAGTTATATTAGTCAATTCAAGACCCCCTAGATATATTAATTAATTTAAAATTCGGTGAAAATGAAGATGCGTATTTCACTTGAGGGAAGTTGATCATGAAAAAATTGCAAGAGAAAGTGAAGGGTATTTAATTGTGTTTTTTATTTAGTGCACTGATAATTTCTTTATTTATCCTTACAAGTGTATAGATTTCTTCGTTAGTGCTGTCGCTAATTAGAGTTATATATTGGTCTACCACCTCTTGTCGCTTGGCATCTTTATCGAATCGAAATAGCTCATGTGCTTCAGTTCCGATAGCTTTAATTATTTTCTCCAGAGTCTCCAAAGAAATGTTACGATCTCCCCGTTCAACTCCACCAATATAGCTGTAATGAAGACCTGCTGCTTCCGCCAGTTGTTCCTGAGTCCAGCCTTTTGCCTTCCTTAACTCACGTATTCGATTTCCTACGTCCTCTGGTAAACTCATTTGATCACCTCCACTTAAGGTTAGAAGAGGTTATGGAATCCTTACAGACTAATAAATGAAAAGGGAATTATTAAATAAAAGTACTTATAAGTACAATTTAGATTGATCTTTTTTTGATTTATCTATACAATTATAAAAAAGTGGATAATTAAGGAGGGCTTCTCTTTGCGAACTTCTATCCTAAAATCACTCAAACCGGACATCATTGTTGAAATGTTGGACATGGCTGTGGCTTTTGAAAATTGGAACAAGGTAATGGAGAGGGCGGACATGTTATATCAATGTGTGCAGTCTATCCATGAAGAGCGGCAGGAGTATCGGTCAAAGGGAGTGCCTGCACCACATATACACATCGAGCGGCCCTTGGTCTACTATTACGGGTTCAGTCATTTGATGCGGGGTATGGCTCACCAGAAGATGGGACAGGTAGATCAGGCGCGGGCATGTATCGATCAATATGCAGAACTGGGGTGGATGGAGGATCTGGATGAGGTAGGTTTGCAGGTGGTGCAGGAATTCAAGCATAAGGCACAGGTGAATCGGTATGCTCTTGAGATTGAAGCCGGGCAGGTGGAGCTTCTGGAGGAGTTTGTGAACTTTTTGCTTGAGCATCCGGAGGAATGGTTGGCAGGTCTGAAGGTGATTACGGAAGCAGCAGTGCGGCATAGATGGCAGATTGATCGGGTTTTACATATGTTTGAGGATTTGATACAGGGCGTTAGCAGAGAGGAGGGTTCTTCAAACAACGATGATATGTATCATTACTGTTATCAGCGGGCTTTGTATGAACGGTGGATGGGAAGACCGCAGGAGGCCGTGGAATTCATTTTGCAGGCGATTCAGTTAGCGGATAAGCTTGGGATGGATCGGTATTTTATAAGGTGCACGGCATTGTTGGAATCATTGCGGGAAGAGGCGACAGCGGAACAGATTGTACGGTATCGGGTGATGTTGGAGGAGATGAAGTAGGAGGGGGGCTTACTGAAACTGGTAGGATATGCCTTGAAGTGGGTATATGCATATAGGACCATAGCACCGATGAGGAGCACAGCTTGTGTTTTTACCATGGTGAAATCAGGATGTTAGCCGGATAGTTTACATATTAAACTTCTGCTAACATAGGAGAATCATATTTCGAATGAGCGGAGAAACGTATGAGTACAATCAAAGTTACCCCTGAACAACTACATTACGTATCGAATCAGGTGGATCAAGCCAGACAACAGTTGGAGAGTATACGAAGTGATCTGACGAGACAGATCATGTTCGTTCAGATGATGTGGATGGGCGCGACGCAGGAGCGATTTTACTATGAGTTCGAGCAGTCACGACCTATACTGGATAAAGCGCTGGAGAGTATGGTGAACACATCGAAGGAATTGAAGGATATCGCCACGCGTTTCCAAGATGCAGATGCTCAAAAGGGAAGTCTGGGTGGTGCGTTTGGAGCTGTCGGTGCCGCAGCTATGATGACCAAATCATCAGGGGATTCAGGTTCGGGTGATAAGGGCTATCGGATGGCGCAAATCAATATGTTTGGTAAGTGGGTATGGATGCCTGTCAACGAGAATGGTGTTGCGGATCAGGCTGCTCTTCAGGCTTATCAGAGGGATCAGGGAAATCTGGACTTTAATCGCATGCAAGCTGTGAATGTTGAACCGCCTGGGGAAGATATTTTTGCGTTACAGATCAAGGCGTTTGAGATGGGGATTCATCCTACGACGGGAGAGGCTGTATCGGATAAATATGCTCAGATGATGGTTGCGTCTCTGAAGTTCAGTCAGATTTTCATGGGGATTCAAATGGTTCGTGGGAGTATGCCAGGTGGTAAAGGGCCGTTTCGATTGCCTGCTTCTAATCCTGCTGTGGCAAAGATTAAGCAACATATTGAGGCTGCTAAGGCTAAGAGTGATAAGGCGGAGACTGTTACTCTTGGGAATACAGAAAAGATTAAAAATAATGGAACTTTAGTTAAGGAAAAGAGTAAAACAACGTACACTAACCTTGCTGGGGCTGAACTCACATGGGTAGATCAACATCCAAAGAATATTAATCGGGATGTTGATAACTTTCTGGGTAGCTCCAACATTGGTAAAGCAACCGAAGCAAAGGTTGCAAATTTTGTAAGAGACGAAACAGAAATTGTAGGATTTGGACTAAAAGTATTAAAAAAGGATGGTCAAGCTGCCGGAGATTTAGATGTTGTTACAAAAGATGTGATAATTGAAGTGAAGGCTTCCATTAAAGCAGTAGACTCTGAGCAATTTTTGAAAATGACTCAGCGCGATCATCCTGATTTTTTCAATCCTGACAACAAAAAGGTTGTCTTATATATCGATAAACCCTTGAATAATCTAAGAGATGAACATGAGAGCATGTTGAAAGATATTAAGTCTTATGGCGTTACCGTCGTCAATTCGTTGGACAAATTAAAGGAGGTAATAAAATAAAATGGGAACCACTGCATTTTTCTTAACGGAGCGTGAAAAGTATACGCCAGAAAAGTTTTTGTCTGACACTATGATTGCAGCGTTTAATTCTGACAACCGGATTATTTTTGATAATCATAAAAACCTTGAAAATGGAAAATTCTCTTCTACAACGTTGAACATTCTGGATCATTCCTACAACAGCGACGAGAATAATCATCAATTCATTATGTATGTGAAGGCAAAGGAAAATAAGAGTGTAATATTCGGTGACTATGAAGATCTTGATTTAGATCCTGATCACGAACTCATTCGAGTAGGTACAATAGAAGAAGTGTTTGGAGCAGAAGATGTCATTCTTCGTTTCGTTTATGAATATCTGAATCTTAATAAATCCGACTATTTCTGGGTGTCTGATTACGATTGGGTCTACACTTGGGAAGACATACAAAAGATATATTCAAAGCCTTATGACTCTGATTGGTGCTATAAAGATCCTAATATGATTTGAAGAATTGTAAATCGATTGGGTTGAATGTTCTAAATGGAGGTCACAATAAATGATTGAAGAGGCAAGAGAAGTAATACGAAAAAGAGCGGCTCTTCATATGAACGATCCAGTAATCGAGCAATACAGAGATGAACTAATTAATATACTAAGCCAAAATGAAGATGAGACGATTCAGTTCCTCAAGAACTGTAGTAAGGACGAAATTATTTGGGTTAGTGAGGTGTTTGAAGAAATAGCTTATAATCTCCAAAGTACAGAATATGTCAACACCCTCAAGGAATATGATAAAAAATATCCTGAATTAAAATTAACGAATATTATCAAGACAGCTGTGTCATACATGGATTGATATTTCCTCCTAAAAAAAGAATGTTTTTTTCAGAAGGAATGCCTAATTTATTGGGCACTATCAGCGTTGGAAGGTTGAGCTATGAAAGAAGAAAACGTTATTGATACTTACTATGTTGGTTTCGAAGGATATTCTATAATCCAAATTGTATTTGAAAGCTTTACCGAAAAGAATGTTCTAAAGATGTGGAATGGATATTTTGAGACATTATTGGACCTTATGTGCCATTATGAGTCTGCTGACAATGGTACTCTAAAAGAATCCTATGCCCATGAAGGTTGGTATGAGGGAAGTCCATGGGAAATACAGGACCTTGATTAAGCTATTCATTTATTTAAGTCCTTCAATGTGAGTAAAGTAACTGATGAGCAAATAGAGAATGTTAAGAACATTGTTCCTACTCTCCCAGAAGTAGCACATCAGATATCAACATTTTTAGAATTAGCCAAAACGAACGGTTGCAGCGTGTATATTGAATACGACTGATTGAGATTAAAGAACATACTTTAAAACGATAACGCAGTTGCCAGGGCTGCGTTATTTAGTCGTTACCTTGTACGTAACTCTAAATAGGTTTAATAGTTAATCGAGAGGAGAGCAACACATGGGGCAGCTACTAACAAAAGCTATTGAACGTTTATCGTCTATTTCATTTGAGGATAGAGAAGATAGCTTACTAGAATCTTCTTCTCATGTTTTGATTAAAGAATATCTTAGACGAGTTAATCAATTATTAAATGAGATGGATGCTTCAATAGATCAATATCCCCTATTTAGTTTTGCTAAAATTCTTGGAAAAGCTATAGATGAAAAGGTATATCGGGCTTGTTCAAAACTGGACAGGCTAGGAAAACCTTATGTGAGGGTAATTTGCTACGGTTATTTAGAAGTCTCCGAATTAGCAGATCAAGGAGTGGGTGAAGCAATTCAATACATCGACCTCTACGAACCAATGATAAAACTCTTTGAACGAGGCGAGAGTTTTACCATAAGACAAGGCGAAATGGTTGTAGGTGGTTCAGCTTATCCTCTTAAGTATTGGAGACATTTAAATATTTCAGTTCAAGATATTAGCGACATTGAATTAAATCATATTGAGTAAACTGAGGGGATGACTTTGGAACCAATAAAACAGATGAATAAAGAAATATTCAAAGAAAATTTATTAAAGACAATTCAAGAAATCTCAAATGAAATTGGGTTAACATCTAATGAATATAGATTCATTATCGAGCCTGTGAGGGAAAAGGATAAGCCATTGAATAGTGCAGATGATATGATGCGATTGAATATTTTGAGTGAGGATAATATAGGAGGAAAGCAGTTACCGTTAGTCAAAACGGTGAATGTTCTTTGCGGTTTAGAGCCAATGGTGCCTATATGGATTAATGTAATCTTTATAGGTTTAGATGAAACAACAGCGATCTTTAAATTACAGTGTAGTCTAAGGTTTAGAAAGCCTACTTTGCTGAGAAATGTTGAAACAGGACATGCTCCCTTTAAAGCGATTATTGAAAGAACGGATTAAAGATAATGACCCTTATAGTCAACTAGCCCACATAGATACGGATGAGGGGTTGTGAAAAGTAATGTACGAATATCATGGCTGGGCAACCATTAGAGAAAGTGCGTCGTTTGAAGAAAATGAGTATCAGTATGGTTTAGTTATTCAACATCTGAGGGAATATGTAGAGGAGCTAAATTGGCCTACAGGTGTTTTGGACTTGAGAGCAGTTAATGGTAACTTTCAACTATGGATAGCGGGACTGGATAATCACAAACCTATATCAAAGTATGATCCCACCGAAGTGTTGAAAAAGGTAGGTGTAATAGCTCCGGGCTCCTATGGAATTCTTTATGTAAAAGATAGTGATGATACGGAATCTTTCAATCAGTTTAAGGTCTACACTTTAGTCCGAGGTAAAGTAATGGAGAATAATGATCCCTTTCTCTCCCCATTCATACCTAAACTAGAAGATGATTACGAAGGATAATTTCATATCTAACTTTTCAGCATGTAGTCATTTTGAAATAAAGGCTACTAGAACAATCATATCTTATTCTATGGCATCATAAAGTTCCGACATTCGGTCAGCCAATTCCAACTGTGGTTGCATTCGCTGATGATTCATATCGGTAGGTGTCATGTACAGCACTTCTTTTCTCTGCTCAAACATCGTGACATGGAACAATACCCCTGTAGCATCTTCTTGGTCCGGATCAAGTACGATTTCTAAATCACGTACCTTTTCAATCCATTCCTGAATCAGTACCTGATCTGTGGTTGTTCTTTTAGTACCATTACCACCACTCATCATTTCAATAGAATCAACCTGTGTAATATCGCCAGGATAGAAGGTGTGTAATTCCTTCGGTACTTTACTATCTCCAGATTGATCGGGCTTCATAGAACTTTGGCAGCCGCTAAGAATCAGGATCATAACTGTAGCAATCATTAAGACGATAAGTGAATATCTTCTCATGGAAATCCCCCTCTATAGTCCCTAAACGAATTTTGTATTTGAAATGTTCCGCATAAGCTCTATTCTGTCCAATCCTTAAAGTACATCGAGGTTACTGGTCACATTTGCTGGAAGACTACGAAACTGGATTGTAACTCTTCGAGGAATCTTGCATGGTTCTACCTGTAAACAATCCCGGATCGCAAAGGAAATGCCCACTAATCAATCATTTATATGTAACAAAAAACATGAAGAATCCGCTCTCATCCGAGAGTCGGATTCTTTCTCGTTCTAACACCAATATAACTCTTGTCAAAACGTAATCATTACGATATGATAATACTCATTGTTTAGATCATAATGATTACGATTAAGAGAGAGGGGCATTACCTTGAATAAAAAGACGCCACTGCTAGCGCTGGTCTCCTTGGCTTTGAGCGCTGGACTGTTGAGCGCCTGCGGATCATCTGAGTCCAGTCCCGCTGCGCAACCATCCACCGATAATAAGAATGTTCATTTCCTATATAACTTCTCCACCAGTTCGCTAGATCCACATGTGGATTCCAGCTATGTGCCGCTGCGCGCGGGCATTACGGAAACGCTGGTTCGTCTCGATGAAGAGAACTTGACGGTTGCTCCATGGCTCGCCGAGAGCTGGGAGAGCGAAGATGGGCAGCATTGGACGATCGACCTGCGAGATGATGTGACATTCCAGAACGGCAAGCCAATGACGGGTGAATCCGTTAAGGCATCCCTTGAGCGGGCACTGGAAGAGAATGTAGCCATCCAGAATGCGCTGAAGATTGATACGATTGAAGCCGAGGGCGACAAATTGGAGATCACTACAACTCAGCCGTTCCCGGAGTTCGCTTCGGAACTGGTGAACCCCAACACGGCGATTATCGACGTGAGTGAGCCGGACATTGTGAACAAGCCCATTGGTACGGGCCCGTTCAAACTGACCTCTTTTACCCCAGGCAGCAAGCTGCAACTGGATCGCTATGATGAATATTGGGATGGAGCATCGCCTCTGGATTCCATCACGTTCTCATTCAATGAAGATGCCAATGCCCGTACACTAGCGCTCAAATCTGGGCAGGTAGATATCGTATACCGTCCGGAAGTCGAAAGCCTCGAATCGCTCAAAGCGCTGGACGGCATGAAGGTTGAGTCCACATCGACATTCCGCGTGCATCAGCTAACGATGAACATGCAGCGGGAAAGTATGAAGGACCTCAATGTCCGTCGTGCGCTGGACGCGCTGATTGACCGTCAGGGCATCGTCGACACGATTCTGCTCGGCTATGGCGAAGCAGCTATCGGACCGTTCCTGCCATCGCTGCCATTTGCACCAACCTATACGGATACAGCAACGGAATCCGGAGCTGATGTCGCTGTAAAATATCTCAACGAAGCAGGGTACACGCAGCAAAACGGCGTGATGACCAAGGATGGCAAACCATTGCAGCTGACGCTGCTGACATATTCAGCCCGTGCCGATCTGCCACTGATTGCTCAAGTGTTCCAATCTGATGCGAAGAAGATCGGTATCGACGTGCAGATTCGCCAGATTGACACGCCAGAAGATTATATGGCATCCAACCGTGACTGGGATATTGCGACGTACAGTAATTTGACGGCTCCTCGTGGGGATGCAGGCTATTACCTGAATGCGACGTACCATCCGAAGGGTGCTCTTAACTTCAGCGGATCGGAAGATCCAGAGCTGACCAAGATCATCGACGAATTGAATCTCACAGTTGCACCGGAGAAACGCGCAGAGCTTGCCGAGAAGGCAGCCAACTATGTGCATGATAACGTACTGAATTCATTCGTGCTGCATCCAGGTACAATCGTTGCCTACAATGGCAAGAAGATCAAGAACTGGGTTACCACTCGCAGTGAATATTACATGATTACCAATAAGCTGGACGTGATGTAATGTTTCGCATTTTGCTTCGAAAGTTCCTTGAGGTATTTATCTTTCTGTTGTTCATTATGTTTGTGAGCTTCCTGTTCATTCGTCTGGCTCCTGGTGATCCCGTGCTGACGATATTGAACGTGGACGAACTGTCCGTTAGTCAGGAGCAGGTCGAAGCTGTACGCGAGGAAATGGGCTTCAACGATTCGCTTCCTGTCCAGTTCGGTAACTGGTTACTCGATTTTGTTCGACTCGACTTCGGTGTATCGTATTCGACAGGCCAGCCCGTCATGCAGACCTTGATGCGTGCGCTGCCTGCTACGGCTGAACTGACGATAGGCGCTCTACTGGTCATGCTCGTCATAGCAATCCCGCTCGGCTCGCTATCAGCACTCCATCGTGGCAGTTGGATTGACCGCGGCAGCCGCATACTCTCCATTCTGGGTGCGGCGGTGCCGAGCTTCTGGCTGGGTCTGATCCTGATCGACATGTTCGGCGTACGCTTTGGCAATCTGCCGACCATGGGCCGGGATGGATTTACTTCACTTATTCTGCCATCTCTGACGCTGGGACTTGCCATCTCCAGCGTTTATGTGCGTCTTTTGCGTTCCAGCCTATTGGATTCTCTTAGCCAGGAGTTCGTTCGCTCCGCCCGGGCAAGAGGGTTATCTGAAGGCCGGATCTTCATGCTTCACGCGTTTCGGCACAGTCTGCCGCCTGTCATTACGGTATTCGGTGTCAGTCTCGGTAGCCTGATTGGTGGAGTTGTTGTGATTGAAGTGTTGTTCGCTTATCCGGGCATCGGCAAGCTTGTTGTTGACGCCATCCGCCAGCGTGATTATCCACTGATTCAGGGTTACATTCTGATCATGGCTATCGTGGTATTCCTCGTGAATACGGCGGTTGATCTGTCTTATCGTTATTTGAATCCCGAAATGAAACTGAAGGAAAAGGAGGCCCACCGATGAAAACCGTACCCCTGCCCATTCCACCTACAAAATCTAAAAAACATAGCTGGCAGGCGATCATTGGTCTGCTGTTTGCACTGCTGGTCATCGCGGCCTCCTTGTATGCCTTTTTAGTTCTGAAGCATGATCATACCTTAACCGATCTGCGCGGACGATTGCAGGGTGCAAGTGCTCTCCATCCGTTCGGCACCGACCATCTGGGCCGCGATGTACTGACACGTCTGCTGCTTGGCGGTGGTCAAACGCTGGGTTATAGCTTGCTGGCACTCGGTGCCGCACTGCTGATTGGCATTCCATTTGGTTTGATCGCAGGATACAAACGTGGTTGGGTCGATAAGCTGTTCATGCGGATTGCGGATGCCTTTCTTGCTTTCCCTGATACCATCGTGGCGATTGTGCTCAGTGGTTTGCTCGGCGCGGGAATCGGCAATCTGGTATTGGCAATCGTGATTGTGAAGTGGGTCAGCTATGCGCGTCTTGTTCGGAGTACGGTTTTATCTGAGTCACAAAAGGATTACATTCGCATCGCCCGAACCAATGGATTGTCGGACGGTCGTATCATGAGAAAACATCTGCTTCCACATATCGCAGGCCATGTGCTTGTGCTGGCCAGTCTTGATCTGGGTAAAATCATTCTACTCATCTCATCATTGTCCTACATTGGCCTTGGCGCACAGCCGCCAACACCTGAATGGGGTGCGATGCTGAACGACTCGCGGCCTTACTTCCAGTCTCGGCCGGAGCTAATGATCTATCCGGGCCTTGCCATTGTCTCGGTAGTGCTGCTCGCCAACATGCTGGGTGACTATCTAAGAGACCGGTTTGACGTGAAGAAAGAGGTGCAGCCATGATTCTCTCCATTGAGGAACTGAGCATCTCCAGTCGGGATCGTACGATTGTAGATCAAGTCTCTCTCGCTGTTCGCGAAGGCGAGTTCATGGCATTGGTTGGACAGAGCGGTAGTGGCAAAAGCTTGCTCTCGCAAGCGATTGGTCGTCTGCTGCCGCCCAACTTGCATGCGTCGGGGCGAGTCATGTTCGAAGGTAGCAACCTGCTGGAACGGAAGCCAAAGGAGATGCGCGCCCTGCGGGGAAGCCGCATCTCATATATTTTTCAAGACTACCAGGGAGCGTTTACGCCATTTCGCAGCATTGGCGGACACTTTGATGAGTACCAGAAGGTACATGGGGAAAAGTCTTCTGCTATTCGCAAGAAACGAGCGGAGGAAGCGCTGGAATCGGTTGGCCTTGGCGCTGAATTGCTGCGCCGCTATCCGTTCCAATTGAGCGGTGGACAGCTTCAGCGGGCATCAATCGCCACATCGCTGATGCTGTCTCCTCGTCTGCTGATTGCAGATGAAGCAACAACGGCACTGGACAGTGTGTCTGGGCATCGCGTATTGGAGTTGCTGGCACGCAAACAAGCGGAGACGGGATGTGCCATTCTGTTTATCACGCATGATTGGCGCCATGTACGTCGCTATGCCAACCGCTTGGCTGTGATGAAGGAAGGGCAGATCGTCGAATCTGGCGGGAAACATCGCATTCTCGATCATCCCCAACATGAATATACGCGCCAGCTGATTGATGCGGCTCCCGTTCTGAGTCGTTCGCTGAAGTCGGGATTGAAGGAGGCAGGAACCGAATGAAGACAACCGCAAATGATGAACACCGTGGACTCATGCAGTCCGAAGAATCTGGTGTGCGAAGCCACGATTTTGCTAGAGACTTAAACCATGTAGACACAGACAATGTAATCATAGATACTGCGGGTACAGATCATACGGATATAGATGCGGATATAGATACTGCCGGTTCAGACAATGCTTCATCGCTCAGCACCCCTGGCAATCCTGTGCTTCACGTGGAACATCTGAGCCGAACGTATGCGGGTGCAGACCGACCGGCTGTGAACGATATTTCCTTCACCCTGAACCACGGCGAATGTCTTGGCCTGGTTGGCGAGAGCGGGTGCGGCAAGAGTACGCTCGCCCGCTGTCTGCTACGGATTGAGGATGCAGATACAGGCTCGATTACACTGGGTGGACAGGATATTGCACGGCTGAGCGGCCGACGGTTGCGACCTCATCGCCGGAAGATTCAGATTGTTTTCCAGAATCCAATGGCTGCACTAAACCCGAAGCTCAAGATTGCTGATTCGCTGATTGATCCGTACGAACAACTTGGACGGAACGCCGAGCTGTCCCACTTTACCTATACGTCGAAGGAGGCTTACGTCCAAAAGCTGCTTGAAGCGGTGGAGCTTCCTAGCGATTTGGCTGGACGTTACCCCCATGAGCTAAGTGGTGGACAGCGTCAGCGCGTCACGATTGCACGTGCTATTGGCATTGAACCGGACGTTGTTGTTCTGGATGAACCGACGGCCAGCCTGGACGTGATCTCGCAAGGAGCAGTTTTGCAGTTGCTCACCGATCTGCGGACATCGCTTGGTCTTTCATACGTGTTCATCTCGCATGACTTGGCCGCGGTACATCGCATGAGCCAGCGCATCATCGTCATGCGGGAAGGTCAGATCGTTGACCGCTTTGGTGCAGATGCGTTGTTCGCTGAAGAACGCCATCCGTATACAAAGGAACTGATTTCAATCTTCTGAGTACTCCCGGAGACGCCGGGGGTGGTAATCGTTAATTTATATATGAAGCCGCCTTACGAAGAGATTCGAAAGCGGCTTTTGGTGCATCCATTTGATCACCCAAGTCCCTCTAAATCCGGGTTCCTTTCTTTGTTTTGAACAAATATATCTTTCAGGCCTATAACCGGGCTAACGTTCCGATGTAAACTAGCGTATACTGATGGAATAGCAAATATCTTGAAATTGCATATTTAAATTGCTCTATATTATTGATACACTAGATCAAGGTTATAATCATTCAGAGAAGGTGCGATCCCGTTCAAGAATGGGCTTGCTGCAAATGCCAAATCGATAACGCTTACATCCTTTTGGCAAATATAGGATATAAGGACGGTAGACATGAGCCAGGGACAAACGAGTACAGATGTTATCTTGATTGGTGCCGGAATTATGAGTGCAACTTTGGGAACTTTGCTAAAAGAATTGGCACCAGACTGGAATATTAAGGTTTTCGAAAAGCTAGCCACTGCAGGAGAGGAAAGCTCCAACGAATGGAATAATGCCGGAACCGGGCATGCTGCATTGTGCGAACTTAACTATACCGTTGAACGACCAGACGGAACCGTAGATATTAGCAAAGCGATTAAAGTGAATGAACAATTTCAGATCTCAAAGCAATTTTGGTCCTATCTCGTCAATAGCCGTCTGATTCGTAATCCGCGGGACTTCATTATGCCGATTCCTCATTTGAGTTATGTACATGGAGAGAGCAATGTCCAGTTTTTGAAAAGACGTTATGACTCCTTGTCGAATCACCCGTTGTTCGCAGGCATGGAATTCTCGGATGACAAGAAAGAGCTGGCGAAATGGATGCCGCTGATGATGAAAGATCGTACCAGTAATGAACCTGTTGCAGCGACCAAAATTGACTCCGGTACGGACGTTAACTTTGGTGCTTTAACGCGTATGCTGATCAAACATTTGAAGGAACAACACGTGGGCATCCACTACCAACATAGCGTGAAGAATATGAAACGCACCAGCGATGGACAATGGGAATTATCCGTGAAAAACCTGAAGAGCGGTGCAGTCGAACGCCATAAGGCGAAATTTGTCTTCATCGGCGCGGGCGGCGGAAGTCTGCATTTGCTCCAGAAGACGGGCATTCCGGAAGGTAAACATATCGGTGGATTCCCGGTCAGTGGGATCTTTATGGTGTGCAAAAATCAAAAAGTCGTGGAACAGCATCACGCCAAAGTATATGGCAAGGCTTCGGTAGGGGCTCCGCCGATGTCGGTTCCACATCTGGACACCCGTTTTATCGACAATAAAAAATCACTGCTGTTCGGACCGTTTGCCGGGTTCTCGCCGAAGTTCCTGAAGACGGGTTCCAATGCCGACTTAATCACGTCTGTTAAGATGCACAATCTGCTTACGATGCTCGCAGCAGGTGTCAAAGAAATCTCTTTGACCAAATATCTGATCCAACAACTAATGTTATCCAAAGAACAACGTATGGCAGAATTGCGTGACTTTGTTCCGGGTGCCAAGAGCGAGGATTGGGATATGGTTCTGGCGGGGCAGCGTGTGCAGGTGATCAAGGATACCGCCCAGGGTGGCAAGGGTACGCTCCAATTTGGTACGGAAGTGGTCACGTCTGCAGATGGAACGATTGCGGCTCTGCTAGGTGCATCACCGGGTGCATCCACGGCAGTTCAGGTCATGCTTGAGATTCTTCAGCGGTGTTTCCCGCAGCATATGGAGGCATGGGAGCCAACGATCAAGGAAATGATTCCTTCCTACGGCATATCCCTTGTGGAGAATCTGGATCTCCTCAAAGAGGTTCATTCTTCAACAGCCAAGGCGCTGGGGTTATCGGATGAAAAACATGTCCTGCACGTATAACGTTTAGCTTATCGTGTTAGATCATAATGAAGCCATAGAAAAGAGAGCTAAGCCGGGACGAAACCTGTGCTTAGCTCTCTTTTGGTTTATTTGGTATGTCACAACCTGAACTTGAGCTTGAACTTGAACTTGAACATATCCGCTATCACAGCGCTCCCCGTAGACCTTACACAGAGCAAACGGATATGGATCATACAGTATGCCGTTGTAGAGTCATAGAACGATCTTATCGTTCATGCTCTCATGCTGCGGTCCAAAGGGATGACAAAGGAAACTTTCGTACCTTGGCCCGGCGAACTGACGATGGTCAAACCTTGTCCGAACATCTGGGTCAACCGGCGATGTGTATTGGTTAATCCAATGCCTCCGGTTCCGCCGGGACCTTTCTTGGGCCATGCCAGTGCCCGTTCGATCTGCTCGGGCTGCATCCCTACACCGTCATCCTCGATTTCGATCAAGCTGGACGCTGTTTGGTTGATGATTCGGATATGCACGGTTCCACCCTCAACTTTGCTGAGAATACCATGTCGAACAGCATTCTCAATGAGCGGCTGAATGGTGAGTGGCGGCAGGGATAGATCAAGATCATCGGGAATATCCCAGATGACGTTCAACCGATTCATGAATCGTTCTTTCTCAATGTAGAGATAGGCGCGGGAGAGATCCAACTCATGAGTGACCTCAACCATTTTCTCCGAATTGACAAAATGAAAGCTGGTCTGAAGATACTCGATAAAAGCATCGCCCAGTTTCTGCATTCGCTCCGTGTCCATCTCACTAAGAACCATGATTGAGTTGAGCGTATTAAAAAGAAAATGGGGCTGAATCTGTGCTTGTAAGTAAGCAGCCTCCATGCGCAGTCGCTCATCAATGGATTGTTTCAGTACGATCAGAGACCCGATGCGATGCCTTAATTCAACGGCATCCACGGGCTTGGTGACATAGTCCGTAGCACCGGCCATGAATCCGGCGTATACATCCGCTGGCTCGTTACGGGCCGTCAGCAACAGGATGGGAAGCTCAGATACCGAATAACGCTTGCGTACATTCTCGGTCAGTTCATAACCGGACATATGAGGCATCATGACATCGGCAATCAGTAAGTCCCAAGGCTCCTTATCCAATAATTCAAGTGCCTCAAGCGCCGAGGCCGCGGGTTGAATATGATACGGTTCATTCGCAAGCATGGAGATCAGTACTCGCAGGTTTACAGGATCATCATCGACGGCAAGGATTCTTGCGGCAGTCTTATCTTGAGAGACGGTCTGCTGCTGCGGCTCTGCAATCGCAATTTCATCGAAGCTGTGAGCGTCCCATTGCTGCTCAGTCTGGTCCGATAACGATGCGGTGTCTTCCCGTGGAAGCGAGATCTGGAAGGTCGATCCTTGCCCAGGTACGGATTGCACGGTGAGTTGGCCGCCATGGAGTTCGGTGAGCTGCCTGCTGATATTGAGACCGAGGCCGATTCCACCGCTTAAACGAGCCTCTGGGGTCCCCTGTTCATACGCCTCGAATATTCGCTGTTGTATCTCCTCACTCATACCAACACCTGTATCTGAAACTTGAATCAAGACGTACTCTCCATGTTCCCGAACGGACACGGTAATGGTACCCTCATCGGTAAATTTGAGTGCATTATGCAACAGGTTGTAGAGCACCTGAACAAGTCTTCTCTCATCAGCCTGAATCAACGGCAGTGATTCAGGAATATCCACCTGCATATGGATGGGCTTGCCCTCTGCCATGAATCGGAACATACCGATCACGCCTGGAATGACAGAGGCAAGAGATAAAGGTTTCTTCTGAAGCGTAATACGTTTTTCTTTCAAACGAATGACATCCAGGAGGTCATCCACCAGTTGGGACATGCGTCGGCCGATGGTAACTAACAGTTTCATGTCTTCTGCCTGCTGCCCACCTGATTTACGACGTTCACGAACCGCGATACTCTCGGCGATATTGATGATCCCGTGCAGCGGTGTACGCAATTCATGAGCCGTATTCACAAGAAACTGATCCTTCTGGCGATCCTCTTCTTTGAGCTGTTCGTACAACTTCTCGATCTCACTTGAATTGCGGAAGTATTTTCTGAACCAATAGGCGGAGAAGCCAAACATGGCCGCGATCACATCGATCGGATAATACACGTTGGTAATTTCGCTATGTGAGTTTACAATTCCCCATAATACGCTTGATAGGCTGCTAGTAGCCGCAAAGAGCAAAAAGCTTGCGTCGCTTCGTTTCTCGGCTGCCATTCGGAAAAATAGGTACACAGACCAGCCGATGGCAAACAGATAGAGGAAATCAGAAAGCCCAATCTCAAGTACATGATAGATCAGGGTCACTGGTGCGACGAGTAAAAATAAACAGTAAACGCCAAGCACGCTGGCATAGATACGGAACAGTTTACGCCATTGTAGATTGTGGGAGAAGCTTCTAGCCATCTGTAAAAGAAAGAATGCGAACAACGGATAGGACAACGCTTTGGCCTTAACGATCCAAGTGAAGTTGAGTGGAATCCAACTCAATAACAGATTGTCATGGTCGGAAGCGACCGTTAGGGCAGCTACCAGTGTTAGCATCGAGAACGTCAGCAGAGCTCGTTCCTTTCGGATAAATAGAAACATGACAAAAGCGTATAGGCTGTGCAAAAGCAGTATAGCGAATGTAATCTTTTGCAAGTCAATGGATAGTCCTCGTTCACTTCCAATGGCTTCTGGAGAACCAAAATAGAGAGAGCGTGTGATCCCTCCGCTATAAGGATCGTCAAAATTGGCTGTCTGCACCAAAAGATTGAGTTCGGTAGAACCGTCAAGCACATAGGAAGTTGTAAATGCAGTCCTTTCTGGTCGATAGGCTTCGGCATGAGTGGCAGGTTGGCCGAATTCGGCAACAATGGTCCCGTTCATCTCGATAATCGATGATGTCTGGATTTTCTGAGCCCAGAGAGAGACTTCCTCCACAGATGGATCTAAAAGTATGCGAAGATGGTATGTCCCATATCCAAACGACGATGAGGATTGTGGTAATGCATCACGCCAGTCACCGGGAACTTGAATCGGTGTGGATGGGTTATCCGCTATTTTCGCGTCACGATTAGAGATTAACGTCTGGGGATAAAACTCCCATTCTCCATCCAGGGATATGGGTGAAGTGTTGGCGAGGTCCCAGCCTCGAAGGTCTAACAAGCCTTCAATGGGTTCAGGATGTGCGGGTATAGTGAAAGTCTCGGACCATATCCAGCGAAAGCCAAGCAAAATAGTCAGGAATAGAATCGACAGCACTACATATCGGGGTATCTTTTTATAGGTTATTGGTTTCATGGCAGACTTTAGTTTTCGACAGTTTACTTCAAATTCCTGCATGCCCTCTGCCAAAGATGAACATTTTTTTGAATACCGGAACATAGATTCTATATTTAAATGATAGCGGTCCCACGTCAGAATTTATGGTAAAATTATAGATTAAAGGGTGATCAGTGAGCCAGAGGAGTTGTGCATATGAGAGTGATTTTGGTAGATGATGAATATCTCGCTCTGAGCAGGTTGAACAAACTGTTGCAAGAGAGAGAGGATTGCGAAGTTATCGGCTCTTTTCTGACGGCACAGGAAGCCATAGATCAGATCGAAATTCATCTGCCGGAAATCGTCTTCATGGACGTTCAAATGCCGGGGATGAACGGGATCGAGGCGACTGAACGTATCCATGAGGTTTCTCCTGGAACAGAAGTTATTTTCACAACCGCATATAACGAACATGCACTGACGGCCTATGGGCTTGAAGTGCTGGATTATATTATGAAGCCTGTAACGCGTGACCGTTTGGAAAAAACGATGAAGATGTATCAACGCCGAACGGTGTCAGCAAGTCTGAATGTAGCAGAAGGGCCATCCATGTTGATCCGTTGTCTGGGGATGCTCCAAGTCCAAGTGCACCCCAATGAGCCGCCAAAACATATGAAATTCAGAACAACCAAGATTAGAGAGTTATTTGCTTATTTGCTCCACCATCGGAACAAACCGATTAAGCGGGATACACTACTTGAATTGTTGTGGCCAGAGTTGGATGAGCGGAGAGGTATATCCAATCTGCACAGTGGGATCCATCGCTTACGCAGCATGATGAACGAACTCATGGGTGAGGATAAGATGTCCATTCGCTATCAACAGTTTGGTTATCTATTGGAAACGGGTGAATTCAGGATTGACGCGGAAGAATGGGAGAGCCGTCTTAACCGATTGCCTCTATTATCTTCGTCTACAATAGCTGAACATCGACAGACCTCAGATCAATATGAAGGCAAATATTATGGTGAGGACGATTACGTATGGGCTGAGCTGGAGCGTCAGCGCTTGCATGCACTATGGCGAAATCATGCCATGCAACTGGCACAATATTACATTGATCTAGGACAGAATACGGAAGCACTCACGTTATATTACCGGGTACAGCAATTCGAGCCATCATTGGAGGAAGTCGGACTGGCCTTAATGAAGACCTACGATCGATTGGGTAATAAAGATCCTGTGGTCGCTCAATATAATCAGTTGGTTATCGCTTTAGAACAAGAGGCAGGTATACGTCCTGGCCTGGAAGTTGAGTTATGGTACCAACAATGGAAAAATTCGAATAGTTAATTGGAAATATACAGCCTTGCAGCTTCATTTGCAAGGCTGTTTTTTGTTGTATTTGCTAGTGAAAGGTTTGGTAAGAGTTTGGTAAGAGGCCATGTGTAGAATAAGCAAGATGAGGGTAGATATGATGTTTTGAGTCAGTAAGCAGTCCAAAAATAACATATTAAGTAGGAGGAAACTATGTACACAGCAAAAATCCGGAAGAAACCATGGCAAAGAATTTCCATGCTGGTTCTTTCCTTTATTCTGGCGATTGGAACGTTGCCCATGAGTTTGGCTCAAGCGGAGTCGACTAACCAGACTCCTGTTGGTCCGGGCGGAGTTGGATCCCCTTCACTATGGCTACGACCAGAGCGGGTAAACGGAGTTGCCAGCGGCGAAAAGGTGAGTATCTGGGAAGATCAAGGCAGTAAAATAAACAATGCAACCCAAAGTACTGAAGCTAATCAACCGACCTATTGGGATGATAAGAGTCATAATATCAATTTCAATCCGGTATTGGAATATAACGGCACGAGTAGTTTTATGAATCTGGATGTAAGTAAGCTTCCTCAAGGGAAGAGCCCCAGATCGATCATTACCGTTAGTAGAACCAATAAAACTGGAGGCCTCAATTATATTATTTCATGGGGAGTACAAACGGGTGGTTATACGGGTATGGGGATGCTTCAAGTTGACGCAAGGGGCGGCTTGACAACATTTAACAGTGACCCTAACCAGACTTTGTACACTCCCGACAAGTTCATGGGAATGACATTCCCGACAGAGCTATTTGTTACTTGGACAGGTGGGGACACTGGAACGAATAAAGCTAGATTGTACAGTAAAATGAAGCAGGTACAGGAACTGAGTGGTTGGGGAAAAGATAATGCTAAGGCATGGAATACTGGTAACTCGGACGGAGCCGTAGTTGGTAAGCTAATTCCGGCAACTGCGGCCAATAGTGGGCATTGGGAGGGTACGATTGAAGAAATCATCGTATTTGACCATGCTCTGACGGACGCAGAACGCCAAAAAGTCAGCACATATCTGGCGATCAAATACGGCTATACGCTTGATCAGACGACAGCAAATTCATATGTCGATTCAAACATGACTACGATCTGGGATGCCCAGGAGAACGAAGTCTATACCCACCGCGTTACAAGCATCGGTCGAGATGACCAGAGCGGCTTGATGCAGAAACAAGCCAAAGCGCAGGAACAGGGATCTACATTGACGATTGCATTGGGCAACAGTGTTGAGGATACCAATTCTGCAAATAAAAATGAATTCTCAAAGGACTCTTCTTTCTTTACGTTTGGTGACAATGGAGCAAGTACTGAATTCAAAACACCAATTACGAAAGATGGGAAAAAACTACTTGGGATGGAGCGTGTCTTCAAGGTACAGAAAGCAAACTGGACTGAATCACAGATTACACTTCAGGTAGCCGAAACGGGAGGTAACCCGGCGTTGCCTCGATATGTTGTGATCAGCAATGATGCTCAATTTGATGGACAAGACTCAATCCATTTAATTGAGAACGGCCAAGTAACTCTTAATACCTCAAATTTTGGTCCGAACTCTTACTTTATCATTGCAACTGCTGCTACTCCTTTGACGGTACCAGACGTCACACTGACCGACGATGAGTTGACATGGGAAGCAGTTGCGCATGCAGACAAATATGAAGTAACAATCGAACTGGAAGACGGCACGAAGCGGACGGTGGAAGTAACCGGAACGGCGCTTAACCTGTCGCAATTGGTACCATCGCTAGAAGTTGGCACCTACAAAGTGACAGTAACAGCGAAGACGGACAGTCCAGCCTATGCAGATTCAGAAGCATCAAATACGAAAAGTTATGTTGTTATTGATAAGGCGAAGTTGAAAGCCAAATTCGATGAGATTAAAGGTAAAATCGAATCAGGCGAACTGGACGAAGAGGAGTACACACCAGCGAGCTGGACAGCACTGGATGATGCGATGAACGAAGCACAGAGAGTGTTGAATGATCTGACAGCGACTCAAGCGCAGGTAGACAAGGCGCTTTTGGATCTGACTGATGCAAGAATGGGCTTAATCCCTACAACATCTGTACCTGTTGTAGATAAATCAGCTTTGCAAGCGAAAGTAACTGAAATTACAGGTGAAAGCCTTGGAGAATCAGCTTACACGCCAGCGAGCTGGGTAACACTCAAAGATGCGATGAATGAAGCAGAGCGAGTGTTGAATGATTTGACAGCGAATCAAGTGCAGGTAGACAAGGCACTTCAGGATCTGACTAACGCTAGAACGGGACTTACCAAATTAATTGGTACAGATGAATCTACGTTGCAGACGCTGGTCCCTTCCGTGGGAAGCTTGTCCCCGGCCTTTGATCCGGCGAAAGACACGTACACCATCTCTGTGCCGAATAGCGTATATCAATTCCAGCTCACGCCAACGGCACTTGATCCACTTGCGAAGATTGAAATAGCTGTTGGAGATGGAGAATGGAACGAGGTTTCAAGTGGCAGTGTAAGTGAGAATCTACCGCTTCAAGTCGGTGGGAATAAGATCGTTGTTAGAGTAACCGATTCACTTGGAAATGTTACGGCGTATAAAATCAACGTGACTAGAGCATCCAGTGACAATGGTAACAATGGTGGAGGCAACAATGGCGGCGGTGGAAATACGGGAGGTAACGGTGGAAGCACGCCAGCACCAGCACCTACACCTGCGCCAGTACCAACGCCAACTCCGGCACCTGTGAAGGATAATTTGGAAACAACTCGGGATGGTAACCATCAACCATTTGCTACATCCAAACCATCTGACAACAAAGAAACATTGGTTCAAGTTGATCCAGCCAAGCTGAATGTTGCCATGTCACAAGGCACAGGCCAGCAGTTCGCCATTCATTCACCGAATGATGGGGATATGAAGGTGGACGGTTTAACCCTGGAAACACTGAAACAATTGGTGGATCAAGGTTCCAAACTGAACATTAGCAATCCGCTGGCAATCTATCCGGTACCTGGCGGTAAAATGGACGTGAATGGTGTGTCCAGACAGCTTGGTAATGCAGCGTTGAATGATATTGATGTCCATGTTGATATCGCACGTTCCTCGGATGCTTTGATTGACAGCGCCGAGACAAGAGCCGCATCCCAAGGATACGAGCTACTTGTCACACCGGTTGATCTGGATCTGACGTTTACGAAAGATGGACAGACCGTGCGATCCGGCCAGCTGAACGGTTATGCACCGAAGTATATTGCACTTCCGGAAGGTATCGATCCGAACCGGATTACTACAGGCGTAATCATTAATCCGGACGGTAGCATCTTCCATGTACCAACGGTTGTCACTAAGATCAGTAGTCGTTACTACGCACTCATTAATGACTTGCGTAGCAGCGGAAGTTACTCGGTTATCTGGAACCCGCAGGATTTTGAAGATGCCAGATCCCATTGGGGTAAAATTGATGTGAACAACATCGCTGCGAGATTAGATCTGCAAGGTAACGGAGATAACACATTCTCACCGAACCGTCAGGTTACTCGTTCTGAGTTTGCCGAGATTGTTGTGCTTGGACTGGGCTTAATGCGTCAGGATGCACCACAGAATCTATTCCCTGACGTTAACGATTCCGCATGGTTCCGCTCTGCGGTAGCCCTTGCAAATGAATTCGGTATCGTTCGCGGTTACGATAATGGGAACTTCAACGGTAATCAGGAGATCACACGTGAGCAAGGATTTGCTATGGTTGCTCGTGCCTACCGTCTGATTGAACCGGAAGCGGCAATTAGCCCGGATCAGATGAACTCTGAACTGGAACGTTACAGTGATGCAGCGGATGTATCAAATTGGGCAAAAGAAGATGTAGCCCAGTTGATTGCAGCGGGGATCATCCAAGGTAATGGGCCGGAGGTGCTGAGTCCGAAGACCACGATGACTCGTGCCGAGGTCACTGCATTGATTGCAAGAATGTTGAAAGTAACAAACTTGATTGATCAATAAACACAATTTAAAATGAAAAGCCTTTGCTGACATTGGGGGTCGGCAAAGGCTTTTTTTTATTATGGCTTTAGCCAGTTGAGTGCGTGAAACGCGCGAAACAAAAAACCACCCGCTATGCGGGTGGAGGGATCGAGGGTTTGACCACCAAGACCATTCCGATAAAATTGAGATGTTCAGGCTCAAAAG
>NZ_MKZL01000028.1:0-48539 GCF_002803315.1 Paenibacillus sp. GM1FR | reverse complement strand
TTGCAATAGTTGGATCTGCTCTTTAGTAGGCAGCAGCTTTACCTTAACCGTTAGGGTCTGAGACAGTTATTTCACCCCCTTGTCTTTTGTTGTTCAACATAACGCTTGATGGTCTCACTTGATACATTTCCAGCGGTAGAAACAAAATAGGAACGTGTCCACAAACTGGGCAAATGCAGAAGGTGTGGAAACTCTTCTCGTAGTTTTTTTGATGTGACTCCTTTTATTTTTGCCATGATATCAGCAGGGATTAATGTTGGAAGTGCATTGAGAAACATATGTGTATGGTCTTTGTCGCACTCCATGGCAACAATCACAATGTTAAGCTCTGCACATACCTCATGCACCAGTTCCTTGAAGCGCTGTTCTACCTCTAATTTGAGAAATATCTTTCTTCTGTATCGTGGGCAGAACACAAAATGATAGTTCAACAAAGTTACGGTTGTGTTTGTTCTTCTATATTCATTCATATCTATATTGTATCAGTTTAATAGATGAATTGAAACGAGCTAAAAAATTAAGAACGCAGACATTTCGGATACTTGAAGCATCACAATAGTGATACTCCGTATCCGACCTCACTTTTATCCCACATCTAAAGAATTGGGCTTTCTCGTTCGGGGTTTCTGTAAGTATACGAAGTGAACACTTGTGAAGATGTATTCTAAAGGAGTCATAATAGTAATTTTGTGGTTATTATGATTAGTGTATCGGCTAAGCCTGTTCTATCCCAATTTACAAATGCTAATGATACGATGAATCAAAGCCATCGTGATATAATTAAGAAAATTCAACGCTATTACTGAGATATACATATGGAGTGCAGCCAAAGATGAATAAGAATCTCAAAGATATAATTTGCAGGTTAAAGATAAGCTTGAAAGAAGATCCAAATGGGATAATAGTTGGTGAGTTAAATGAGGGGATCTCTGGTATTGAGTTTGAGTTTAATTCTGTTCACCTCACTCAGTACATTTCATTTCTAGAAAAAACAAATGGTGCACGCTGTGGGGCGATTGATTTTTGGACCTATGAAGAATTACCTGATAATCAATATAGGGTAAGCGAATTCCCTGAGTTTATAAATAGGTGGCTTGAGATAGGACAAGTAGTGTATAAACCGCTTTTTATAGACAAGTTTTCTGGTTCGTTGATTCTAATAAAAGATGAGGGGAGATTCCAAGAATTCGAAAGTTTAGATACGTTTCTTTTGAGTTTTGTTTTCGGCAAGAACTATGAGTTAATAGTTCCGTATGTTGAAAAAGAAGAATGGTTTCAGTTTCTTATAAGAAATGAGACTATGAGTTTTCTCTAGTAGCCTTATGACAAGACAGCATGGCTACATACAGGTTTAAAAGTAGATATCGTGACTAAACGTTCAATTTTTGGCGGCTAAAATTACACCTCAGAGTCGAGAAAATCAAACAAAAACAGTTACGGGCGAACTAAGCTCCGAATAATTCGGAATCATAGCTCCCTGTAACTGTTTTTGATGTAGAGTACTTTTATTGACTTGGTTGGAGTATTTCGATGTCTGGCTCCATCAGCATTTTGTTCAACAATGGGCCGTACACATTGTAATGTGCCAATGAACGTCCTGGAAAATAAGCTTCTAGAATTTTCATCGTATCGTGCTCTTTCCCTCCTGAAATGTAGAAATCTCGCCTAACCTGAGATATTAATCCATCATTTTCAGCTTCATATATAGTACCATCCATGCTTTTTGCAAACCAGTTCGAGGCTTGGAAACTTGCATAAGGTATCCCTGCTTCTACAAAGAGCATATGACTTCTGCTTATTGGATATGAAGGAGAAAGTACAGAATACTTTACGCCCGGAGAAGGGTTTGAGCTTGTCCATGGGTTGGTATATATCGTATTTTCGCTAATTTCGGGACCTTTGCCATGTGTGTTGTAATATCCATCTAGCGCCTCTGTATCAAATACATTAATTCCTAATTCTAAAGCTTTGGAAACCGCTAATTTATATGCTTCCGTATGTACAACAGAGTTATTATTTGGATCGGTTATGCCTCCATAAACATTGGGGTAATCACCACGTGCGATATTGTCGATACTGAGTATGAAAAGAGTATTCTTCTTATCTGCTGCAGTCATTTTCTTTGCATAGTACTCTGATCCCTTATTAAATTGTTCAATATCAAAAAAAACAAATTTTACGGTATACGGCAATTTAACTGCGTGAGGAGATTTCTTGTCTACTAGCTCCTTGATTTGAGCGAGCATTAATGCTACCCCCGAAGCGTTATTCGAATAGCCTGATCCGTCATAATGGGCACTAACAATGATTTGTTTGCTAGGATCTTTCCCTTTCAGTGTGACTTCAATATTCGAGCCTTTAAAAAATACATGATGTCCCCACGGCGCAGAAATTACGCCAGTAGTGTCTTTTTGTGTGTTGAAATTTTGCTCATAAATATATCGAGAGTCTACGCCAATTTCTCTTAGCGTGCTCCTAATCCATCGTTTTGTCTGTCCATGAACTTTACCATTTCCCATGGAATTATCTGTAGGAGAGGCTGAACTATCTTTAAGGTGTTCACCCATATACTCCAGATATGTTTGTGCATTTGTTGCGATGGAAGAAGAGCCTGAAGCCAATGCATTTCCAGGAACCGCAATAACCAGCAGAATAGCCAATAGAATACCCTGAACCTTTAAAATATTTTTCATATTTCCTCCTCAAATCAATTCGTTCTTCAAGTTCTACAAAAGCCTTACACCGTACGTTCTATTCATACTTAATTACCGTTAATTTTTGAGAGCGGCCTCCCAAAAACATACTCTATGTACTAGCAATGTTTAGTACCTAGCTTGTTACTCTGATAATTCACCTCACAATTTAGAAAATGTAATTCATCTTTTCATTAAAGATATCCATCTAACACTGGTAGGATTAGGAATATTGTATCACATATCATAGTTCTTAAGAATCACTGAATAACTAAGAAATGGGGAGGACGGTGGAGAACTATATTAGATAGGCGATACTTGTTAAGCTAACGGGCAGGGTCGTTTCGGTATGTGGTATGATTTGATTGATGGAGTAAACGAAAGGTGCTACATGAGTCAGCATCGGCCAACAAAGGTGAGGATAACGATTAAGGGAGTGAACTATATTGAATGTACAGCATGCCTATTTACGACAAATTCAGCTCAAAAGGCACGAAGTCCCCACTTATAATCGTTACCCCTTTAACTTGGCAGTCATTCGAAGCCTAAATACTCTTGATTTCCACCCCAAGGTAACCTATATCGTAGGTGAAAATGGGATGGGCAAATCAACACTGATGGAGTCCATCGCTGTTGCATGGGGATTTAACCCGGAGGGTGGGACCATCAACTTTTCCTTCTCAACCCAGGCTACCCACTCGAGCTTATATGAATATATACAATTGATCAAAGGTCCGCGACGCCCGAGGGATGGCTTCTTATTCCGGGCAGAAAGTTATTATAATTTAGCCACGACGATCGATGAATTGGACAGCCAGCCTTCATTCGGTCGCCCTATTAAAGATTCGTACGGTGGCAAGTCCTTGCATGAGCAATCGCACGGAGAGTCGTTCTTTTCCACGTTCATTCATCGATTCGGGGAGAATGGATTATATATACTGGATGAGCCTGAGGCTGCATTGTCTCCCCTTCGCCAAATGGCGATGCTGACACGAATCCATGAACTTGTTTTGCAAAACTCTCAATTTGTTATTGCGACCCATTCCCCAATCCTCATGGCATACCCAGATTCGATTATTTACAATCTAAAGCCAGATGGTATCGAGGTTCAAGTATTGGAAGAAACCGACCATTTTATGATGATGAAAGAGTTTGTGAATAACAAGGATAGGATGCTCAGAGAATTATTTGAAGAAGGTCAAGATTAAATCCACTGCTATACCATGGAAACCTACAGCCTAAGAGAGGTCGCTTTAAAGGAAAAGATCTATTGTGAAGATTAAGCAACAGGCAGTATAGTTCTAGTTATGTGGTATATTTCGAACTAAGGTATGACTCGTCATGCTTGAAAGACTATTGTGTTTCAGGAGGGTCATTTGTATGGGAAAGACATTCCGCAAGAGAGCTAAAAAGATAATGGTAAATGGTTATCAGTTTCACTGTGTCATTAATGAGATTCCTAGTAATACGTTTGTTAATTTTAAGGTTTATTCATCTAAAACCTCATATTTTGAAGTGTTATTTACATGGGAAGGTAGTTGGCACTTTAACCCACACAAACCTAGGAATTGCGAACTTTTAATAAGGCACGCGAATGAAATTGGTTGGGCGTTTAAACAAGAAAAGAACTCATTGAAAATAGAACAAGGTGATTTACTTATTAGTAAGCTTGGACTAACTGTATGAATGCTTAATTCCTATTTATCGAAACGTTAACTTAATAAAACTTAAGAAGGCAACACCGAGATCAACTACTGTTTTCAACTAGCGGACTGACAATAGGGATCGTTGCGGAAATGCTCAAGATCTTTTTTTTGTGTACCTTTAGGAATCGTTTAATCGAAGTTTTAGATACATAAAATCCAACTTGGTTTTTGCAGGTATTTAATCGCTAAGCCTATGGTGACGATAATGAATATTGAGGAGTTTTCTCCTAAATCAAGAGCGCCGAATCAAAAGGAGAGAGTTCATGAAAAAACAGTTTATCAAAATCGCAGGAATCACACTGACAGCAGCGCTTATGTTAGGTACGATGAGTATCACAATACCTAACGCGCAAGCCGCTAAAACTCCATTTTCCGACGTTCAATCGACCCACTGGGGCGCCGGTGCTATTACTAATGGCGTTTCCAAAGGTTATGTCGATGGATATACGAATGGTACCTTTAAACCAGACGCCAGCGTCACGCGCGCTGAATTCATGAAGATGGTCGTCTCGGCCATGGAGCTTGAAACCACCCCATCAGCGGTAAATGGTACACGGAATACGTTGATACCGCAAGCAAAGCAGGTCTTTTCGCAACTGACGATTTTAACGATAACGAAGCGGCTTGGGCGAAAGTGATGACACGCGAAGAGATGGCCCGTGTTGCAGCTCGTGCGATCGGGGAAACAACAAAGGAAGATGACAAATGGATGTATCTCGCTACGAAAGCCGGTCTCATTAAAGGGGTAGGTATAGGGCAGATCGCTCCGAATGGACTGACCACGCGTGCGCAGGCAATCGTTGTAATCGAACGTATTCTTACCAAGAATACCGGCGCTTCCCTTGACGTCGACAGGTATGCGGTCGGTAGTGCAGAAATCGCATGGCATGGTACCAACATCTTCACCGTGATGCCAGAAATGTGGGTTACTCCGGAATCCGATTGGAAACAAGCCGGTAAGTCTTCGGTCGAAGAAATGTGGAACGAAAAGCTTATGACCATCACATCGAAAGATGGACTGTACCAAGCTAAACTGGACGCTCTTATCGCTATCGACTTGGCTGATCCTAACGACCCGAACCTTGGACTGATTGCGCCTATCAATACGCTTAAGTGGTATAATAACCGCCCTTCAATCACTAATTTGATGGTTAAAGACCAGAAAAAGAGTTACGTCCTTTATTTCAAAGGTGGGCCGGTATTTAACAAAGATACAAAAAAATATAACCCTAACACAAAAATTCAATTTCAAGTCGATGGATTTAATAGTCCCGATCGGGAGGCCTTTTTCCAAAAAGGTGTGCTGAATACAGTTGCACGCGTTTATCGCAATAGCCGGACAGACACCACTGCTGTGATTATCCCTAAAACAGGAACTATTCAACTAACCGATCTTGTAATCAGACTTCAAACACCAGCAGCTGGATCGAACTTCAGTGAAAGCATTCCGCTCCGTCTCAAAGGTATCCAATAAAGAAAAAGCACTCAACATACTGCTCCTAATGAGCGAATGATGGGTGTTTTTTTTGGTTTAGTTATGTATCACAAACAAAGGTCCCCTGCAAATTGCAGAGGGTCTCTTAAATACATTTACGTATACACGTAAACATATACGTAATGTATACGTGATTAATTAAGTGAATGTATTTAGCTGGTTGTGCCATAGGTTCAGCAAATTTTTGTTGTTTCATCACAATTTAATGTGTGGCGTTACGTCTCGATCTCGTTCGTGCTGATATGAGCCATATATGGATTGGAATTGATACTAAAGAGTACACGCTGAACATTAAATTGGATATCGTCTTATACTGGAAATTTTGTGCTTGGATAGAGTTGAAAGATAAATACATAAGTATTGCCTTTACGAGAACTTATTTGTTATATATTTCTCGGTTCCTACTAATTCGTATCATTACCGCATGAAGACACATCATAAAAGATAAAATGGCTTTAGTGAAGAGGCAATCATTCCTTCACACTGCCTTCTAGTATTTGTATAGCCAATATTGATGTTATAGCTCTGTATACATATCACCTCTTCAGATTCAAGGTCAGGGCAGATTAGATTAGTCGTTTAAGAGTACATTTCATTTCAATCAATCAACAAATACCAGGGCGAGCTTATTACACATAAAGCTAAGAGATGTAGATATAGCGGGAGTATTCCCGCAGTTCACCGTCCCTAAATCCCAAGCGACCCCAGATAAGTCGTCTGGGTTCCATTGGAATTCTTAACGGGACTAGCAAGGAAGTTAAAGACTTGGGGCAATGCTCATATATCATGGGCATGGCTTCGCTCCGTTTCACTTCACTTCACAATACCCACCATGTACTACGAAGCAAATAAGGAACCATGACTCCATTACGCTCGCTTCATTCCTTCATCGTTCCAAAACTACCTGAGTAGACCTTTGATTCAAAACCTTTGGTTGCATATTCGAAGAAGAAAAAAAGTCACGTTCGCATACCTTGCGTGGAGACTTACCCTATTCCGTTTTTCAAAGAGATCATTCGTATTCCGTAGCCATCTAACCGCATGGGATCATATAGAACCTCTCCGGGCAAGGCGACAAAATTATGTTGAGAAAATCATTCCACCTAATTTTGTCGTCCCTTCGGGCAGCCTTGCCCTGCGAGAACCTATATGATCTTAAATCTGCGACGGCTACGGTATACGAATAATTTGTTTCTTTGAAAACTTCATAAGGTAAGGCATGTCAGCTAGTAAGATAACTGCTCATCAACCTTAAAAGATTCCGCTCATCGCCGCTAGGGCTAGACAGGCAAACGGTGCCGAATGAGGTTTAGGGTAAAAAAAGTCTGTTCTAATTAAAGGATGTATAAAGGAGGAAAACTCAACATGGGTACGGAGGCGTTACGTATTCAAATTGAAGTGTTGCGAAAAGAGCTTATTGATTTAGCCCAGCAGATGGGTTTAACAGCAGTGGAGGTAGTGGAGAAATCGCAGAAGTTGGACAACGTACTGAATGAATATACTAGACAACATCAACGAAAAAAATAAAGCCCGTTTGTTTAGGAAAACAAACGAGCCAGGGCGAAGATTTGGACCCCTTCGCACCTTGATTATACCACATACAGGAGAGCTTAATACGAGGGGGAATTAATGAATTAACGATAACCGTATGGTTTATCGTCTCTCTAATGAAATGGGGAGCAATGGGGACGGCGATACTTTGAAGAGTGGAATGCCTAGCGATTATCTATAGCCTATGGATAAGACTGATGAGGGCGGTTAGTTACGCAGGTTTAAAGATGAAGAGAAGGTAGTCATATAAGCAGCAGGACAGGTAAAAGAAGTTGCAGTACTTAAATTAGGCATACTATTTCAAGACGCCTTTACGAGTAAATAGTACGATCTCTGTATTTTCTTTGTATAACTATTTTGATGAAGTGCCATATAACGGAGTATGCACGTACAATGTACGTTGAAAGGAAAAACAAGTGATTCCCATGTATACCCATAGCATGTTGAGAAATGGTAGACTATATAAGAACCCGTTGGGGGTATAGGATTCGGTGTGGTTGATTGAATCGAATCTATTCAATAGGAGGTTTGGATGAATGGAAACTATAACAGAACTTTTTAAGAGATTGGAAAAAGAAAGAGAAGAAGGATTAAAGCTAAACCCTAGATACGATATTGATAAACTTGCAGATGAAAACGATGAAGTACTTATCTATTTTCATTCAAGTAAAGAGTACCAAATGTACTTGGATGGTAAAAGTGTCATTGGCTCAACGGAGCGTTTTCTCCCTTCAGATATATTTCGTAATGTACAAAAAGATAGAATTGAGAAACTGACAGATGGAAGAACTTTAGCACATATTCCAGCTTTATCCGCTAATGATGAAGTGTGATCTTGTGATAAGGAGTGTCCGATGAGTTCGTATTGAATGAACGTGAGTTAAGATGGGTGTTGAGAACGATGGAGAAAATGAGTATGTGAACGTGAACTGTAGTAAAACAATGATATTCCAAGTATCTATATCCAGCACTAAAAGCTATTGAATCAGGATTCTCTTGCAGATTAGTCACAGATATTGGGGAGTATCGCAACAGCCCGTTACAACCCGTTTTGATTGGGACGAAGGAATGTTGAGCGAAGGCGGGCAAAACGAAGTACATATGAATTTGATTTCAATCGACTAAGGAGCGGGTGGATATATTAAAAACACATTGGGGCAAATATGTAATTCTACTAACCATTATTTTACCGATCTCCATTGTTGCTATTTTTACGCTCCCTTATGATAAACGCTATATGGCAGTAGCTATATTTCCGTTACTATTCTGGGTATCGTATTATTCGTGGATCGCATTCGAGAAGAGAAAGAAAGATACATCAAACAAGGCTTTCTTTAGGAAGGGGGAGGAATAGTGAAGATACATCATCGGGAAGCCGTATTGAGAACCGTTTCGGGAAGCATTAACCGCAACTTAAATGATGAAGCATCAGATAGGGATGTCAAATACTTTGTGTTACCGAACTTCAATGATTTGTATACAGGATCTCTATATAAGAACTTTCAAACTTCAACGACAGAAGATATCGAAATTCATGATGTTAGAAAGTTAGAAAAACTACTGACCAATTCAAATCTCACCTTCCTCGAACTTCTATATTCCGTAGAAGTAGATACCTTTGGATATGCTGAGATCGAGCAACTTCTTAATTACAGAGATAGGATTTCAACAATTAACTTAAAGAGTCTGTTCAATAGTTGTTTTGGCATGTATAGAGGACAGATGAGGGATCTTACCAAACCAAACTCTGAAACACAGAAAAGCATGATCGCTCAATATGGATATAACACGAAAAAGGCGATGATGTCCTTACACTTTCTACTCTTCTTAATCCGTTTTCATAAGTCTGAGTTTAAGGATTTTAAAGGTGCGATTACATATGAAGGAACGGATAGAGCATATATGCTTGGATTGAAGCATGGTGAGCTTTCATTGGATGAGTTTAAAAAGATCACACGTTTAAACGAAGAAAAAGCTCTGAAATTGGAGCAAAGTTATTATGAAGTTCCGCTTGATAAGGAAGCGAATTATTATCTGAAGACTCTCTTACAAACTCTTGTCAAGAATCACATTAAAACAATGTGAAGAAAGTCTACATTTACAAACAATAAGGAGTGCCAAGGAATGAATTTTAACCAATGGGCTTCAGAGAATATCAACATCATTGGCGTATTTAATATTACACTCACTATCCTATTGACCGCTCTCAACGTATGGTTTGCTAGAAACTCTCAACGGTACAGTGCTGAATCATTAAAGCAAAACGAAAGAATTCGTCAAGAAAATAACACGCCCAATGTTATCGGTTATTTTCACTCAAACGATCTTCAGCTGGTTTCATTTTTGTTGACCAATAAGAGTGACAATGCGGCCAAGAATATTAAGATACATTTGAAACCAAGAAATGGGGAAGAAGTTCCTAAAGATTTAATAAATGCATATATGCTTAATGAAGGCGTTGCATTTTTAGCTCCAGGTCAAACCGTTAACGCTTTGGCAGGTAGTTTTATAGAAATCATGGATGAAAATAAAAACTTCCCTATTTTTGATATTCAAATTGATTATCAAGATATAGATTCAAATAATTATTCAAGATCATATGTACTAGATATGAACATGTATAAAGGGAATTTCATGATTAAAGAGAGAGGACTAAAGGATATCTATGTCCAGTTAGATTTAATGGAGAAACATATCAGAAAAGCTGTTCGTCTCTATGGAATGCAGGACAAAAGAGAACAAGAAAAATTGAAAAATAAGCCAAGAAGAATTAGAAGATGAATAAACTTGAAATCTAACGACACGTAGAATATCAGCATCAGAGACTAGTAATTAAAATTGGAAGTTCTAGCGTGCTGGATGAGACAAGTTTATCGGACTCAAGTTTAGATTATATCTTTCAAAAGGGTGGAATCAGGGTGGAGGACTGGAGGTTAAGTAAGGCAGAATACGATATATTACTTTCCTACATAGGCTGTGGTGATATTCTTAATGCAGATATTTTAGTTTTCGGAAATGAAGAGGGCACGGGTGGTTATACAGTAACAGAAAATGTTAAAGCCAGGACGCGGTTGATTACAACGGATGAATCTTCGGATGTAAGGAATTATTGTATTGAGGCAAACAACTGGCGAGAGGGATTTTATTATCCAAATCTAGAGGGATTGTTTGAAAAAAACACTCTAAGGATTTTACTAAAGGCGTTTTTAATGCAGCTATTGCAAGGCTTTGTCTAGCTCATGAACGAAACAGACAATCCAACTGGTTTGAAGGTTCTCTAAATACCGACGAATTTTGTGTAATCAAGGAATACATTGGCTGCAAGCTCTACAAGCCAAAAACGGAGGGAATTCAAACTGCTTTAATTGATTGGAGACCGCTCCCCAGATCAACAGAGAGAAAATGGTATCCAAATGAATATGGAGCAGTAGCTCCATCTCCTGAAGATAAACCAAATCAAGACAACCCTTATTTAGCAGCATTCAATAAACCAAAAGGTAGATTCAAGCCCCAAAAATACTCCACATCGAGTTTTAGTGACTTCAAAGAAGATACGAATTTCAGAGCTAGAATGATCAGAAATGCTCTAACAAAATCTAGTGCACAAATTCTCCTCGGAATTGGCGGAGCTGCTGGCTTTAAGAAAGATGCTCTTGAATTAATGTTTGGAAAAAATCTATTCTCATCCATCCCATTCTCTTGTGATATGAGGAACAGTAAGGGGCAATTACAAAAATCCTTTAAAGCAGAAATTTCATTAAACAATAGGGTTTTATACATTTTCTTGATACCCTTCCCTTCTGCAGGACTCGGGTTCGTTTCACAAGAGAAAGCATTAGACATGCTAGCGGAATTATCGGACAAATATCTTAAACCAATATTAATGAATAAAAATTAATTTTCTTAATTAAATGTTATCGTGAAGTGATTTGCATAATAGAGTAGAGCATGAAAAGAAGGAGATGATTGATTATAACAACTAATCAATATTTAAATCGGGCCTAGGAACATAATGAATGATTGAATTCACGATTTATTTAATAAATATCCCTATTGTGTATGTGATGTGTACTGTACATACAAAACGATGAAGCGAATACTTCCTGATCGTAGAGCTAACAAATTCATATAGCGAGATGTGGTCCCTATAACTCGACTCATGTTGGAAGTAAGTTTAATTAGATGTACAGAACCATTCTATGAATAGGTCAAACTAAGTTTCTAAATGAGGGTGATAGATAGGTGTATTTACTAACAAGAACTGCAACCATTGTGACGTGGATTTTTGATCACCTTGGACTTGTTGTCGGGATTTTGTTTGGAATCGTAGCTTTAATAGGCTTACTTAGTGGGATTTTCTCAAGCCGAACCCCCATGAATCGCTCGCTTACCCATGAAGAACAGGAAAGAAGCATAGACCGGAGTTTAGGAAAGAAAGAGGCATGGGAAGGCGAGCAAAGTAGCTCATTTGTAGATACGCCAGCAGTCCTTTTAGATAAGGGGCAGCAGGGAGAAGCGATTGTACTTGATGCTGTCTTAAAAAGTCATCCCCATATCAAATGTCTTTCATCTCTTTATGTACCAACGAGCGGTGGACAATACACTGAAGTGGACTTGGTTGCCATCCATAGTACTGGAATCTATGTAATTGAATCCAAGAACTATCGGGGAGTAATTGTTGGGAATGAAGATGAACGCATATGGAATCAGGCGTTTATTGAGGATCGAAATGAATTTTACAATCCAATTATGCAAAATGCGGGGCATATTCGAGCTATTAAGCTTTTTTTGGGTGAACGCTATAAAGGCATACCGTTCCATTCCATTATCGTATTTAATAACGACTCAAATATCGATTTGATCAAAGTAAAATCAAAAGGCATTGTTATTACGAAACATATGAATCTAACAAGCCAATTACAGGGTTTATTTCACATCCTTCCTGATGTTTTAAATGAGGAAAGTACGACAGTCGTTTATGAATCTCTGCTGCCACAAACAGAGGTGTCAGAGGACATAAAAAGGAAGCACTTGGAATTCGTCCAACATCGTAAAGATGCGTAGTGTAAAGTTGAATCAACTTGAATCCAGTTGCGAAGGATTCACATGATCGGTTCGAAGATATGAAATATTATGCGGTGAGGAAGTATGCTTTCTATTGTTTGGCTCGAGCGAAGCTATGTTATTAGCTATTTGGACACTGGCCAGGTAGAGGTGCGAATGCCAAGCTCACATGATTTCCCCGGGAGATTCGCACCTCGAAATTTGTCGAACACTTCAGTTTTGTGACCTTTTGGTAACAAGGATATTGAGTTTATATGTTGTTGTGGGATATAGTGGAGCTAATATGTGGAAAAAGTATCGGAATTACGTATGAAGGTATTTTAAACATAACTTGATACGTGTATCTTCGCTGTCGCACTCCGTATGGAGTGCGTGGATTGAAATACCCTTAATCTCTGACTTGTACCACAGACTGGATTGTCGCACTCCGTATGGAGTGCGTGGATTGAAATAGCAAGGACGCTTTAATCTCGCTATTACGGGCGCGGTCGCACTCCGTATGGAGTGCGTGGATTGAAATCGAAATTATCGCGAGCTGTTTCGATTGAGCTTCCGTCGCACTCCGTATGGAGTGCGTGGATTGAAATTTGTTCGCGAGATAGAACCGGTTGGCGTGCGTTGGTCGCACTCCGTATGGAGTGCGTGGATTGAAATCTCTGACTGTACCAGAGCCTTGACGATAAATTCTCGTCGCACTCCGTATGGAGTGCGTGGATTGAAATTTCTGAATTTGAGGGATAGTGGTGAGGCCTTGATCGTCGCACTCCGTATGGAGTGCGTGGATTGAAATGACGACACAGCTGAGGGTTTCGGCGGCAGCGTATCGTCGCACTCCGTATGGAGTGCGTGGATTGAAATCACGATACGCGCGTCAAGGTAATGCTGAGATTGGAGTCGCACTCCGTATGGAGTGCGTGGATTGAATTAGTTTGAATCTCAGAAAAGTTATCTTGGGCGTTTTTCGCACCCCTCTTGCATATATTGAAATCAGGAGGGATTAAGGAATTATTTGGAATTAACTCTGTATTGAGACTGTGGATTGATTTGATGAGGATCTAGGAAGCTGAACCCAGTAATCATGTCGCTCTTCGGATAGAGTTACCTTCACCCAGCCGGTGGGAATTAACCAAGGAGAATAGAAATGGGAAGGTAGTCACTATTAATAGGTAGTGTTGTTTTCGTTACTTTTTACCATTTAGTACAGCTTCAGCAGTCAATAGTAAAGTCACCTTGAAATCTTACAATTATAAGGGACAACCATAAACATGAGCCGGTTGCTAGCGTAGATCGACTGAAGGAACTGGAAGCAGAGCTCCAAGAGATGATGCACCGGTTGTTTCAAGAGAAAGAGCATACGCTTGCGGATACACAAGAAGAACTGGCGATTGTAAAAAAAAGCAGTGCACATCTTTAGCAAACCAAAGAGCTAAGATTTCAGTTTGTGGAAGACCATCGCTCCGAGTTTCCTTTAGATGTGCAGAACCTTTCAAGTATCACGGAGCGGATATTACAAATGGCGAATGGCCCGAACTAGCAAGCGGCAGAACCGCAAAGACGAGGTCATGAAGCGTATTCGGTGTCATTTTTACGACCATCAGATGCGGTCGGCAGCCCTATATTACGTATCTGCTCCATTTAAAAGAGTTGCGAATCTCTTCACTTACCGTCAGTATATACATGCGTCAAATGAATCTAAGTTCTGTGGTCATGCCCGAATATCGTGTTTAGACTACGGATTCCAAATACGATCATCCCCTTGCGCCGAAAACACTGAATCAGCAATTTAAAACGTCCAAACCGAATACGGTATGGGTTACCGACATCACCTACATTCCTTGCCGAGGAGGTCGTCTATGCCTCGCCAGCGTTCTGGATTTGTGCACACGTGAAATTGTAGGCTGGCGTCTGTATAATCATATGAAAACCAGTTTGGAGATGGGTGCATTGAAGGATGCTTACAAGGCCAAACGTCCCGCTCCGGAATTACTCCATCACTCGGATCACGGTTCTCAATACACGTCAAAAGAATACGTGGAGCAACTGAAATCATACGGAATGGAATCAAGTATGAGCCGCCGAGGAAATTGTTATGATAACGCCTGTATTGAGTCGTGGCACAGTATTGTAAAGAAGGAACTCATTTACTGCAACCCTCGTTTTAAGACGCCGGAAGAGGCCTATACCGTCATCTACCAGTAAAATGAGTTCTACTACAATCGCAAGCGAATGCATGGTTTGCTAGAGTAACTTTCCCAATTCGCTTTGCGATGAATTTTACGGACAAATCCGCAGCATAGTGTCTACTTTTTTGACATAGGTCCAAAATACATGATAATAGATAAGCATTTCAAAAATTCAAGTGAAAAGAGGTTATCTTAGAGAAAATTATTATATACGCAGATTAAATAATACTAAAGTTAGAGAATGGGGTTATGCAATTTGAGTAAACAATTTCTTTTTTGGAATAAAATCAATGTTATTTTGATAGTTTTTTTGAGTTGCGTGTTGTCTGAGGATACTTCTCTGTTTGCTGCAGAATCTAAAAATGACCAAATAATAAAGAAAATATCTATAGGGAACAATCATCTTCTTATGCTAGATGAGGAAGGTTCGATTTGGTCAGCTGGTAGTGGCATGTTTGGCGAGTTCTCTCCAATGATGAATAAAGTAGTAGAGAATAATCCATTAGCAACAAATATAATGGCGATTTCTGCAGGAGAAGTCCATAGTCTAGCGTTAACATCAGAAGGATCAATTTTAGAGTGGGGTTACGATTCTAGACCAACTCAAATAATATCCAATTTGAAGAAAGTAGTGGATATAGCAGCAGGATATGAGATGAATTTAGCATTGGCTGAAAATGGAGATCTTTGGAGTTGGGGGACCTTTAGTAATATAGAACCTCTTGGCCAACTGGCATCTGTAAAACTTGCTGACGTGGTTGACATAGCAGTAAACACAGATGCTGCTTATGCTGTAAGGAAAGATGGAACTTTGTGGGCATGGGGCGATGATAACAGTTCTTATCAACTGGGTTCAAGAGATATAGATCCTTATACAAGTAATATCCCTCGTAAAATTAGTATCCCGAAAGGAATTACTAAAGTCTTTGCAGGTAAGGGCTACGCTATGGCTATAGATATCGATCAAAATGTATGGGCATGGGGAAGGAATGATTTCGGGCAACTGGGCGATGGTACGCTCATTGACCAGTACATTCCTCAAAAAGTAAAAAGTCTAAATTCGATAACACAACTTGCACTCGGAGATACTTACGTTCTCGCTTTAGAAGATAGTGGTACTGTATTATCTTGGGGAGATAATACGTATGGCACTTTAGGCGATGGTACGACTACTGATCAGTTAAAGCCCACAATACTTTCAGGGCTGTCCAATATTAAATATATTGAAGCAGGAAATAGTACTAGCATGGCAGTTAGTAACTCAAATCAAGCTTATATTTGGGGTAATAACCTACTGGAACGGTTTCCTAAAGCTCTGGAAAAACCGAAACTTATAGAGGTTACTGTACTTAAAGGGAAAGAGGAATCAATAGAAGCACCTACTGGATTGAATTTAAAAGCTTTATCCAGCTCCTCTGTAAGACTTATGTGGAATAAACCTAAAACACCTAGTACTGGTTTAGGTGGATTCATTGTTTATCAGAACGGGTTGAAAATAGCTGAGACTAACGATGAGACCTTTATTATTAAAGGGTTAAATCCTAATGAAGAATATAAATTTATAGTTAA
The DNA here is from genome assembly GCF_002803315.1 of Paenibacillus sp. GM1FR. Taxonomy (NCBI): domain Bacteria; kingdom Bacillati; phylum Bacillota; class Bacilli; order Caryophanales; family Paenibacillaceae; genus Paenibacillus; species Paenibacillus sp. GM1FR. Next base: position 32,278 of record NZ_MKZL01000028.1, on the reverse strand, counting down.
AGCTACTAACAGTAACAAGAAGAAATTTTCGAAAAATAGTGAAACTGTGACTAAGAAGCCTGTAAAAAAAGAAAAGTCTAGTTATGTTTATAATTCTTCCGGCCAATTAAAAAGTATCATGTATGAATCAGGGAAGATAGTAAACTATGAATATGATAAAAACGGAAATCTTAAGAAAACAACGGTTGTGAATCCTTAACCCTATTAGACTTCTTAAATAACTTATTACTTCATAAATTAAGACTATTATTTTACCTGCACCCTTGCGAATAAAGTGTTATTCGTAAGGGTGCTTTTTATTAATCTGCTAATTCAAATTTCGTGAGTCTTCTATTCATAGTTCTTTGTATAGGTAACAGCGAGATAAGTGAAGCTAGTTTTTGGTAGCGCAAAAGATTGCTTATTATACATATATAAACTTTAACAAAAGTACACTGGTAATAAATCGACAAAAATATCTATAATTCGACAAAAAAAGCCTATTTCTTAAAATTGCCAAATAAACGATAATAGGAAAGCTGTTTTTGAAAACCGACAAAACTAAATGTTAAAGAGAGGGTGGAAAGTACAGAATGATCAAGATTTAGTTGATATACAAGATGGATTTCCAATTATCGCACAGGCAAAAATGTACACGAAGGGGAAACATGCATATGAAGTTACGGGGAATATCGATTATTGTGCTAATTCTAATACTTAGTATTGGGATTTTCACAAATGAAAAAGTGGATGCAGCTGAGAAAAAGAAGCTAAACGAAATAAATAAAGTCTCAGTTGGGACCCAACATCTCTTTTTACTAGGTAGAGATGGTTCAATATGGTCAGCCGGTATGAACCTTCCTGGTTTGCTGGGGCGTTCGGGAAATGCATTTGATGGCATCGGAGTGATCTCATCTGCCTCGAACGTTGTTGATATTTCTGCCGGAGGTTTTCGAAGTTTAGCTTTGACCTCTGATGGAACGTTACTTTCTTGGCCAGGAACTACAGATGTTGAGATCCCAGATCTGATTACCTCAGTGAAAAACATAAAGGCAATAGCAACAGGTTCAAACTTTAGTGTATTACTCACTAACGATGGTGGGGTTTGGACATGGGGCTCAAATTCTTCAGGCGAACTGGGGTTGGGTGATACTCAATCACGTACCGTACCAACTCAGATACCAAATTTTAAAAGTGTTGTTGAAATAGCCGCAAGCTATTCGACAACGTACGCTTTGAAGAGTGACGGCTCGGTATGGGGTTGGGGCACAAATGCCACTGATCAACTTGGAAATGAGACAATGGATTATTCCCTCAATCCGATAGAGATTAAATTTGCTACCAAAGTAAAGCATATCTATCAAAAGGCAGGGTATGGGGCAGCAATTGATATAAATGGCGATGTGTGGTCATGGGGTACTAATTCTTTTGGGCAACTGGGAGATGGAACACAAACAAAAAAAATAACACCGTCCAAGATTGAAGGATTACAGGGAATAAAGGAACTAGCTTTAGGTACCAGTCATGTACTTGCTTTGAAGGAAGATGGCACTGTAATCTCGTGGGGGGCTAATACCAGAGGTAAATTAGGTGATGGGACAACGACTAATAGCCTGGTGCCGGTTAATGTGAAGGGTTTAACGAACATTGTCTCCATCTCTGCTGGCGCAAATACCAGCGCAGCCATCAGTAATTCCTCTAAAATTTACTTGTGGGGAATGGATGTAACGAGCAATGGAACAACGACATCTATGCCCAGACGCATATTGGTCGATGATTATTCATTGGAAGTCCCCAAGGGATTGAAATTAAAACTCACCAATCCCTCTTCTGTGCATTTAAAATGGGCATCCCTCACTGCAGATGATGATAGCCTAGATGGTTTTAATATTTATCACAATGGTGTCTTAATTGGGAACACGCATGAGAGAGAATATGTCATAAATAACCTCAATCCAGATCAAGAGCATCGTTTTTATATTACGACTAGAGGATTGTTAGGTAATGAGTCTGAACAAAGTAGCGTTGTAGTTAAGAAGAAGAAACAAAAATACAGTTTTACTTACAATTCGGCAGGTCAATTGATAAGCATTATATATGATTCCGGGAAGAAGATAGTTTATGAGTACGACAAAAATGGAAATTTAAAAAAATTAAATATCATTAATCCACTCACTCCCTAACAGATTAACGTTCAACTGATTGACAGAGTCTGTTCTTCTCACTAGTAACTGTTGAAGATACTCTTACAAATTCCATAATGACGTTTGACAATTAGTCATCTCAGAGAGTAGCTATTAACTCTCAAATGGACAGAAGGATGCATGAGTACGCCTAACTATTCATTCCAAGCTTGCTACTTTTATGTTTACACGTTCAACCAACATATAGCTATTATTTAATTTGAAACGGAGAGAAACAACTTTTGAATTATTTTATGAAGAAAACAATATCCATCATTTTAATCGTAGCCGTGCTGTCAGGATTGATGGGAAACGCCTTACCTACGAAATCATATGCTCAAGATGAAGCTCCTTCACCCGAAACGATCCAAATCCTCATTGATGAATTCGGTACCACGGATTCATTCATCCAGCGTTATTTGGATCAAGGATACAATTTGAATGAAATAATAGCTGCATTTTACAAAGCCAGAGAAAGCGCAATGTCCTTCGATGAGGCGCTTCGGGCAATTCACCCTGAGGAGGTCAACGAATCAGCTACCGTAACCAGTGATGTATATGCTGACCCTACTATTGAAAATGAGGCTTCAATTATCAGTGTCGAAGCTGAACAATCTGGAATTATGAAGCGTTATGAAACTTATGCGGTGACTGAGGAGGTCTACTCTAATTTACCGACAGATCCAATCACGGAGACCGATGACGAGGAAGAGTCGAACGTGAAAAAGGAAGAGCCCTCGGAACAAACACCTGATGAGTCCGTGCCTGTCCAGGAAGAGAAAGAACTTGAAGACGAACAAGTTGATGCAAATGACAAAGACAACCAAGAGTTAGAAACAACTCCTGATTCGGTTTCTACGGAAAACAAAGAGGAGGCAACAACGGAAGAAAGCGATTCAAAAGAATTGAAATCCATTCAGCCGCTTGCTGCCTCAACAAGTGTCCCTGACCCAGGGAAGCATGTGTCAGAGAAAGCACCCGTATTTGATCGAAAATCGTTTAATGAAGCGCCATATAGTGTGGGTGAAAATGGCGAAACCATCTCTACACTCAGTGGGGGACTTATTCTCGAACATGCCGATGCCACTTTACCTGGACGAGGAGGCATGTCGTTTACCCTCGAACGGCAGTATAACTCAACCTCAGCACAATTCTATGATATGGACGTAGGCTATAATACGTACGAATATCCAATATATCAATACTTTGTAACGTATAATGCAGTGAAGAAAAAGAAAATTCCTAAATATCACGTTAAGTATACGGAAAATATGTCGATTCAGTGGGATAACAATGGGGATGGAGTAGTCGATTCCGAAACGGCAATCATTGAAACGAAAACGATGAAGAAGGGAACCTACACAACTGAATCCGAAGCCAAAGAAGTGGCTAGTCATCGAATCGTGTACTTTACCGAGCCTGAACCACTTTTTGTACAGAAGACTCAATACAACAATCAAGATAACTTTCCTACCACTATGGCCTATAACGAGGGTGGATTCATTGGAACATTAAACAAATCTGGAAGCGCAAAAGTTATCTCTGGACAATACACACCAGCTCAGACAATCACAGCACCGCAACAGACATGTATCAATGAAATTTCGGGAAAATATGACTCTAAAGGAAATTGGGTACAAACTGGAGCTGGGAGTCCATGTCCAGATACCAAAACAGCGACGGTACAGGGTAAAACCATAACATTGACCCGTACTTCCGTGACAAATACAAAGGCCTGTCTTTCACCCAATAAAGCGGGGGCTAATTATCCGTGTACCAAGTCTTGGACAGCCTATTACAATGGATCTGTGACAATTCCGGCTTCGGATACACGTAGTTATTCGCAATCTTATGCAGGCACAGTAGAAAAACCTGGATCCTACTCCTCACGGAAATATGATTCCTGGGTAAGTCTGGGGAACGGTGCGAAACAACGTAAAGTATACAACGTGAGTGAAAAACCTTGGGTGGAAACTGAAATCACGGAGGGAAGCGCAGTCGCAACCACGCTAGCTACAGATGCCACTGAATTATGGTCTGAAGCTAATACTTGGAAAGAAACATTTAATGCAAATCCCGGATATCCTATACCCTATCCGTTTGACGATGGTTATAACTACTATATCGCTGCACAACCTGCTGGGGAAACTCGCGCATATCAAGTAGGAAGCAACATGGATGTAACCTACTTTAACAAAACGGTGCCTGCAGCAGCGGACAAGCGTACGCCGCTAGGAAAAGGTTGGTCTTGGAAACTACCATATATTGAAAAGGATAACGAGAAATCATTTGTGGTAATGGCCGATGGTGGCCGATATGAAATTGTTGGCAGCAAGCTTAAGGGTGCGGATTGGGAAGGTACCAGCGTAACCCAGGACACGTCGGTAACTGTCAATGGAGAAACATCGCAACAAGTTATCATTTCGGCCGATGGACTCTCAAAACAATACTTCACCGCCGACGGACGCTTACTTCAACTTTCCGATTCCCGGCAGAACGACATTCAATTCATTTATGAACAAAATGCAACCTATCAGAGTAAATTACTAACTCAGGTCAAGGATGCCATTGGAAATACGATCCGGATTGATTACTCACCTTCGGCCGTGACGATTCGGCAAGGAGATCGTACCGTTACGTATCAAAAGAAAACCCAGAATGGGATTGAATTACTGGATTCAGTCATCGACCCGCTAGGTCGAAAAACGACCTATTCCTATAAACTAGCAGATGCGAAGTTTAACTTGCTTGGCTTTAGCCCAGAACGCGCGGTATCCAATCCATACGCTTTGCTGACCTCCGTTCAGCATCAAACTGGAGCAAAGACCTTCTATGAATACGAGAACTCTGCAGTGAAACGCTATATCGGAGCTGACTCACTGAACGAAGCATACCGCGTACTAACACGTAAGGATCAGTTAACCTATGAAAATGGCACAACTGAAGATTACAACCGCCAAACAGTAAGCTATACTTCAGACCTGGGAGCAAGTTATGGGCAGAAGGCTACATTTGGGGCTACCATCCGTGATGGACTGAGAGAGACGAAATATAATTTCCGTAAAGAGGTCATTAACGCAGATACGCCAACTTCTTTCTATCTCGACCAGATGGTCGTTAGCGCCGAAGGGCAGAACCTTACAACAGCTTATACGTATGGAAAAGTATTGAAAGGCCGGAGCATTCCAGCAACCGAACCGACTACAGTGGCTGTAACGGATAATCAGACAAAGGACACCTTGACTACAACCATACAGTATGACGATTATGGCAACGTAACTTCTCAAACAGATGCTAGTGGAAAAACCGTTACCAGCACATATGATGAAACTCGGCACTGGCTAACCAGCATAACCGAAGCAGTAGATGCCGCCAATAAACAGGTTGCTGTTCTCACACGCAACACAAATGGAGATATCACTCAAATTGTCATCCGTAAAAATAGTGCCAGTGGTGACCTTATCAGTCAGGCTGATTACACGTATGACACATTTAGCAACCTGCTTACACAGCGATTGAAGAACGGCGCTCAGGAACAAGTAACGACATTGGAGTTTAACGCACTCTATCAACAAGCTTTTCCGATGAAAACGAGTACATCAGTAACAGATGTTGACGGAAAAAAAAGCACCGTGGTGACTTCTAGAACCTACCAACCTTCTAATGGGACCTTAATGAGTTCAACGGATGCATCCCAGCGGACGACATCATACGGATATGATGCGCTTGGACGAACTATTCGGGTTACTCAGACGGATGGCAGTGTCCTGAGTGCTTCTTATGATGATGTGGGAAACCGAATTACAGTAACCGATGAAAACGGACAGAAACGGATAACAAAGTGGAATTCGCTCGGCCAGGAAATTGAATCCGGTTATTACCAGGGTGGAATCTATGTGGTCGTTTCACGTACGGGATATGATCCGTACGGACGTGCTATTTGGAGTGAAAATGGTCTGGGCAATCGGACACATTTGGAATATGATGCATGGAATCGAGTTGTATCAACAACAGGCGCGGATGGTTCAATAACAACAGTGAAATTCAATGATTCAGCCCGAACAGCGACAACGACTGACGCTGAAGGATATACACAAGTTCAAACCTCCGATCGGTGGAGACAAATAATTCAAGTCGCAGAGAAGGCACAACAAGAAAATGAACTTCGAGTGCTTAAAAAGATGACGCATGATCCGATAAACGGTAATTTGCTGGAAGAAACGGATGGCAAAGGCCAGGTTACGGAGTACAGTTATGACGTCCAGGGACAGTTAACTGTGGTTAAAAGTGCGAACGGTGAACAAACACGCTACGCTTATGACATGCTGGGCAATCTCGTGCAAACGACTGATGCAGCTGGGAATGTAAAACAAAGTCGTTATGATGAGCTGGGGCGTCGAATTCAAACAACCGACAAGCAGGGGAATACCACAAAAAGTTATTATAATCCAGACGGTTCCTTAAGCAAATTCATTGATCGAAACGGCAATGCTTTTCTTTTCAATTATGATGTACGGGGCAATTTGCTTGCTAAGAGTAGCCCTGAAGAAACGATCCAATTCACTTTCGATCGAGTGGGTAATCGTACCAGCATGATCGATCAAACGGGAACTACGTCATATGAATATGACACTGCAACAGAACAGTTAAAGCAAATGACCTATCCAGATGGTAAGCAAACGACGTTTGAATATGATAGCTTTGGTAACCGCACATCCATGACCGGTCCGTTTGGAACGAAAGTGTACTATGGATATGATACGATGAACCGTCTTGTTTCAGTAGGTACGTCACAGGATACTCCGGATAAGCAGTACAGTTACTACATGAACGGTTTAAGCCGCGAAGCTAGCGCAAAGAACGGGGTTCAGGATCTTAAAACGTATCAGGGCTTGGATCTGATTGGCTCGAATCAGGTAAAGGATCAAGTTCTACTGAACAGCTATTCCTATGAATACGATAACAATAAAAATATTGTGAATCGGATACATGGTGATTCAATCGATACATTCTCATATGACAAGCTCGACAGAATTTTGACATCTAATGTAAATCAAGAAGAGTATACCTATGATCAACAGGGGAATCGTTTAACATTATCTAGTGATGCGGAAATCGATGTTAAAGACAGTACCTATACGTATGATATGAGAGACCGCCTGATTTCCGTGAATAAGAAGGGTACTCAGGTAAACTACAAGTACAATGGTGACAACTTGCTGGTGGAACGTACGGAGAATGGTATCATCACTCGTTATTATTATGATGATAACGCACAGATCATTGCCGAAGCTGAAGTTCAAGACGGTACGTCAACGCTAAAAGCGAACTATATCAGGGGAGCTCAGTTGGAAGCTATCCAGTATCCAGATGGTAGCAAAGCCTATGTACAGTCTAATGCACATGGGGATACCACCGGACTACGAGATGAGCAAGGGGAAATTTTGAACCAATATGAGTATGATATTTGGGGTAACATCCTGACCAAGGAAGAAACGGTTCACAATCCATTCCGATATGCTGGTGAGTTGTGGGATGATACAACAGAACTTCAATATTTGCGAGCACGCTGGTACGATCCGGCAATGGGACGATTCATTAACGAAGATTCTTTCGAGGGTGAATTAAGTGACCCGCTGAGTCAAAACTTATATGCTTACGTGAGCAACAATCCCTTAAAATATGTTGATCCGAGTGGGCATATAAAAAATTCAACGTACTACGAGATTGATCTTATGTTAAGAGACTCTATGTCGTTTAAAAGTAAGTCAGATGCTTACTGGAGTAATCGTAGTCAACTTGGGGTAATCTTCCAAAAGGTTTATGGCGATCGTGATAATATGACGTTCAAATTTCGATATGGAGTTTTAACTCAAACCAGTCCTTACTCTCAATTTAATACAAAAGGAGGAGCAGATTGGGCACGAAAAGCCCTATTGGCAGATCTGGATGCTTTTACTGATCGTACTTGGACTACGGCGAAGTCTGTTGAAGCTATACTTGATAGCGCCGTTGGCCTAACAGGAGCGGCAATAACTAAAGGGAAAGGCTCATCTATTACGTCGAAAGGGTGTAATTGTTTCACAGCTGGTACTAAGGTACAGACTGACAAAGGTGAGAAAAATATTGAAGACATTGAGGTCGGAGATAAGGTTCTTTCTAAAAATGAGAATAATCCTACTGGAAATACAGCATACAAGGAAGTAACAGGCTTATTCCGTAACCAGCGTGATGATATTATTAAACTGTATGTTGGTGAACAGGTTATTGAAACGACAGACAATCATCCGTTCTGGGTTGAAGGTAAAGGGTGGCTGTTCGCTGACGAACTGTTATCGGGTGATAAACTTCAAAAGGCTGATGGAAGCAATCTAAAAATTGATAGGGTTGAGTATACTAAACTTGATGAACCAGTTACGGTTTACAACTTTACTGTTGCTGATTATCACACATATTATGTAACGGATTTGGGTATATGGGTGCATAATACAGGTTGTGAGTTTGTGGATGTTAGTAAATACAAGAAATGGACAAGTGTAGGGAATCAAAAGAAATGGTTAAAAGGGAATAATTTCAAAGAAGGTACTCAATATACAACCGATATAATGAAGACTGATGTGACAAGCAACGGTAAAAAAATTGGAGAGATTCATTACTTCCAAAGGGATGTTATTAATCCAGACAAATATGTTCCAACACATTTTCAATTTATTGACCCTAAGACTGGAAAAACTAAATCGGATCATTTTTATTTCGAATGAATAGGATGATGAACTTGGAAATAAATCTTAAACAGACGTATGGTATGATTAAGCATAAATTGTCGTCAGAGGAAATTGCAGACTTACTGAGTTTTTTTGTTATAGGAGATTCGATGATATTATTTTCCTTTTACGAAAGGAATATAAATCTATTTGATTTGAGCACACAGAAGTTTATTTTAGAGAGAAGTATTTTTGTGAATTCGGAATGGGTATTACCCTGGGGGGAATCTATACCTCATTGGGATGGACCAAATCAGACACCACCGGCAATCATATGGTTCTCCGCATCAACAAAAGAGGATATGATTAAAGCGATTGAAATTGATAATTTATTTAGATGTGTTGTTATTAAGCGAAGCGAAAGTTTCGGAGAATATTCAAACGTACTATTTCATCAGGAATATTATTCGTCCATTGATGAAGAAGAAGACTACGATTATTATTTAGGTTTCACAAATAAGGATTTATTTTTTGAGGATACTCTGGATAAGATTAAGAAGGTATTTAAGGCATCATTAATAGAATAACAAATTTAAAGGCCTTGGAGATATTATGTCTTCAAGGTCTTTAGTATTGTGTTCATTGTATAAATGAACACAAAGGAGGATTTATTGTCTAAAGTCCGGTTATCTGAAATACTAGTGTCCTTCTCGCAAATCGTAAGAAAAGAATATGCTGTGAATGTGAATGTAAAATTACTAAATGTCTAAACAATTCTAACGTTCTTTTTTATGAGATAATTACTTCTCTTGAGGATGGGAATACGACTGACTTTTTTGTAAATGGGCATTTAAAGACAAACTATATAATGCTTGGGATAATAATATGGAGTGGCCAGATAGAAGAGATAACCAGGATATTGTTTTTGGTTTTGGAGATAATTTCGAAATTCCAAACACAGCATTTTATATTACAAAAAATGATGATTAGATTGAGAGTGCTAACCATATAAACCGAAAATATTTTGGTATGATTCTTGACTGAAGATAAAAGAGTTGTACGTAGTATAAACCAAAAGAGCAGATGTTAAGCCGTTGGTGGCTTAGATGTACCAGGATAATTAATGGTCAACGAATACAACAATTATCTTCTTATTTTTTTCATAACTACAGAAGATGATGAAAACCTCCTGAATTAGATGGAGATGATTCTTATCAGATGTTTTATACTTAGATGAAGAGATACGAGTAGTGTTTGGAACTCTTTATCAAATTGTGCTGTTTAGCCATGGAAGATTCTTCTGATTTTCATGACAAATGCTTTTGCTTATAAGAGAAAAGTAGGTTTGCATTATCTATTTGTTACAACATATAAAGGCTGGTAAACTTAATAACACCGAGTATGTAGAAAGGCTTTTGGATCTGGCCTATAGAATTGGTTCAGATTGTTGAATAGGATAAAGTGTTATGTGGCGGGTGCGAACCTCAAGCTCACATGATTTCCCTGGGAGATTCGCACCTCGAGTTTGTCGAAAGTATCTTTTTCGTGACCTTTTGGCAACGATAATTTAGAATGGATGCTGATTTTCTTAATTGAATGTTGATCTTATTGAGAAAGAAAGCGGAAATACGTAGTAATGGTCTAGAAATGAAGTCTTGATACGTCTTTTTTCGCTGTCGTACTCTGTATGGAGTGCGTGGATTGAAATAAACTCCCCCGTACAAGGGTCTAGCTTCATGAAATGTCGTACTCTGTATGGAGTGCGTGGATTGAAATATAGACAACCCCGTTATATGGGGGAATTACCATCGTCGCACTCCGTATGGAGTATAACAATAAGAAAGATGGCACCTCCATAAGTGCCTCAGAAAACACTTTAAAGAAAAGAACTGATTATGAGTCTGCCCAGGTTGAACGCGATAAAGAAAATGGGGAAATAACAGTAACTGTCACAAGACTATCCTACATACCTATTGCAGTTTAGAAAGCGTATGTCAAAATGGCCTTAACTCTAATGGATAAAGAAGATTTTAAACATTTTTCTAAAACAGTAGATTGGATAAAACAAAGTGATCACACAATAAATACGTGGTTCACAAGTCTATGCGTCTTAACTAAAACCGTACCTGGGCTACATGTGTTTCCTTACTCCCAAATAGACATATTGTTTAGACTTCCAGATGCGCCTACTGATATGCCCTATGCTTTATTAATTCTTTGCACAGGGAACCAAGTGATCCAGCTTATAGTTCCTCACAGTGATATGGAAGAAGGATTTAAAAGATATGTAACAGAAGTTAAACGACAGTTCCTTATACCTCATCCAAAACTGTTAGATAAAATAAAAGCTTATTAATTGGTCTGGTCATGAAATTGTTCGTGATGAAACGTTTCAGCAAACTATAGCGTCCGACCAAATTAAAGATGAAGTGTTAATAGAGGGATTTAATGAAGTAACAGGAGAATGGGATGTTGTATTTAAATATGATCCATGAATTCAATAGAGTTTATATGTTGTATACCATTCTGAAGTCTACAGTGTTTGGAGGAACCTCATGTTTTATTTCGGATGGATGGCTATTGGCTTTATGGCCATAGCAGGACTCGCAACGGCAATACACTGGTACAATCGTGGTTGGTATGAAAGCAATTTGTTGAACATCCGTAAAACGTCCTATGCCATTATGGCACTTATTTATTTTGGGATGATTTTAGCCGGTCACATTCTATTAAATGATTGGGTGCAAGCCGTACAATTCGCCAGTATAGCTATCTTTATTGACCTGGCTATTTTAGAAACGCCAAGTATTCAAAAGATCGGAAATACTGAATTCAAAAAAAATGATCAAATTATCGAAAACACAATACGGGATAATGAACGGATCATTCTCTCTAGTTTTCAGAAAACAGCTCAGTTTACTGCAGTTGTTCAATACTCACAACATCATCTAACCGAGCTCACAGATGAGCAGAAGGATCAGTTGCCAGAGTGGGATGTGTACTCGTCTATGTTAAAAGAGTATCTTCGATATTACACGGATACCTTCGGCTTACAGATCTCTACTACATCGATTCAATTCGACAGCGACATAGAAATACGCATGACTAAAATAAGGAGTTCTCTCTCTCAGATTGAAAGAAGCAACAGTATCCTGATCCCTGAAGAGAACAAAGATGAGATGAGTAAAGAATTAGCAGAAGCAGCAGTTTACGTAGTAGAGGAAGGAAATACGATTTGTGTACCTTTCTTCGGATCTACCAATAGTTTCATTATCACTATTCAAGCAGAGGAATCTGGAGCCATATTGAATGGGATTGATGCTAATAATATTGTTAATCTAGTCCAGATATTTGATTGGTTCATAGATGGGTAGTGTGGTATATTAAGTATATGAGGTGATATTTATGACACTTTTTAAACAGTCTAAAAAAGTTGATGTAACCCCGGATAAGGTTGTTGTTCGTCGGCCTAAGACCACGATTGAGAAGAATATGGGCCTAGAAAAAATCTTGAAAGCAAACGATAACGTGCTGAATATCCTTAAAAATAGATAATTACTATTTATGTGCTCCAAGATGCTCTATGAAATTTCATAGAGCATTTTTTTTATTTCTTCTTCTGAATAGTTTAAAAGTCTACAATAATGCCAACCCTTGTTAACAAAACGATAGGGGAGCTGGCTTATTGTGAGAAAAAAAATACTTATAAAACCTGCAGGTAATCATAAACCTAACACCACAGTGCCCAACTGGGGAATTAAAAAAATATTAGACCAAAATAAAAAAGTATTGGATCTTCTCAAGAAACGAAAATGAGAAACTTGTAGGACGGGGGGATAGTTCATCCTTGATCCATTGGTAGTAATGAATTGCGAAAGGCCATGAAGTCAGCTGAAGGAGGTGCGAACCCGAAGCTCACATGAATTCCCAGGGAGATTCGCACCTCGAAATTTGTCGAAACCTTCAGTTTTATGACCTTTTGGCAACAAGGATATTGAGTTTATGTGCTGTTGTGGGATATAGTGGAGCTAATATGTGGAATAAGTATCGGAAATACGTATTAAGGGATTCTAAACATAACTTAATACGTGTATTTCCGCTGTCGCACTCCGTATGGAGTACGTGGATTGAAATAGAATAGTCTTGTTTGAACAAATGTTTCTCTCGTTGTCGCACTCCGTATGGAGTACGTGGATTGAAATAAATTGAATCGCATCCACAGGAATGCGTTTTTCATGTCGCACTCCGTATGGAGTACGTGGATTGAAATAGTTTCGGATTGATCGTATGGAACGATCGGAACCCGTCGCACTCCGTATGGAGTACGTGGATTGAAATTGCCTGCTGGTAGTGCCGTCAGCCTTGTGATATATGTCGCACTCCGTATGGAGTACGTGGATTGAAATACATACATATTGTTGAGAGTCGCGTTATAAGATAAGTCGCACTCCGTATGGAGTACGTGGATTGAAATATTGAACTTATAAACGTCTCCAAAGGCATCAATGGGTCGCACTCCGTATGGAGTACGTGGATTGAAATGATCTGAATTGCTGGACGTGGAAAGTAAACGTGAGTCGCACTCCGTATGGAGTACGTGGATTGAAATTGTTGTCGTATCATCTTTATGTCCCAAGCGATCCAGTCGCACTCCGTATGGAGTACGTGGATTGAAATTGGTTCCTCTCTATTTATGTAATCTTTCTCACTTAGTCGCACTCCGTATGGAGTACGTGGATTGAAATAACTTACACCGGATACAACATTAAAGGGACTACGTGGTCGCACTCCGTATGGAGTACGTGGATTGAAATAAGAGAAATTTGATAGGGAAAACAATCTTATTTGAGTCGCACTCCGTATGGAGTACGTGGATTGAAATACTGAACGTACCAGAGATACCATATGTGGAACCTAGTCGTACTCCGTATGGAGTACGTGGATTGAAATTGCATCTCTAAAGTCAGGGTACAACGTTGATTCAAGTCGTACTCCATATGGAGTACGTGGGTTGAAATAAGGCATTTACGGAACTGGTCTTTAGTGACGCGGTGCTGCACTCCGTATGGAGTGCGTGGATTGAAATATCTGGAGTCAATTCAACATAAATAGATTGATCCGGTCAAACTCCGTATGGAATGTATGGATTGAAATTCTCCAAGTATGCTTCTGACAAAGCGCTGTTCTCATAATAGTCTCTGAAATTGTATTGTACCAATCTGAAATATGACATATCTAACCCCTTTGGTATTTATTAATTACCAAAGGGGTAGAATACTTTCTTTAGTTTTTAGTAACTCTTTTCTTATAGTTAAACAAAAAAAGAGAGAGCATTTTTGCTCTCTCCTATAGGATAATCTCTGCATAGCGTTAAAACATTTTATAAATCTTCCTTATGTAGTTTCCCGATAAAACCTCTTGGAACAATAATTCTATTTTTTCTTACGGGATCTTGTTTAACTTCTGACTTAAGAATCGTTGTTGGTTTGGACGTTCTGACCTGAGAAGGACTTTTTAGTCCGGCTTGTTGCCAATATTTAATCTCAACATCAAACTCATTTCTCGCGTCCGTCCTTGTTACAAAGGTAATGATCATTACCAACAATCAATATTGGTCTTGGGACATTTTTATCCTCCTGTGACTCCAGATCGATGCAACCTACAAACTTCACTGTTTGATCAGGTTTTCAGGCTCATAACTTTTTCAAATGTAGTCCCTGAACTCCTTATCATATTCGTTATTTTCCCCTTCGAATAGAAAGTCATAAGCAGAACCAAGTAATACTCCCATATCCTCAGTTCCTTGATCTGTAGTTCCGAAATCTTTTTCGTTATCTGCGGCGATAATGGAGCGATTTTTCGTCATAACGCACACTCCTTACTTCGTATATTCTCTCAGAAGATACTGCTATTTACTAAATATTATAGCATCATATTTAAATGGATCAACTTGTCAATGATGCATCAAGCAAACGATTATCTCAAATAAAAATCAGGGTAATCGTATAATTATTTTATATTATGATTACCCCGATTATCATTATTTATTTACCTTTTTCAAAGAAATTTCTAATTGCTTCTAGATTTATACCCGTCACACTTTCAACCTCTTTGCTCACATCGTCAAGTAAAATCAAAGTCGGCGTACTTCGAACACCCAGATCATTGGCAAGAGCAAACGCCTTCAACCCTAGCAAGCTCTCTAAATCATTAAAGTCTGTGTCAGTTGTTCAACAGACACTACATATGAACCTGTTCTGTTAAAGAAATCTTGAGTCTTAGTTGCTGTATCAATACCATTCATTACAATTGGATTCACATTTACTTCTTCGAAGTAAGCTTCTCTTACTAAGTTAAACAAAGCCTTATTGACATTATATTTCAGAAACTCAATAACATCGTCTTCAGACTTCCTCGTAAAGCATTTGAGTGAACTTCACTTCCAGTTCGAATATCTTGTCTAACACACGATACATTTCCACGTCAACGTAATCTTGATCTGCTTGATTCATCAACTCATATTCTTCTTTCGCTTTGAATCCAATAAACGCTCCACGATTTGCTTCAACTTTCAAGATTGCTGTGATAATATTGGCGCTGATTTGCATTCGTTTAATACCAGCAAGATACAAAGGACAGTGGAAGCCAGAGTAAAAACTAAATAACTCCGAAATACCGAATGAACTTTTTCCATATACTTTTCACTAGAGTCGGTCTTGGTTTAGTCTAGGGTGACCGGAGAATAGACGAGCTGCTTGCCCAAAGAATTGCATAACCCAAGGAGGCTACGTTACCCCATTGTTCATGACATTTTACGTGGGTAAGAATGAGTTTACCCAGACAATAATGCAATCACAGCTAACATCTTAAAAAAATGAAAGAAGCGTTTTTCAGAAGTACATAATGTTTTATTAGGCCTTGATTTACGTGTACTATCGATTACCTTCACTCCCAAACCTCTCCTATGTAATGAAGCAACTCTTTTTTTGTGGACCTCCGACGTGAGGTCATATCATTTTCGGTATCAAAATCAGTATTAGATATTCGTAACTGAGGTAATGGCCCATGTAGGTGCTCTTTGCAACCTACATAGGTCTTAGTTGTCTTGTTCACAATTGAACGTGGTACTTATAAAAGTGAAGATCAGCTTGCCCTATAAATGAGGCAAGCCCTAGCTCATAGAAGCAAAGAATAATTAGATAGGTGTATTAAGTAGGAATGCGTCCCAGATCATCTGGGCTAGTATGAACTTCATCAAAACTACTTATTCTTGCATTAAATTGTTGTAATAGAGCAGTCATGACTGGCCTATGTAGAATTGAAATGTTGAACGAACAACCTATTATCACATATTGAAGGGAGTAAATAATTGGCCATCTATGACCTTTAAGTTTGGTAAGTCAAAAGCCTAAAGATTCTGCAAGTAGCAGTAAATCTTTGAGCTTTTTTTGTATCCCCAAAAATAGAACGGAACAGTATCAGGAGAAACTCTCCAGTGCTCTTTTGTGTTCAAGCGAAAAATTAATAAATGAGTAATACTGATTCGAGGGGAATTCCGGCAAGCAGGTATCTTTTCTTGAAAGATAAAGTGCGGGCCAACTACAGACCGGGGAAAGAGAGAATATATCGGGGTCGAAGCAAAATAGGGTAATACTATCATAAAGACAGCTTACATGGAAAAATTGAAGTTTATGATCGTCTGGGTAATCATATTGGTGTTTTAACTCCCGATTGAAATTTACATCCAGTGAGAGGAGAAGCGATATCTGATAGGAATATTAAAGATGAACTGAAATAAATACTGAGGTAATACCTCCATACCGGTGGGAGAAGCACTATATTGGGTGAATTTCTAACGGATTTCGGGGGTTACTTAATACCAAAACGATGTTGATTTCAAGTACCTAGTGTATAGTATAAATTTAAAAGTAATGTGTAAGTGAATTAATGGAAACTTTAATCATATATGAAGCTTATCAACCGGGGGATACTCTGAAAGTTCGAAGCTGTGGATCACGAAGCAGCATTAATAGTTGTTGCTGAAATAGGTCTGGAATAGGTTGTTCATGGGGGAACGTTAATGCTTGATGGCGTTAAACTCACTGAGAAGAGGGAAGTTGGGGCTGAATGGTTTTAACAACTGCATAGCTGGCTGCCATCAAATCCAATGAACATGAACAATTCGGTACATTCGTTATTTGAATTTCTTTATGATCGACTTAACGCAGCTGCTGCAGGCACTCCTTCATCTTAAAAAATCTTCAAATAAATCGAAAAATGAATGCCGATCCGATAACCAGATCGGCAAATGTAAAAGGAAATTACTTTTTCGTAGCTCCTATTGAATGAAGGTAATCAACGGCCCGAAATTCCTAACAAAAAAGCTATTCACAATGATGAATGGCTGAAAGCTCAAAATATATTTGAGAGCTCCTTTGTTACAATGCTAGAATTGCTGTTTCTAATAGTTTAATAGCATGCTCAGCATAGTACAATCCCAGGTCATCACTAATATTATTATGTATTTCTTTTATTTCTTTCGATTTATTTAATTTATAAGGAAGACTGAACACCACGATAAGCATTTCTCCAGTATACTCAAGTTCAACTACTTCTGATTCGCGAGATAAATCTTTGAGAATCTTTCGGATCAAAATGGGGAATATGGCTTCCTTCTTTTCCGATTTAATAAATTCATCACTCACGTTAAAAAAGAGTTTGTAGAAGATATGCTGGCCCTTCTCAGTACTGTTATTTCTTGTTGGCCTCCCTTCAATTATTTCCAGCAGTCTATCTTGTTTTTTATTTTTGTTCAGAGCATCTTGAATAAGTTGATCATTCAACCGCAGTGTATTAATCTGCTTAATCGAATCCTCCTTTCTATAAACTGTTTCAATTTCCTCAATAATCTCACTTACAGTAGCACTGCTCTTAAACTCTAAAAACTTCCCTGACTGAACTATAAACTGTACTGAATTAAACGAATTGAATAACTTTCCTCCACTCAAATTATTAAATTCATTTATCAGGTAGGGATGAATTCCTTTTTTCTGACCATTCACTTCTAATATCCAATCTTCTTTTCGATCATCACTGATCAAAACAATTGATTTCACATCTTGATTTGTAGCATATTTTAAAATCTGTTTCCAAAAAATCAGATCGCCATAGGCTGCTTGGTACTTTAAACCATTATGAAAATAAGAGTGGTTTTTCTTACTGTCCATAAATCCAGGTGGGACTTTATTTTCGTACCGCTCATTACCTTCGGAAAAAATTTTATTTAGGTCATCTTGTGTAAATTCTTGTCCAACATTATCACCTATTAAATCATTAATTCTTTCTTTTATAGTAAGTAGATCAGGTTGTTCTTCCCTTTGGCTAGATAACTCTTTTTTTATTAAATCTCTACTTTGTTCCAATGACTCAACCATCTTGTGAGTGCTAATATTTGAATGTTTCAATTTTTTTAACTTTGAAATAAGTTTTTGAAGTTCATTTATATATTCTTTTTCCAGTGTCTCGTATTCGTTTTTTTGTTCATATAACACATTCTCTAAATTTCTATGGTACTCTAATGCTACTTGGTGTGGAATCCAAATCCTTTCTTTTATACTTTCAAGTATTTCTAACATTGCGTCCCTTGATTCTTTTGGATATCTAAAAAGGTTAAGAAGGGTATTAGCATCAAGTACAAAAGCGCAGTTCCCCCATAGATTTGTTTGTTCATCTTCAGTTAGCTTGTAATATCCAGGAAATTGTTTTCTCACCGTTATTGTCCTCTCCTTATGTATATTTACTTCTCTTGTTTCGACATAATTATTCTATAACCTTTATCACTATAATTATTGGCTTCTAAAATAAGGGATTCAATCAATACCTCTCAATAATTGAAACGATTGATAATTTATATTTATAAAAGAGAAGGCAGTGATGATTGTACTCATCAAATCAAGTGAAGAGATCCGCCTGCTGGGGGGATGCGCTCCAGCCAGGTGTTAAAGAAGTATTAGGCATGGTTACTGAGATTACAGTTAAATATCCGAATGATCCAGCATCAATTTGTAAGTACTCATCCTACCGGCTCTAAGTGGTTCTAACTTGAAACGAGTTGATATCAAGAGATATGTTCGAAGTATTAATTGGAAAGAGAGTTTGAAGCTTCTGATAAAAACAATGTCAACTGGAGTAATAAGAATGAAGAACAAATTTAGGCGAGAAGCAAAGTGGAGGTGGATATCCGACAGATTGAGTTTTGAAGTCTACAGGAGATAAAGAGTAGTTTTAGGTTCAAGAATGAGGTGCGAACCTCAAGCTCAAATGATTTCCTATGGGGATTCGCACCCCGAAATTTGACGAGAACGCCCATTTTGAGACCTTTTGGTAACATATAGGTTGAGTTTATATGTTGTTGTGGATAAAATGGAGAATAAGTATCGGAAATACGTGTTTAGATGTAATAAATATAAACTGATACGTCTTTTCTCGCTGTCGCACTCCGTATGGAGTGCGTGGGTTGAAATAATGATGTTTTTGCCGATATCGAATAGGTTGATGTCGCACTCCGTATGGAGTGCGTGGATTGAAATCTGATGGTGCTAAATTGTCGCGTCCACGACTAGGCGCACTCTGTATGGAGTGGCGTGGATAGAAATAATAAAAGTACGAACAATAGGACTTTTGAAGACCTGTCACACTCCAAATGGAGTGTGTGGATTAAAATCCGTATTTAGGAAAGTATCTTTAGTGAAATTTTGACGCCCTCCATATGAAGTGCATCAGGTTAATTACAAACGGTTTGCCGTTAGTTTTATAATTTTTGATCTACATCAGAATTGGAGCATCGTATGAATAGACAAGCACCTGTTTTTTCGCTGGAATACCTTCCGTTACTTATTCGACTTGAAATGTAAGGGAATGACACGTTTGCCCACATTTCTGGGTTCTTCACTTCATGGTGTGACAGGTTGGACGCTAACTCGAAATTCAGAATCGTATGCGTATGTCTTTGGGAATCGACGATAGGGTGGGGATGCACAGGATATCGTCAACCCTTATATCATTGAACCACCCCGGCCAAAGGCAGTTTATGATAAAAGGTGATGCGCTATGCTTCAAACTCATTTTGATCGGAGATGCGGTTCGTTAAGCCAAGGATATCGTGACGTGGTTGACTCAGGTACGGACATTTGGAATCGGAACCGAACGAAAGGCATTCCAATTAACAGACATTTTTCATGCAGATCAGTACAGATCCATCTGGAAACAGGGACAATTCGACATGAACGCAGCTACACCCGAAAATATTTCTGTCCATGCGCTGCAAGAACATGCTACATGGTGCGCCGTGCATATGGTGACTCCTGTTCGGATACGTCGAGGTGGGGCGCTGGTACAGACGATTGATTTTTCCGCGATCATTCGGGGCATTACGAAAAGAATTCAGTTGTTGATGAAGCGTTACGGAGGAAATATAAACACATATGTAGCGATGAAGGTATGTGAATTGGCAAATGAGATTAGCCTACGTCTTCCGGATTTATATCTGAATGAGATGCATCGATACTCCAGTCCAAGAAAAGAATCGTAGTAACAATGAGTCAAGCGGCGGCAGGGTTAACCGAAGAATAACTAATTTTATTCAACACTCCCTTGACAGGAACAGAATACTTTGATATAACTTTTCTTGCAAGAAGTGTTGTCTATATTCCCCGCCAACGGTGTTGGTTGTGGCGATTATCTGATGTTTATACGAAACCGCCGTTACCTTATGGTAATTGTGCTTGAAGGGCCTCCTTTTGGAGGCCCTTATTCTTTTTATTATAGAAATTATATAATGTAAACTTAGGGAATAAATTAGGTGATTTAAACATTGTTATAGTAAAAGAATACAACATGAAAATGTTGAATGAGGTTCAGTAGATATGGAACTTTCACATTGATAAATCAAATGATAGAGCGTTGATACTGACGCTTGGAAGTGATATTATCGGAGTAAGAGAAGTCTATATTTCATGTTTTCGGTTTAATTCTTCAAAAAGAACTTCTAAAAGAGGAGGTAACTCTTCATGACAGAATCCATAAAACCACAGAAGGTTGAATTACATTCACAGCATGAGATACTTACCTCAAATCGAGAAAAAAAGAGAAAATATGGTCAAAATATTTCAACATATAAGAAGAACGAACAAGCTGATTGATGACTCTACGTTAGTGAGTACACATTTTAGATAAGGTAACTTCAAAGATACTCGGTGATTATACCGAGTTTTTTTGAGTTCAATTTTTTAGGTTTAAAAGCAGGATAGAAAAGAAATGATGTTACTTGAAACTCGATATGTGGAGGCGAGTACATAATGAAAACAAATAAAATTTTACCGTTTCTGAAGAAACCTCAGAAGGTGCCTCATAATGATCAAGAGCAAATCTTTAGAGAGAACCGAGCAAGAAGAGAAAAAATGTTAAAGCAATTTGATCAAAGTAATAAAATATTTTAGATTAGTTTAGATGCCCTCTGAATGATGATTGCTAAGGTGGTGATTCATTGTCTTTCTCTCAATACTCCTCATATATAGGAACCTAGTTAAGCGCATATAGTATGCCTTACGAGGTTAATTCTTCTAAGCACAGGTGTTGTTCAATTGCTCTAATTCATGCTGTGTGGAAGGTTCAAACAAAAAAAGTGGAAGAAAAAAGATGTCGAGGTAAAAGAACTTGTACCGATTACCGGAATGGACAAGAACATAGTCTAATTTCCGATTAGATATATATCTAAACATATTTAAGGAATACACTTAAAAGCGCATAAATTGCATAATAAATTGTTCACTTGGTTATAGAACAAATGAAACGGTGAGAGGTTTAATACCAGCGGATAGGTATTAAAGCAGCGTAATATTGTACTGTAACTTGCGGTTGAGAACAAAAACTTGTACCCGTTTCCGAAATAGAAAATAACATGTACGCATTTCCGATTAGATAAATATCTAAGTGTGGGTAGTGAGTCTCTATTGAGCGACCAACAGGATAAAGCCTGGATTATGGACAAGAGAGCAGATCCAACGCTCGGAAGTAATTCCACTGGAACAGTAATCCCATTTGAAATGGATAAAACAATCTCGTCAATAACCACTGAACCGTATTGGATAACAACATACTCCTATTAAGAATAGGCGAATATCTAATCGTTATTTGCGCTAATTCATTAAGCTACACCAGCTAATCGCTTGTCTAGGGACCAGGATCCATCACCGATCCAATGGGAACATATCCATACTGGCAAATCACTGAGAATGATTTTGGATGAACAAGGACAAAAAATCGAGTATGAGGCAGCGGAAGAGTTGGAATAGAGTCCTAAGCTCTCAAATTACACGAAAAATGATAGGCAATTATCTGGCCGTTTTTTATCGTAATTATCGATTGGAATTAAAATCTATAATTAACATTAAGATTACACAATGAATACAATTATGCATATTTAATGTTATAAAATAGAAAATATAGTCATTTAGGGAGTGTTTCTCAACTAAACACTTGAAAGTCGAAGGGAGATTCTATCTGTGAAAAAATTAATTACAGCTGCATTATCCATCGCACTGTGCCTTGAAGTTGTTGTTCCTACGGTGATCCTTGCAGCTCCAAATGCATTAGAAGCTAGCGTAAGTCAACTTTCACAAGAAAAACAAGACTTTATTTTCTTAGAAGGAAAGCCGGGAGACGCATATCTTGTATATACGTACGAAAGTAATGGAGATACGTATAAAGTTGAAGAAAGAGCTAATAAGGATTTTACTGAGGTTAATAGTACAATATATGTGAAGAACGCTGAAGGGGAATTTGTTGAGCATGCAATTCAAACTGCTATTATCGATACCCAAAATTCTCTTTTCCAAGTTACTACTAATGAGAATGGAGTAATTGAAACAGAAACACAAAATTTTGGTGTCGATACAACCGATCTCTCAACTATCCCAAATATTCCTGTGCGTCCTGATAGAGGCGATTTGATAACCCCTTTTGATAGCTATATGGGAGGTGCAGTATCTGCCTGGTACTATGGTTCCTGGACGAATGGTAGCAGCAAAATAGAAAGATATACTGTCACTGCCGTGACAGCATTACTTATTGGGCTAGCAACCGCTGCAAATCCTTCCGCTGCAGTGGCGACATCAGTTATAGGTACTATGGCTCTTACCATTGTTCAAGATCAATATCCACTTGTATATTATAAACGGCGGTATGCAGAAAAAAAATCCTTGGTCGCTACAACTGTCATTGTCGGATCTAAATGGGATACTATTTTTTATAGTGATTCATCCCGTACGAATGAATTAAATCGTACAACCGCAACAAAATTTTTGAACGGGTATGTGGCGGATTAAAATGAATTTAAAAATTTTCCTTCAAAACTTCTTAGGATTCTTCATACTCTGCAGCTTAGTATTTATTGGATTCAATATGTTAATACGACATAAATCGTGGGATGAAATCGATCATATGTTAAACTTATTCAGCGCAATTATCATTAGCTTAGTAGTAGGTCTTTCAAAGGCAAGGAAGTAACTTTCTCTACGTAATCTCTCTAAATGACTATAAAACTCGTGACTTCACTCATTTATTATGCGCCTTCGGCGCTTTTTTATTTTATATGTGGGCTGTATGTATGGATACTTCAGTACTCGTATGCCACCTCTACTAGTGATATGTTAAAATGGAAGGACATGCAATACCAAAGAAATTCCACAATGAACATATCCTCACTCTAAGTGGCTTATTTTATAAACCAAGGATAAACAAATTATTTAATCGCTTGCAGACATAACTTGAAGTCATTAGATGGTTCCGTAAACAGCGAATAGATTAATGAACACTTTTGATAAAAATACTGCTGCATTTATGTCCTTTAAAGAATACAAAATGATAATCAATCGATATGTGTGGAATAAGGAAATAAACGGTAATTGGGGTAGGCCTTCCTTTATCTATTGGGGCTTCCCGGGATTTCAAGTGGCTAAAAACAACTTCCGTAATTAGCTGCTCCTATTCAGCCATTATTATTTGCCAGATATATACGCGGGGGACATCGATGAGTATGTGGAAGTAGGTGCAATGATTGCTTATTTTGATTAAGTACGATGTAAACACGATAGATAGTGAGGGCAGAAGACGGCTATCTAAAGTGGCAAAGAAGTGTGTAGATCACGGACAACGTGTACAGAATTCCGTATTTGAATGTATATGGACGTTACCCAGTTTAGACGATTAAGATTTGAACTGGAAGAATTGATTGATAAGGATTCAGATAGTCTTCGATTCTATAACTTAGGTGATAAGTACAAAAGTAAAGTCCAACAGGTTGGAGCCAAAGATTCTTATGATATCGATGATCTATTAATACTCTAGCAGGTGCGAATGCCAAGCTCACATAGTTTCCCTGGGGGATTCGCACCACGAAATATGTCGAAAAGGTCTTTTTTGTGACCTTTTGGCAATGATTTTATGTCATAAGAGTTTTAAAGTAGTAGAAATATCGAAAATACGTTAATAGCTATCCTTGAAAACTAGTTTTTACGTCACTTTTCGCTGTCGCACTCTGTATGGAGTGCGTGGATTGAAATCCTGATAATAGGGTGATGCAGGATTTACGTAATTGTCGCACTCTGTATGGAGTGCGTGGATTGAAATATCGGATTGGAGTCCTCTGGTAACTCTTCGTTCAAGTCGCACTCTGTATGGAGTGCGTGGATTGAAATCAAATCGAATTTAATATCACCGCTGTTATATTCATGTCGCACTCTGTATGGAGTGCGTGGATTGAAATATACATTTGCAGGTGCTTTAATCTATTTTGCTCAGGTCGCACTCTGTATGGAGTGCGTGGATTGAAATCGGATCGGGGAGCTCAACCAGGAAGACAGGAAGTAGTCGCACTCTGTATGGAGTGCGTGGATTGAAATATTTTTGGAGATAGTCTTTTCTTATTTGCACCGGTCGCACTCTGTATGGAGTGCGTGGATTGAAATGATCCCCGGTACAGGCTGGATATGTACGTTAACGAAGTCGCACTCTGTATGGAGTGCGTGGATTGAAATCATCACTGACATTGATATCCGATTGGCTGATAGGGTCGCACTCTGTATGGAGTGCGTGGATTGAAATACCAATACCTAAGTCAGCCGAAAACAATTTAATAAGGTCGCACTCTGTATGGAGTGCGTGGATTGAAATTACCAGTTGGAATACTGGTTGCAGGGTCAACTCACGTCGCACTCTGTATGGAGTGCGTGGATTGAAATAGCATTTGTGGTGCTAACGGAAACGGTTGGGTCGGTCGCACTCTGTATGGAGTGCGTGGATTGAAATCTCTGTATCAAAGTCCACTCGCTTGCCTGTAATCGTCGCACTCTGTATGGAGTGCGTGGATTGAAATCTCTGTATCAAAGTCCACTCGCTTGCCTGTAATCGTCGCACTCTGTATGGAGTGCGTGGATTGAAATAGATTGTAGAATCTGTCTCCAATATAGGCTCTGAAGTCGCACTCTGTATGGAGTGCGTGGATTGAAATATCTTCGATAAGGTATATTTTCGATATCACATCAAAGTCGCACTCTGTATGGAGTGCGTGGATTGAAATGATCTGTCCGGTGATCCCGACTATGGTGAGGGTGGGTCGCACTCTGTATGGAGTGCGTGGATTGAAATAGCTTCGGTAGATCCGGTTGACTGCTGCACTGCCACGTCGCACTCTGTATGGAGTGCGTGGATTGAAATTCTTCCAGCAGATCATTGACCGCCTCCACCACATTGTCGCACTCTGTATGGAGTGCGTGGATTGAAATCTGGTACTACGATTGTATGTCTTCGCAAATGATGGTCGCACTCTGTATGGAGTGCGTGGATTGAAATATTTGTCAGGACTCCTTTTATAATATTCTCATACGTCGCACTCTGTATGAGTGCGTGGATTGAAATCTTTATTGTGGGTGCCGGCATACCGCTGTATACACTGTCGCACTCTGTATGGAGTGCGTGGATTGAATTGGTACAGGATAAACAGTGGCATCCTCTAAGGCAAGTCTCACTCCGTATTTTATAGATAAGTGGCCAATTCGAAAAAAAGTTGTCTAACAAATTCATTCTTTTGGTGACTTATAGAAAAAGAAAGTGATTTGAATACGTTCATGATTGAGCTAATAACCCGGAAATGCCATTCTAATAATCCGGTCACTGGAGACATTTTGAGTAACATGCATCATGTTAAATCTGAATAGTTCCTCTGTCCATCGTTTGAAACAATAAGCCCTAGTAGCACACCTACCACGTCCTGGCTTTCATATGATTCGTAATATGACTTAGCTAGAGAAACCTTAGAGTTGAGAATGTCTGTTGTATGTTTAATATATTGATAGTGGATGAAGCATGAATCCAGATGGACCGAAATAATTGAATTAGATGAACAAACCAAGCACTTGCGGATAATGCGTGGCACATGCTACGTAATTGGACCACGGTTCCAGGTACACATAAAGAAGGGACGTTTAATGGTTTATCTTTGTTCACTTGGCTTCAAA
Organism: Paenibacillus sp. GM1FR; assembly: GCF_002803315.1. NCBI lineage: Bacteria > Bacillati > Bacillota > Bacilli > Caryophanales > Paenibacillaceae > Paenibacillus > Paenibacillus sp. GM1FR. The sequence goes on along the minus strand of NZ_MKZL01000028.1, from coordinate 5,839 downwards.
TTGATAAGAAATTTGTTTAGAATCAGGGCATGTGGAGGAAGTAAGGTCAGATTACGTGATTTATATTTGATACTGACCATAATATGTACCACCCAATTAAACTAACGGTTAAGAAATCAGGAACAGTCTGCCATCTTGGCAACTGTTCTTTTTAATCCATTAAGTTATTGATAGTTCTTTTTACTTAATGTATTGTGGTTGAATCGACCCGGTACACCTTCCCGTCCGAGAAAGTTTACAACGATAATTGTCAAGCTGATCGAGTAAAGGAAAGTTAAAATACTGAAAAGACGTCAATATCATTTGTGTAATAGAGATGACACGTCTTTTTTGATGTCGCACTCTGTATGAGTGCGTGGATTGAAATATCTCAGGTAGTTCCTCAGATCCAATAGAAATTGGGACGCACTCCGTATGGAGTGCCTAAATTGAAATATCTGTTATGTCTAAGAATTTAATGAGCGGGTTATGTCGTACTCCGTTTGGTTAATTGAATGTGTAGGTGAAACAAGGCAAGCCAATGAATGGCTGTCTGTGGCCATGAAAACTAAGGGTTTAATTACGATTTTAATTAATACGAATTACACGATTATAAAAAATGATATTTAACAACGCCTACCACAAGGGATTGGCTTACCTTTTTCGCTTATTTCAGTTGCTTTCTTTAAGGAGTCAACACTCCGATATGATTTCCTAAGTTATGTAATGGTCTTTGAGATAGTAGTTCCTTAATTTATTCCGGCATAACCATTCTTTCTAACATTTAAGATTGGTAGGCACCCTTAGTTATCAAGAATGGATATTGGTTTTCCAGAATTTTACTCGAACCTGCTTCTCATTAACGATTCCTATGTCGAACGTAAAAAAGCGTCGGGGAAAATCTCCGGCGCTTTTAGCGTTGGTACGGACCTTGGTTTTAACCTAAAGGAAATAATATTAGTTCAAAAGGGTGTGTTCAATGCACCATTTTGAGAACAAAATCCCTGAATTTTTAAACACGCACATTTACCATCTATAATAATTTCATCTCTTTAAGGAAACGGGAAGGTTGTCTATACCTAGCACCCATTTTTAATGAACTTGACTTGATATAAGATAGATACAAAAGTTTTTTAGCACGACTTATGGCTACATATAATACTCGTCTGTCTTCTTCTACTGTAAGTTCGTTCATCGGGAAGACTCCTTCATTTATTCCGAGTACATGCACGACATCAAACTCTAGACCTTGTGAAGAGTGCGCAGTCAGTAACCTAACACCACCGGAACCGGTTGTTCTTGATAAGGAGGTGAATTTGTTCTTAAACGAAATCAAACTGTATTCATTGGTATCCCGAATATACGTATTCCAATTATCTCGCCACATTTTTAGATCACTCATAAACACGTTTGTTTCCTCTACACTTGCAACAGGTTTTTCAGACATGAAGTACTTTTCTAAAACGAGTATTGCATCTGAAAAATTCATATCAGGTCCCCATAAATATGACCATGCATCTAATAATGCTTTATAGTTCTTTTTCCATTCCTTGCCGACTAATGAATCGAAATGTTTAAGTAAAGCAATTCCGTTTTCAGTGCTGTTGTAATTGATCGTATTTTTATTTTCCACCCCAATTAAACTTTGAAAGAGGTCAAGATAATACCTATCATTGTGATTAATCAAGAGTCTAAAACCAGATTCAAATACTTGCATAATAGTTGATTCGCTCTCTAATATACCAAATGTTTTGTTGATAAAGGGTATATTATCTTCTGAGAATTGCTTTTCGATTCTTCGAAGAGATGAACGGTTTCTTGCAATTACAGCAATTTTGTCCCAATGTATCTTCTCATTTATTTCAGAAGGTTCTTGTCTCACCAATTTTGAAATATTATCTGCAATCCATATTGCTTCTTTCTCCTCATTTTCTAGTTCTTTAATAATCACCGAGCCATTTTTTAAAGAGCTGGATGAAAAACTTGATTTTGAAATTAACTTATCTGCAAGAGATGCAATCTCGGATGAGGAACGGAAATTATTTTTTAGTATAACAACAGTCGGGTCATAATAGGTTTCGAATTGTTCCATAAAAGAGGTACTAGCACCTGTAAAAGAATATATGGCTTGGTTTTTATCACCAACGAGCATAATATTACTGTTATGTTTAGGATATAATGTTTGCAAAAATTGGTAAGATGCATAAGTTAAGTCCTGTGCTTCAAATATATAAGCAAATTTAAAAATTCTTTGGTAAATCTGATTTATAGAAGGCTTTTCATTAATGATTCTATATGCAAGTAAAATGAGATCATCAAAGTCCATTAACGACCGAGCCTTTAAATACAGATCATATTCATAATAAATAGAGTCGTAAAATCTTGTATCATCATCAATGTGTTCATCATAGGGGAGAGGAAGTTTCAGCTCTCTTTTTTGACGACTGATATAATATAAGATCTCTCTTACCACATTTACGCTATTTGTTTGACTTAAATTTTGAGAAGGTGAATTTGTATTTGAACGGGTGACGAGTATTTCTTTAAGAATATTCTCTGATTCTGAACTATCTATCAAAACGATTTCTTTAGTTTTAAGACCTAAAATATCCCCGCGAGTTTCAACAATATCTCTTGCAAATTGATGTATAGTTCCGACAAAAAATCTTTCTAAAATATCTTTATCATCACTTTGAAATTCTTTTAATATTCTCTCTTTGAACTGTTTAGCCAATAAACGATTGTAAGTTAAAATAAGAATTTTGTAATTTCCTTTAACATTCTTAAGTATATGTTCGAGCCTCTTTATTGAGGTTGTTTGTATTCCGGTTTGAGGTCCTGCATTAACTAATATGGGACCATGAATATGTTCTATTACCTTTTGATGATCCCCAGAGATCATATAATCCAAAATGAATCACCTACCATTTTATAATTATGTTTTGATTTGTAGAAATAATTGTCTGATTTTCTCTGGAATTTTTAGCTCTGAGTCTGCTCTCGTGACAATTGTTTCAGCAAGTACAGAAGCATATTTAGTTTTTCCACTTTGTAGTTTTGTCAAAACATCTTCATCAGAGTATTCCTTTTCTTGCAATACTGCCTTATGCTGCTCATTTACTGCGTCGTACTCAATAATAGCACTAATCGCTTCTTCACGATAATGAGCTAATATATATTGTTCATAGTTTTGATGATTCGCAAAATAAATGACTCTAGGATCTTGAAGGTTAGTATCAACGAGTAAGAGAGCCTCATTAAGTTGATCTAAAACGTCTTTTTCACCATCAGAGAAAATAAGCCAATCAATATTTAATCCTTGTGCAACATGGAGAAAAGGAAGGTACTTCCTTCCTTTTCCTCCCACCCCAATAATATTAATTCCAAGTTCAAATGGGTTACAACCGAAATGAGCCTCAAAAAAAATAGGTAATGCTTGTTCTTCTGTTTCTCCTTCACAAAGAATAATACATTTTGAGAAGAGTAATTCACCGCGACTGTTCATTACTTCTCTATTTATTTTTCGAATATCATCCCTACGCATAGAAGTCATATTAATTTCAGAAACCGCTGTTTGTGAATCATGCTTGCTAAAATGCCTAATTGATTCTAATGGTGCAAAGCTAGCAATGTAGGGTGAATGAGTACTGATTATTTTCTGACCATTAAATGATGCCATTTGTTTTAAAATGTTTCTCTGTGCCTGAGGATGTAAGTGTGATTCAGGCTCCTCCAGTGCTAAGATACTCCAAAAAGGTAAGTTCTTTTCTTGGTTAACTGCCTCAATCCATGAAGCATAACTACGAAAAGCGAGTAAAGTTGCCCAGCTCCTTGTTCCCATGCCATGATATTCAAGTGGAAAGCTATCATCACCTGGCTCACTAAAGAGAACGTCAATACCTCGATATATATCTCTGATCTTTCTTACTATAGGTGTTATTTCAACGCCATTGTGTTCTCCCGATGAAAACAGATTTAGCTCTTTTAGATTCTGCTGTAAATGTGCCAAAATGGTACTGTTGCTAACAATCTCTGTGTTTAATCTTAGAAGATCAGCTTCGATGCGTTCCAATTGATCTTCATTTAGATTAATGTCGGAAATTAGTTTACCCCAAAAGGAATGAGGATTTCGCATTTCTCTATGGATATCTCTCTGTGCGTCTAGATACAACAAAGGTAGTTTTTCCATGATACTTAAAGGAATTTTATCTAAAACAGTTGATGTCCACCATTCGTCAGGATTCTCGTTCCAATCGGATAGAAAATGTTGTTCCAATGAGAAGTCTCTTTTTAATTCATCAAATTTGATTGTAGTTCTAATAGCAACGTATTCTGAATCATTTTGATCCGTTCGTATCGCGTTTGCTCCCCAGTGACTCGACCATGTTTCATCAAAAAATTGAACTCTCTTTGAGTCTTGCCCTGTGGGTGTAATTAAAGTATCTATAGTAGAACTCTGTTCAGTCGCTATCAGTTTATCTACAGTGGCATGAAAGTCTTCTTTACGAATAAGTTTGCGATCTAACCCGAATACAAGCTCTAATGCTTTTAAAAATGATGTTTTACCTGAATTATTCGTCCCGACTAGTATCGTGAGAGGGGACAATTTAACTTTTATATCTTTCAGCGCTCTAAAATCTTTTATTCTGACTTCGTGCAAGATTATACTCATTGTTCCCTCCAGTAGTATCGTTTAAACTAGATAAGCATATGATATTCGACACATTCTTAAATACACCTGTAAGCATGGATAAGTGATATTACTATTATTCTATTTTTACTTGTTGAGAGAGTCAGCACTAATTTATGTATTAGTATTAAACATTCACTCTTGTTTAAGATAGATTATATCGTTATGGAAGCTCTTGGAGATGATGAAAGGAATTAATGTCTGGATCGGTAAGAACGGAACAAGAGAAATACAACAATGAAACTAGGGGATTTAATAGGATTTAATAGGATTTACTAAGTAGTAGCTAATACTTATTGTAATCTCAACAATGTTCGTAGATTATCATTAACAAAAATAGATATACACGTTACACGCATAGGGGCTGCCTGGAGGAATGGATTTTGATATTTCGTACGTATGAGTTTTATAACTCAACAAGGGAGCTAAAAGAAACGAATATACATACTTGGAGCCGGAAGTATGGTTAATAAGCAATCTGATAATTTACATCATATAAATTAGGGTTAAGCCTGGTGCATTAAATCTTCTGCCGTAAAGAGCTGATAAAAAAATAAAAAGACTTTACAAACAAATCCTAAACATGATATATTATTTATCCGGCCAAGAAATGGTCGACAAAACAAGTTTGATCTTTGAAAACTGAACAACGAGTGAGTAAACATTCTGCTTGCAGAATGAACGCAAAAGTTTGAGACAAGCCTTGGCTTGGATCGACTGGAGCACAAATGAGATTTTTAATCTCGTCAGATTCAAAATGAGCTTATCGCTCTTTTCAATACTTTATTGGAGAGTTTGATCCTGGCTCAGGACGAACGCTGGCGGCATGCCTAATACATGCAAGTCGAGCGGACTTGAAGAGAAGCTTGCTTCTCGGATGGTTAGCGGCGGACGGGTGAGTAACACGTAGGCAACCTGCCCTCAAGTTTGGGACAACTACCGGAAACGGTAGCTAATACCGAATAGTTGTTTTCTTCGCCTGAAGGAAACTGGAAAGACGGAGTAATCTGTCACTTGAGGATGGGCCTGCGGCGCATTAGCTAGTTGGTGGGGTAACGGCTCACCAAGGCGACGATGCGTAGCCGACCTGAGAGGGTGATCGGCCACACTGGGACTGAGACACGGCCCAGACTCCTACGGGAGGCAGCAGTAGGGAATCTTCCGCAATGG
>NZ_MKZL01000027.1:0-48646 GCF_002803315.1 Paenibacillus sp. GM1FR | reverse complement strand
TTTTCATAAGTATTACGTCATCCGTACTCATGTTGCAGCTTTCATGAAACGGGTCAATCAGAGTCCTTTTGAATTAATTGATCGGCTACTGGTTCGGGCGTAAAGATTTTCAGTTCAATCTATATAGCGGAAGAAGCACCGACACTCTTAAGTATCCCCTCTCTCCGCTAGCACTCAACACGAATCATGCAAAAAAGCCGCTAAATGCGGCTATACTAAGATAGTTTCATACGACATAAGTCTATTCTTATCTCAAAATTTCAGTTTCCGTTCCGCTAGGTAGTCGGTCCTTCTTCTCCCTGCCTCCACCACATGCCCTCCGATTTTGGGCTGGTGTATTCAAATCCAAATTGAGCATAAAGTTGATCAGCCGGAACATCCGCCAGCAGACTGACCAAACCACGGGCAGGTACTGCTTCACGCAGATAATTCATAATCTCGCTCATGATCAGTTTTCCATACCCCATTCCCTGAACATCCGGGTGTACAGCAATATCGACGACCTGAAAGAAACAACCTCCATCTCCAATCACTCGCCCCATGCCTATCAGCATATCCTCTTCACGCAGACATACGGCAAACAGGCTATTCGGTAATCCAATCTCCGCCCCTTCCCTGCTCATCGGGCTAAGACCCGAAACCTGCCGTAAGGCAAGATACTCCACCGCTGCGGGTGGTGTGTGTTCAATACTCACATGATCCATGAATTGTGCCCCTTTCTGCTTGAATTCATCTACTTCCTGTGTAATAGTGAGAGAAAGCTTACGTGAAGCGTGTTTCTTGATACGTGAAGTTGGTGCAAAGGAGGAACAAGTGTGTTTCAACGTTGGATTGAAGATCTTACATCGCGCCCAGGCGCTGTGGCTGTGCTGTTTGGAGTCATGGCTTTGCTTCTGGGGATATACATATGGTCTGCCACTGAAGTTCGCCGCAGCCACGAAAGGCGAATGAGAAGGATACGAGATACATTATACATAAGTACAGCCCTCTTGGGACAACTTACCATCCAGGAAAATCGGAATTATGAACGATCGGAACACGAACATGACGATCTGATAACAGCAATGTTAGCCTGCAAAGCTGCATCTTACCTATCCCCTCAGCTACAGGACCAGATCCGTGACTGTATTAAGGATCATGATCCTGCCAGAATCGGACTGATGCACAGAGCATTGGAACGGGAATGCACCGTATTATCGGATGAACTCAGCCGGGAGACTCATGCAGATCATTGGGGCACAGCGGTCTGGACCATCCTTCGGCCCGTAGCCGAACCAGCCGCACTGGCGGCTACAGGTTTTCTGGTTTCAGATCTGGTATTTCGTCAGCGGATGTTGGACGTCCATGTAGACTCATGGGACAGCATCTTGCCATGGATTCGCGCAATTTCCCTGATGATCACCATAATATATGGTTACCTGCTCTGGGCCAGCCCACGACGGGATAGGTCAAGTACAGTAACCAAAATGCTCTCCTTGCTGATCGCGCTATGCTCCTTGCTCCATCTGATTGGACCTGTTGCTGCACCCTATGCCCTTGGGCTACAGCTGATTATATTTACTTCGGGTTTCGGGTTGACTGGAACACGCTCTCGAAGTGATCGTCCCTACGCAGGACATACGGATCTGGAACCAACGAAGCAAGTCTCTACGGAACTGGAAGGAAATACACGTCGTACATCTGGTACCAGCACTGACGAATAACCTACGCATCCAGCCGCTTCCATATGATTAAACTTAGATACCCACCTCGATGATACGAGACTCGGCCCTCCCTCGGCTGGATTTTCACCGATCAGGTCGTTTCTCCTTACTCGGCATTATACGATGATGGATGTCAGTGTCCCAAAATTATCGAGCGCCCGTCTGGCTGATCCTATTGAGTAGCCTATCGATTTTATAAGGAACACAGGACGTCTTATTTGGCCTCTACGTCCTCTTTCAAAATTGTAAAAAACCTCAGACACGTTATTTCCCAAAATCGCTCGATAAAAACGCTCTAAAACGCCGTACATTTTGATATAACGTGTCTCAGATTCCTTAGATTTCTGCGGCTGCTTCAAATCCTTAAATAAGATGCCTCAGATTCGTTAGCGCTCACCCCCTGCTCATGCTCTGTTCCAAACGCGACTGAGAGGAAACCTCGTGTCCCTCCCGTACGAAGCGAAAATTTTCATTGGTAGAGGAAAATAGGAAATCGTCTTTGCGACGTCCTGATCGCTAGCTCGTACATTCAGTATTTAGCGCTTGCCTACTCCGGACACGTTCAGAATACACTTCGGCTTTCAGCACGTGTTGAAAACATCCCCTATATCCAACGTATCTGTACGCGAAAAGGGCTTAAACTACATTGTAGTTTAAGCCCTTTTCTATAATCTTTTCTTGCGAAGAATTGAACGATATAAAAAGAACTTTAATAATTACACAAAAACGGAGAGGACAGAAATAACGTGAAGAAGCGAAGCTACAAGTTTTCTGTAAGAATACTACTTCGAAAGCATTCGCTACGCCTAAAGGCTTTCTGAAAGAAAGCTCCATCGAAAGCATATGCTTATCCCCGGATTTTTCCCTTTGAAGAAGGAAATCAAAAGAATCTGGGGATAAGAATGATCGGAAGGTTATTCTGTCATCGAAGTCGCATGTGTAACATTCTTTAGTTCACTTTATATCATGGATAATTACTTCACTTATTTGGCTACAACATGTGCAATGACGCGGCCCTTTTCGTACGTGACAGTCACGTCATAACCTTCGGCAGTTACACTGTCGAATTCACCTGTAATTCCATTAGCGGTGATTAACGTAATATCTTTGGAACCTTCGATCTTATAGTTGGACAAGTCGAGTTTGAGACTTCCTCCATCAATATAGAGCTTTCTGCCGACATTCAGCTGACTGTTGTTGTCAGTCACTACCAATTCCAACGTACCGTTATCCATGGTAAAGTTTCTATCTAAGTTGAGTGCTCCGTCGACATCAACGACAACTGTTCCATTTTCTACATACAGATCACCTGTACCAAAAGCAGTTGCAGATTCAGCTACCAGCGTTCCTGCTTGCAGCAATGTTCCGCCAGTGTAGCTATTTTCCCCTGTCAATGTAAGGGTTCCTGTTCCCTTTTTCGTGAGCATTCCACTACCGGTGATATCATTTCTCCACCAATCTTCTGCATTGAAGCGCCCTTTGGAAGCGTCCATATCCACAGTTACATTGTTCAAGAATGCGCCGTAGCCATCCGCAGCCGTGACCAGATCAATTCTACCCCAGCCCTTGGATTCATCCAGTACAGGATATCCAGAGTCAATGGATGTTGTATACAATACTTGTCTGCGTTGCTCATCTGTTAAATACGGTTGACGTGTTTCTAACAGGGCTTCTGCTCCTTGCGGTACAACTGGAGCCAAACCTTTGGTTCCGGTTTGTGGTAGACCGTAAGTCATCTTTTCTCTATAGAAGGCTTTATTGGCATCATGATCTTCCCATTTGTGTTCATCGTAAGCACTCTTGAACGTGTAATCCTCTGTTACGGTATGTGCATACTCATACAGACTCATATTTTTTTCCTTGGCTGCAGCTCCAAATACTTCTCCTGCATTCTCATAACCTTTCTCTAACACATCTTTGTTCTCAGCCTGATTAAGTGCATAGGCAGCCATGGCCGTCGACTGTATTCTTCCTCCTATAATATCAAGCGGTGAGTGCATCCCTGTAACGACTCGATTCTCGCCCAACTGAGCTGCTCTCGTTAACAATTCAGAGAATCGTTCTGGCGTAGCGTATGCCAAAGGGAATACGGATAAGTAAGCTGCACTGGTATGTCCGCTCGGAAATGCGCCATCTTTTCCTCTTCCATCCTCAGCGATTCGTTTGACATAAGTTAACGCAGGAATAAGCTTAACGTTGGTTTCGTATTGCTGGTAATGTTTTTCTCCTGTTGATTTGGTTCCGCCTGAAGCCAGAGGTACTTCTTTTTTCTCACCTTCACCTAAGGTTTCCCATACAGGCAGTCCTTTGCTGTCAACAACTTCTTTCACTTCTCCATTGGAATTCATTCTCCATGGTCTAGGGGAAGAGTAGAAATATTTAGAAGGATTAGATGAGGCAGGAATTTTGAATCGAACCAGATCAACTAAATGGACCAAGTCTGAAAGTTCCGTCTTTGCTTCCCAATCTCCAATGCCTTGGCTTTCATCTTCCACTGTTTCTTCGGTCAATACCACATTCATTTCGTCCACCGTTCGTTCAACGTTTGTCTTTGGCTTGATGATATCTACATACGTGTTAGCCAACGGACCAAAGCCCTCCATCACGCTATAGATCTTATCTCTTTGGTCATCATAGTAGGCTGCCAATGTCTCTTCACCTGTGCGATTTTGCGTGACCTTTTCTACATATTTGATATTGGCTTCCCAAGTCGCTTTGTTTCGGATCTCTTCATTTGCATATGTTTTCTGATCAGCAACAGCTACGGTTGGATCATTCTTAAAGCCGTCATAATATGGAGTCGGTCCATCTCCATACTTTGCATTTTTTCCGTCAGCTCCAATTTTAGTTGCCGCTGTTCCATCTCGCCAATCCGCTAGGTTCATGGACCATACTTGATCAAAACCGTCCAAAATATCAATAAACGGATTGGTTTCCGCAATATTTTTTAAGGTGTCGTCTCCGGCATTGGCTCCGTGCTTCACGGCGGACAACCGAGCTTCATCCGCCGGGGGATTAACATTCAGTGCGGTTGCCGTTCCTTTTGGCTTAGCTGGTTTGGCAGCTGTAGTAGCATCTGTTTCCACAGCTTTAACGAGCGCAGACACCGCTTCGGCACGAGTAATGGAATTAAGCGGTTTGAAGGTTCCATCTGCATATCCGGAGATAATTTTCGCTGCTGCCGCTCCACCTACAGCTCCCTTGCTCCACGCCGCTATAGACGATGAATCGCTAAATACATTCGCTGCTGTTTCATTTAACTCCAAATTCAAAATGCCAGCGATCACTTTAGCTGCTTCTTGACGGGTGATCGGATCTTGCGGCTTCATTGTGCCATCGGTGTATCCATCTATATATCCATTCGCATTTGCAATAGAAATTGCTTCGTAATACCATGCACTCTCAGACACATCATTAAAGGTAATTTTAGCTTGTCCGGAATATCCAAAGGCACCGTTTACCAAATTCATAAATTCTGCTCTTGTAATATACGTATTCGGTTTAAATGAATGATCCAGGTAACCTCGAATTAATCCTTCATCACCCCATGCTTGAATATTCGCTTCTGCCCAGTGTCCCTTAATATCAGAGAACTGAATCTTCTGATCGGCTGCAAAACTTTTCTCTGCAAATGTCGGACCTACCATAGACAACATTAGAAGTAATGCCAGTGACTTTTTAAGTGGTTTTCTCATGGCTTGCAAATACACGCTCCCGTTATGGTAAATTATTTTTTTGCTTCTGCATCTGCAAATGAGTAAGAAAGACTCTATACAGATGTCTGATCTGCCGTTACTGTAGCATTAGGGAGCGTTTCGCATCTATAGAACAAATTCCGTTTTATATCAAAATCGTACGTTCCGGAGCTTATATGCCAAGAAAAATGGAGTTAGATACTACATTTATCAATTAAAATACCTACTTTTGTAAACGCTTTATTAACTGAAAGTAAATTATGGAGTGGGAGTTTGTTAAATTTCGATCAACATGATTTCTAGTCCTCGGCCTGCTATATAATGATGAAGTTGTTTAGAAAAGAGACATGAAGGGGGAAAAAGAATGCATAAGCCATTTCAATCTGTAAGATCCAAGATGGTTCTTTCCTACCTTGCTGTCGTTCTTGTCATTGCGCTTCTTTTCGGCTCCATTCTATACCTCTTCTTCTCCCATCAATACAGCAAAGAGATTCGAATCAATAATCAGCTGTCGCTGAAAAGCACTGTCAATACTATTGAGAGCTCCGTTATCCAGAAGGTGAATCAGATCTATCTGTCCCTGGCACTCGGTAACGCCGCTAGTATCGATTTAGATAGCTTAAAAGGAAACCATAGCAAAATCCTGGACATCGAACAGTCCCTCAAAAATATGGTGCAAAATTACTCCGATCTCATTGAAGCTATTCATGTGTACGATACGAAGAACCACTTCATCGTCTCATCTGTATATGGGCTATTGCTCTATGAGGACACGCCTTCGAGTGTGGATCATACGACGGATTGGATTGCTGCAATGAAAGAGACTCCAGAAAGCTCCTTATGGATGAAGACTCGCATGGTGCCTCAGGATGTTTATATCGAATCACGGGAACAAAGCAAGATGAGTCCTCTAATTTCCTATGTCCATAGTTACCCGTTTCAATCGTCTGGACAAGACAGTAAGGCCATGATTGCGATTGATATCAAAGAATCAGCAATCAGTCAGATCATTAAAAATATGCTCCCTGCTGACTATGCAAATACATTAATCATCGATCAGGACGGAACCGTCATATCTGCCGCGGACAAAACGTTGATAGGCAGCTCCACGGAGGAGAATCTGACGCAGTCGCTGCTCACCTTTCATTCTTCAGATGAGAGCTTCACACCTGTATTTAACTATGACTCTCATGTCGTTACCCAAGATCAATTTAAAGGAAATGCATGGAGAATCTACACAACCACACCTAATGAAAGCTTCTATTATAAATTGGATAGCTTGAAGGAGATTTCGGTTCTTCTCGGTTTATTGGCTGTTGCGGTTGGAATAGCGATGTCGTCCATCTTTACCAGGGCCAACTATAGTCCTCTTAAACGAATCATGAATAACATCAAGAGCCGGATGGATAGCCCAACCAGCTTAAAGCAGGACGAATATCGGTTCATCGATACAACGTTTAACAGTCTGTCCAATAAAGTTGATAGTCTTGAAGAAACTTTACAGGCCAATCACAGAATGATTAAGCATAGTATCATGCTCAATATGTTAAATAACCGATTTACACCCGAGGAACTTACGGAACAGCTCCAGTCTATTCACATTTCAATGGCCTACTCTCGCTTCCGTTGCATCGTCATTGACCCTGTTAATGAGAAGTGGAAGGATCTGCAGCCACGACAGTTGCAGCATACGTTGTATACGATGATCCAGCAACTGGAGATCGCAGAAATGGATGGAACTCAACTGCTGGCAGAGGAATTGCAGGATCACAAAATAGCCGTAATCATCTGTACCAACCAACCCGAAGAACCGCTCTCTGATCACATTGTAGACTTTATTCACGCTGAGGCGAGCAGCAGATTTGGTCTGGAATTTGTACTATCGTTAGGCGGATGGGTAGAGCACTTCACGAAGATTCACACAAGCTATCATCAGGCGAATACCCTGATTCGATACAGCTACTTCTTCCCCGAGCAGTCTGCCATTCAGGATCTTGATCTTCTGAACAGGGAAGCCAGCGGTCTGGAGATTCCGGAGTCATACCTCGTAAACTTTGAAAAGAAATTGCAGACTCGGGATGTGCAAGGTACGGTTCAGGCCATTCAGGAATTGGTCGCGACAATAAAAGAAGGCCCCTATTCAGCCGAATACAGTCGGATCATCTTATTAAAAACGGTATCTATTTACGCTGAGTGTATTAATCAGATGCGCCTGCAACCCACCGAGGCGAGTTCATTGAATATGTACAAGCAATTTTCATTGTTCTACAATATCAACCGCTATTCAGAATGGATGATTCATCTTGTGACCGAATTTGTGATGCAGATGGAGAAGCGAAGTGAGGTACGAAGTGTGGATACCATCTCGGCTGTCAAAGCCTATATTCACGAGCACTTATCAGGCGATCTCACGCTGGATCATGTCTCAGAGCGAGTATTCATCAGCCCTAAATATCTCAGTAAACTTTTCAAGGAAGAAACCGGGATTGTTTATTCCGAATATGTTACGAATCAGAGAATGGAACGCGCACGGGAACTCATGACACAGCGTGAAATCACAGTTGAGCAGGTCGCAAGTACGGTTGGTTACCGAACCCCTGCTTATTTCATTAAGAAGTTCAAAGAAATCCACGGCTGTACGCCAAAAAACTTCATGCGCAATCTAATGGAACAGGGATCTATATAGGATCAATTAGGAATATTTACACGGACACTCCGATGACAGAACAACCTTCCGATCGCTGTTATTCCCAGATTTCTTCGATCCCTTTTCTAAAAGGGGAAATCCGGGAATAGCGTATGCTTTCGAAGTAGTTTTCTTACAGAAAACTTGTAGCTTCGCTTCTTCAGGTTCTCTCTGTCCTCTCCGTTTTTGTGTAAATGTTAAATTGAAGCTATATAGAATTTAAAATTAGTAAAGGAGCTGCTATGAACATCAACCATTTAAGAACGCTATGTTTATATTCCGCAATGCTCCTCCTTCTCGTATTTACAAGTGGGTGTACCTTTTTAGGAAGAGAAACAGCACAAGTGCAACAGCAAGACCATCTAGCAAGCGCTGAGAAGGATACAGCACCGCAGTATACGATATCCTGGACCATGCATCAAAATATCCCTGTTCCTGAAGACGCGGAGATGATTGCATATATTGAGGATAGGTTTGATGTCGATCTGAAGGTGTGGAATCTTGAGAACAAGCGGTACGAGGAACTGCTGGACCTGGAGCTTGCTCAAGGGAAAATACCCGATCTGTTCCGGATCAGACAACCGCATGATCTACTTAAGTATCAAATGCAAGGGGTCTTAGCGGAAATTCCCCCGGAAGTTCTTGAACAATATGCGCCAAATATCGTACAGCGAATTCGCGATTATGATTCACGTTACCTAGAGTATGGAAAAATAAACGGCTCCTTATATGGAATTCCGGCTATTAATCAGACCAACATCTATCGAACACCTGTTGTATACCGAGAGGACTGGCTTAAGCAGCTTGGTCTGGAGGTGCCAAAGACATTAGATGAATTTGAAACGGTTATGTATGCTTTTGCCAAAGATGATCCGGACGGAAATGGTAAACAGGATACGTATGGCCTATCCAGAGAGGGCTTAAATGTCGTGTTTGGTGCCTTTGGACAGGCTGTTTTCACCGAGCAACTGTATTTTAATGAAAAAAACAACCAACTCGTGATCGGTGCTTTGGAGCCTGAGATGAAAAAAGCATTGGCTTATATGCAAAAGTGGTATCGGGACGGAATTATCGACCCTGAGTTCATAACCGGTGAAAATAAAGGCGGCTATAAACATCTATCCCATGCTTTTATTAATGGAAAAATTGGGATGACCTCGATGGGCAACTATTATCATTGGAATCAAGAGGGAGACTACAGTATCCTTAATGAAAATGGCCAAGAAACTCCAGTGGGGGCCTCGTTTAATGTTAAGGAACTGCTACAGAAGAACGCAACTGCAGAGGTTGTATTTGGTTCTCCTGTTATTGGTCCTGATGGACATAGCGGTTCAAAAGGGAACAATCTACTGATGAATTTTATTGCTATAGGAGCTGAGGCTGCGAAGGAGCCGGGAAAACTGGAGAAAATTTTGGAGATACTCGATTATGTAAGTGCCAACCCCGATCCGGAGGAGCAGATCAAAATGGAGTATGGCCTTCCAGGAAAACACTGGAATTGGAGCGCTGAAGATTCAAACTCGTTCCATTTACTTTACCCATACAACAGAATGGAGAATTATATTAATATGATCGGCTCAAGTATCGGCATGACGGTTCCAGGTACACCCTCGGATAAACGTGAACAGTGGGCTGCATCTGCAGGGTTGACGGAGAATGGTATCTATAATCGCCTGGAGGTTGCAACCCCTGCCCTGATTCAATATTCATCTGAATTGATTCGCATGAGAGACAGAGCGTACATCTCCATCATCACTGGCGATCAGCCTGTGGGGTATTTTGATACCTTTGTGGAAGAATTCATGGATGCAGGTGGGCAACAGGTGCTGCTTGAAGCGAATCATTGGTATACGGAGCATATGGAGACAAGTCGTGCACAATAGGTAGGAAGATCTGGAACATGCATTTCCCATGAGTTTCTGGAAAGTATACATTTGTGTTCCTATGCACCAATCCTAGATTCCTGACGCCACGTCACTCTCTATCCCTTCGCACTCGCATTTGATCCGCGCAGTGAACGGGCTGAACTGCTTCGTGCCGTGCTTCCGGATTTGGAGGCGCTGCCTGAGGGCGTGTTTTCAAAACGCTTGCGTTCGGTCCGCTCCATCTGCACAATCTGACCTTCGTGCACCACGATATGCAATGAACCAAACTCCATGTCATTCAGCTGTCCGGCAATTCGGTCCAACCATACCTCATCCACTTTTAACGGCTTAGCCATAGAGCCGCCTCCTCTTCTCGGGCTATTGCCCGCCATATTCCTAAGTACGCTGTCATCCAACGGATTTATAAATCATTCTTATCCAACCTATATACTTGGTTTATACATTAGCAGGGCTTCCAGTAGCTGTCAATCTGTATTTTCTTCTTCTCATCATCACTTTTCTGAAACGGCTTTGTGTCCAAGCCAGCTCTTGAGTAGCAACGTGGCGAGAGCCAGAATCAGGAGCAGGGAAGCTACGGCAAACGAAGCCGAAAATTGATATTCGTTATACAAAATCTCGACATGAAGTGGTAACGTATTGGTCTCCCCGCGGATATGCCCGGACACCACAGATACGGCTCCGAACTCGCCCATAGCGCGGGCATTACACAGAATAATACCGTACAGCAGTCCCCATTTGATGTTGGGCAAGGTTACATTCCAGAAGATTCGCCACCCGGAAGCACCTAGCGTAACCGCCGCTTCCTCTTCCCGGGTTCCCTGGTCCTCCATCAGTGGAATCAACTCCCTCGCTACGAACGGGAAGGTAATAAACAACGTTGCAATGACAATGCCTGGCAACGCAAAAATGATTTTGATATCATGTTCGGACAGCCACGGCCCTAACCACCCATTCGAACCAAAGACCAATACAAAGATCAACCCGCCCACCACAGGCGATATTGAAAAAGGAAGATCAATCAGGGTGATCATGAGTCCCTTGCCCTTGAACTGGAATTTGGTAATGACCCATGCAGCAGCCACACCAAATATCGTATTCAGCGGTACGGTAATCGCGGCAACCAATAACGTGAGTTTCAGTGCAGACATGGCATCCGGCTCGATAAGAGCCGCGATGTATACACCCCAACCCTGCTTCAACGCCTCCATGAGCACAATGGCCAGTGGCAAAATAAGCAGCCATATGAGTACCAGGCTTGCCAGTCCGATTAACAACCATTTGACCCATGGAGCCTCCGTTGTTGCACGGTTAGTTCCACGCCCGGTCTTTACGGGTGGAACAGGGCTCAGTGGAACGGACCCCGCCATATGCTGCACCTCCTTTGGTTTGGGTGAGTGACGTCTTTTAATATCCTTATTCCACCATGCTTCATTGTCATGCTCTGCCCGCCTTTCGGCTCCAACGTTGCAAGGAATTAATGATCAGTAGCAGAATGAAAGAAACCAGAAGTAGCAGCAAAGCTACAGCTGTAGCACCTGCATAATCGAACTGCTCCAGCTTGGCCATGATCAGCAAGGGAGCAATCTCCGTTTTCATCGGCATATTACCTGAGATAAATACAACCGAGCCATATTCACCAATCCCCCGGGCAAAAGCCAGAGCAAAACCCGTCAGCAGCGGTGGAATCAGATCCGGCAGCAGAATCGTGCGGAATATCCGCCATCTTCCTGCCCCCAGTGTGGCAGCCGCCTCTTCCACCTCAGCCTCCAGCTCCTCCAACACCGGTTGCACCGTGCGAACTACAAACGGAATTCCGATAAACATCAGCGCCAACGTAATCCCGGCCTGTGAATAGGCGAGCTTGATGCCCAAAGGCTCTACAAACTGCCCAATCCAGCCATTGCCGGCATAGATCGCCGTAAGAGCAACCCCTGCTACCGCTGTCGGCAAGGCAAAAGGCAGATCAATGACCGCATCAAACAACCTTTTGCCCGGAAATTCATACCGAACAAGCACCCATGCCAGGAGTAACCCCAGCACGAGATCAATCAGCGCCGCTGCACCTGCGGTCAGGAAGCTGACCTTGAATGAAGCCAGCACCCTGGGATTGGTCGCAACCTCAATCATGGTTGCCCACGTCAGCCCTGTTGAGTTAAATAACAGCGCAGCCAGTGGAATAAGTACAACCAGGCTCAGGTAGAACACACTGTAACCCATCGTTAATCCAAATCCCGGCAATGTGCGTCTCCGCGCCACCATCACCTTGCTCATGCACGTTCATCCTCTCTGCCTTCAGCCGGTAAGGCTGGTTGGCCGCTCACAGCGCGATTGATCAGGTGTTCATTGAACAGAGCAACCTTAGCTGCCTGGAACATAGATCTGGTCGAAGATACCACCGTCATTGAAATGTTTGGCCTGAGTATCCCGCCATGTGCCAAATACATCTTTCAACGTGAACAGCTCAAGCGCCGGGAACTGATCTTTGAATTTTTCCTCCACGCTGTCCAGCGTTGGGCGGTAATAATTTTCAGCGGCAATCGTCTGTCCTTCTTCACTGTACAAATATTTCAGATAGGCATCCGCCACGTCGCGGCTTCCTTTTTTGTCTGCATTTTTGTCCACAATCGCAACCGGTGGTTCGGCCAAGATGCTAACCGATGGCACGACAATATCGAATTTGTCCGGACCCAACTCTTTTACCGATAGGAAAGCTTCATTTTCCCAAGCAAGTAACACATCACCGATGCCACGTTCAACAAACGTTGTCGTAGACCCGCGAGCACCCGAATCCAGCACAGGCGCATGTTTGAACAATTCACCAACAAATTCCTTCGCCTTCTCTTCATCATTGTTATTATGCTTAAGGGCATATCCCCATGCCGCCAAGTAATTCCAACGCGCCCCGCCGGACGTTTTAGGATTTGGGGTGATGACTTGCGTATCCCCTTTGATCAGATCATCCCAGTCCTTGATGCCCTTTGGATTACCCTTACGTACAAGGAAGACAATCGTAGAGGTATACGGAGAGCTGTTATGCTCGTATTTATCCTGCCAGCCTTCATTAATCAGACCTTTATCTTCAATCGCATCAATATCGTATCCCAATGCCAGCGTCACCACGTCTGCATCCAGTCCGTCAATAACAGAACGACTCTGTTTGCCCGAGCCCCCATGGGACTGCTTGATGGTTACTTCCTGGCCTTTCTCTTTCAACCAATGCGCCGCAAACGCTTTGTTATATTGCTCATAGAGTTCCCGCGTTGGATCATAGGAAACATTCAGCAGCTCGATGGCCTTGGCCCCTTCCTTGCCGCCTTCCGCTCCCCCCGATGTTCCTGCCGCACTGGACCCGCCGCTATCCGATCCGCATGCTGCCAGTACCCCTGTTAACACCAGTGCCAGACCAACCAAAATACCCTTGTGAACTCTCTTTTTCATGAATAACACTCCCCCGATATAGATCTGCATGACTACCTCAGGCCGGCTGAACAGGATCGAACGCCCCGTAAAAAAACAAGAAGACGGAGGAACCCCCGCGCACTTCTCCCCATAAAGTCATGCCGGCTTAAGGCCGTGCATGCTCCATCTGAAAAGGATGCGCTGCGGTGTTCCTCCGTCTATACGGTGAGAACGTTATTCTGTTCAGGTTGCATGGTTGCATCTGTCTGTAAAATGACTGTTTTCACAATGAAAACAGATCCATTTTTATTATTCCTACCTGTTTAGTAAGTTATATACGTATAATAAAGGCAGTCTATATACCTGTCAAACGTTTTTTCCGATTTTTACCGTATTTCTGGGCTATTGGCAAAAAAAAGAGGAACAACGAACCAGCGTCCGTTGCTCCCTTCAGCGAATCCCATACTTCGCTGGCTATTGAAAACATAAACGGAATTGGACGGCCACACCTTGTCCATTCCTCATCTGCCCGCATACCGGATATTGGGTACCGGTGGTGTGCTCATGCCTTCTCCCAGATAAAAACCGGTGTGTGGCGGTTGATTGTAGGCTACATTTTGCCAAGCGACGCCAAGACGGTACACTGGATCATGCATCAGCGTGTAGATGCGTTTGTCCGTAACTGCTGTTGTGGTATAGATCCGCAGTGCTGAGCTGTCATTCGTCCGCCACACCACTTCCTCTCTCCAGTCTCCGAACAGGTCGGCCTGCAGATTCGGCGTAGACTTGGTACCGTTGTTCGAAGAAACGCCGGATGCAGTGAGCAGATTCACCGTTGTGTTGTTGGCATAGTTCCACTTATCGATTCGGTTGCTGTCCAGCAGTTCACGGAGCAGATCCCCATCCCACCAGATGCCAAAATTCGTGGAGGACGGCAGGGTTGTCCCGAGTTTCTGCCCTTTGGCCGTATACAGACTGCCGTCTGCCCATACTTCGGCACCTTTATATCTTGGATCAATATCTGCCGCCATGCCGCGTCCAATATCCTTTGTTGTTTTAACTCCCCAGATTAACTGACCTGTACCTGCATCACGAAATTCAACTCCGGCATTGGACGGTGTCTCATGGACCTGAAATACCTCAAGTCCAGGGCGGTCCGGGTCGAGGTCACTCAAATGCATGGCATCGCCATGATGAAGCCCTGTTGTGTACAATCCTTTGCCGTTATCATCCACTGCCATGGCACCATAAACGATCTCGTCTTTCCCATCTCCATCTACGTCCGCCACACTCAGATTATGATTGCCCTGCCCGGCATAACCCGAGTTACCGGAGGTATTGGAATCAAATGTCCATTGTTTGGTCAGCTGTCCATTCCGCCAGTTATAAGCCACGAGCACTGTGCGGGTGTAGTACCCACGCGCCATGACCAGACTTGGGCGCTCTCCATCCAGATAAGCAATGGCAGCAAGGAATCGGTCCACCCGATTGCCGTAGTTATCCCCCCAACTGGATACATTGCCACGCGCCGGTTCGTAATTCACTGTGGAGAGCGCTTTGCCAGTCTGTCCATTGAAGACCGTCAGGAATTCGGGACCAGATAACACATAACCGCTAGAATTGCGGTAATCCTTGCTTGCATCCCCGATGACCACGCCAGTGCCATCCTTGGTGCCATCGGCTGTTTTCATCGCAACTTCGGCTTTGCCATCACCGTCGAGATCGTACACCATGAACTGGGTGTAGTGAGCACCCGCTCGGATATTTTTGCCCAGACTAATTCGCCAGAGGCGTGTTCCGTTTAATTTGTAGGCATCGATAAACACTTCCCCGGTATAACCACTCTGGGAGTTATCCTTAGAGTTGGAAGGGTCCCACTTCACGATCAATTCATACTCACCATCACCATCCAGGTCACCTGCACTGGCATCATTGGCACTGTAGGTGTAGGCTACTCCATCGGGCGTTGTCCCACCTGCGGGTACACTAAGAGGAACAGACAGATAGTTGTTGCCCCACACGCTCGCTGCCGCTGAAGCAGCCTGCTCCGTTCCACTGACGACAGCGCGAACCGTATATTTGGAACTGCTTGTCCCGCTTGCATCCTGAAGGTTGGTGCTGTTTGTTATGGGCGTAGGGTTCACCTTGGTTCCATCCCGATAGACGTTAAACGATACATTCGATCCTTCCGTTCCCAGAAGCCGCCAACTGATAAACACACCTGTCCCGGTCTTCACAGCCACCACACCGCGATCCAGATATTCCATCTGCCTTGCTCCCGCTGCATGTGTTACCGCCGTGCTGCCAAGGCCAAGCGAAGTAACCAGTAACGCTGAACTCAGTAACGATACTCCGACTGTACGTAATGTGCGCTTCCACAATGATGATCGATTCCCCATAAACAATTGCCTCCCCAATTGGTTTGGTAAGCCCGATGCCCTTGTAGCGCCATCTTTTTATGTAAGCGCTTTAATATATTTATTTTAAATTAAACATATAATTCCATCTATAGGTCTAATTTAGTAATTGGATGGTGGTACATGAAAAAAACCAAAGGATTTCTCCTTCGGTTAGCCGTTGCCCATTCTTCGAATTGCTTCAGTCGACTGGAATCGCAATCAACTAACTCACGGATATGGGACGATTCCTATGTTCTCATAAAAAGACTAAAAAAAGCTGTAAAACCATGTGTTTCTCCATGATTTCACAGCTTATAGACCACTTTTTAGATGTAATATTCCACGTTTACTTCACTGTATTACAACTTTTATACCACAGGAGCAATACATACCGGACGAGGCAGTTCCAGCTTGAACCCGTTATGTGTCAGGCGTCCGTCTTCTTCACTGATCTGGAAACCTACGAGGTTATTGCTGTCCTGATTCGCCACGACCAGAATCCCACCTGGCAAAATATTAAAGTTACGCGGTGTCTGCCCAATCGTGGACGTCCACTCTACGGCTTCCAACTTACCGCTCTCTTGGTCAATATGATAGAGCACGATGCTGTCATCTCCCCGATTGGATGCATACAGGAAACGTCCACATGGAGATACACGGATGTCTGCAGCCGTACCCTCTCCTTTATGCCCTTCTGGAAGTGTGGAAATGTGCTGCACCGTAGTGAACTCCCCTCTGCGCTCATCGTACAGGAATGCCGTAACCGTGTTGTCCAATTCGTTGATTACATATGCCCACTTCGAGTTGGGATGGAACACAAGATGCCTTGGCCCTGCGCCTGGTGGCTGATCCATCTCACGATGGGTAACCAGACGTCCCTCTTCCAACCGATACACAATGATCTGATCCAGACCGAGGTCACATACGACAGCATACTGCCCGGACGGATCGGGTTGAATGGAGTGTGCATGCGGCCCTTCCTGGCGTTCTTCGTTGATTCCACTTCCCGTGTGCTCCACCCATGCACTCATCTCACCAAGCGTCCCCTGATCGCCAACCGGGAATACATTGACACTGCCGCTGCTATAGTTGGATGAGAACACCCACTGACCATCCTTGGAGATAGACACATAACATGGAGAAGCCCCTCTGGTCTGTTTTCGATCCATCAGGTGCAGCTCACTTGTTGCCGCATCTCTCCGATAGACCAACACCTCTCCCTCGTCCGTTTCACTCGCCACATACAGACAGTTTCCATCCGGGCTTAGCGCCAGATAAGACGGATTATCCACACCATCCATGTGATTGACGATTCGCATCTCTCCTGTATCCGCATTCAACGCACATAGGAATATTCCGGGTTCATCCGCTGACGCATACGTACCTGTGTAGAAAAGCGTTTCCTGTGTTTTGACTGGCTCCATATCTAAATCTCTCCCTTATCCTGTATATTCACTGTTCTGATTCTTCCCACTGGTATGTACTTACCCAATTCACGAGCAACTGCTTCACTTCCTGTAACGTGGCTTTCTAAATCGAGAACAACCCCGGTGAGCGCTCTCATATCTGGCATTGACTCCCTTATCGTCTCTCACCATAATACAAAGTATGAGACCTAACAACAGACCACCCCTACAGCGTAAATCTGACGGATTTCGTATGCAAAAACTCATTGTGCTTCCAGACTCCCTGCTGCAAGAAACCGCAGCTTATCCGGTCACGTCCGGATTATATGTTACCGATATCGGTTACTTTCACGAAGCGGAGCATCATTACCGTGATCGTCCCGATGGTTGTGAATCACACATTCTGATGTACTGTGTCCAAGGCACAGGCTGGTATACGTTGGATGGCAGCAAGACATATGATGTCAGCCCGGGAAACCTCGTTATATTACCTGCACATGTCCCTCATGTGTACGGAGCCAACGCAGCTGAACCATGGAGCATTTTCTGGATTCATCTGCGTGGGAAACACGCTTTATCCTACATAGAACCCTTGTTAACTCATCATATTACTACCATGCCACCGGCCAAGGCTCAAAAATGGCTTGAGCTGTTCCATGAATGTTACAACGCACTTGAGACGGGTTACTCCATGCAGACGATAACGTATGCCTCCCAGATTATTGGTTATATGCTTGGCATGCTCGCTTATGGACCGGAGACGACAGGGACAGATGGTGGGATCGTGAGCAGCAAACGTGCGGCTGAACAATCCGTTCAATATATGCTGGAGCACCTGGAGAATGGAATCACCCTCAAGGAACTGGCGGTTCACGCACGGCTGTCTGTCCCTCATTACTCTCAGTTATTCAAGCAAGCTACGGGGCATTCGCCCATCGACTATTTCCTGCGGCTCAAGATCCAGCATTCCTGCCGCTATCTGGATTTTACCGATTGGACCGTGAAGCAGATCAGTTCGGAGCTTGGGTTCAAGGACCCGTACTATTTCTCCCGTCTGTTCAGCAAAATGATGGGACGTTCACCCACGGATTATCGAAATAAATCCAAAGGTTAGAGACAATGCCTTCTCTTAGCCCTATCCAGATGATTATGAATTTCAGTTGGAAAATTGCAGCAACCTTTTGAACAGAAGGGTCGTCTATAGGGGCAAATAACTTTTATATAAAGGGATCATCCCTGGAAAAGTGAGGCGAACCTATCATGAAAAAAAATATACTTGCTACATTAACTGCGGGAGCTCTGCTCACGCTGTCTCTAAGTGCAGGCCCGATCAACGCTGCGCAGGCCCAATTCACGGATATTCAAGGTATCGCAGGCGCAGACAAAATCGAATCTCTCCATCAGGATGGATTCATCAAAGGCGTGAGTGACAGCTTGTTCAAACCTGAACTGGAGTTAAATACCGCTCAAGGCATTCAACTGATTGCGGACGGACTGAATCTGAATCTGGACACGATTCGTTTTATCAAAATGCCGGTACCAAGTGACTACTTCTCTGCTGTAAAAGATGGCGTATGGTACAGTGATGCATTTATCCGTGCGCAATATAATGGCATTCAGATGTCACAGGGTATCGATCCGTCCAAACCGCTTACTCGTGAACAATTCACACTGTTCCTGATGCAAGGCATCGAGGCCAAAGGCGGTCTGCCGATGATTAATATCAAACCTGTGGACATTACCGACGAACAGGAACTTACGCCAGAGTATCAAGGTGCCATTCAGCGTTCACTCGTTCTCAAAATCAATGAACTGGATGCCGACGGAAACTTCAATCCCAAACAAACGATTACTCGTGCCGAAGCAGCAGTGATGATGTATAACGCAATCGAGTACATGGAATCGTTCCATGCACCACAAATCCCGGAAACACCTGAGAAGTAGTCATTTCATGATGGAAGCTAAGAACTCACTTGAGTGGTGAATCCGCTCGATTGGAATCCCAATGAATGGCCTTTTCCTCACAATCTCCAATATGCCAAATCCAATATGCCAAACAGCCGCACCTTCCCTCATCAGGAAAGTGCGGCCGTTTGTATTATACCTATATCACTGATGCAATCATCAGATTTAACTTTCTAACTTAGAAAGAACCTTTAACAACAACCTCAGACAACGGTAAACGTCCTGACGGGCGAGCTGGCTGTGCAGCTTTACCTACAGTAATCAACAACGTTGGCACAAATCGTGCAGGAATGTTGAATGTTTCCATCAGTTTTTGTGGATTATATCCACCGATTGGACATGTATCGTAACCCAGGGAGCGTGCAGCAATCATAATATTTTGGGAAGCAAAAGATGCATTGCGGATCGCTTCATCGCGAGCGATTTGCGGGCTTTGGTAAGCACCGTTGATCTGTCCAACCAATGCGTCACGGACCTCAGCAGTCAGTGCGCCTGCTTCAACAGCTTGATCGTAGATTACGGTGTTACGGTTTGCTTCCAAGTCTCCAAGAACAGCAATCGTAACCGAACTTTCCACGATCTGACTTTGACCGTAAGCAACTGGCAGCAATTTCGCTTTGTCTGCTTCGGATTCAATCACGAGGAATCTCCAGTGTTGCAGGTTCCATGAAGATGGTGCTTCCGCAGCTGCTGTCAGAATCGCATTGAGATCAGCTTCAGGCAATTCAAACCCTTTTTCGTACTTTTTGACAGCATGGCGTTCGCTAATGACGCGAAGTGTTTCATTTTTTTCAATGCCTGACATGTGTTCCACTCCCCAGAATCTAGTTTGTTTATACTTCTTTTACTTTCGCAAGGTGATCTCGAAGTTTACTCTACCAGGGATTTTCCTTCCGAAAATAACATCAGCGCAGACGATCTCTCCTCATCTGTGTTCAGGTTATGCCCGGAATCGCTTGAGAACATCAATGGATCTTTCACCGGAGCATACGCCCATGCCGTAACTTGTCCACCATGCCTGACTAAACCAAGACCATATTCATGGAGGACCATTCGTTGTGGACTCCGTCAGGACTTCTCCTTTGCAGATAATCCCTTCAGCGATAAGTTCAACGTTTCCCCATGACCTATGCGTTCTTTCACATCCTGGATGGATATACGGTCAAAATAAGCGCTGAGCGCCTCTTCGCCTCCGTTATATATGTTCCCCATCACATCCTGCATATTGGAAGATACCACACACGATGAACCGGACTCCCCTGAGCACCAGTTGGGACCGAGTGAACCACCAGCTACCAGTCTGTACAATTCTCCAAGCTTGATCTCTTCACTCGGACGGCTAAGCAAGTACCCACCATGAGCACCTTCCTTGGTCGTCAGGTAACCATGCTTGCGCAGAACACTAAGTACCTTACGGACTCTGGCCGGGTGTGTACCCACACTCTGGGACAAATCTTCACTATTGGCCATACACTCATCTCTCATCGACAGAAAAACAAGACAATGCACCGCTATGGTAAATTCACTGTTCATAACTTACTCCTTCCCGGCTTACAACACCGATGAACTCCAACTCAAGGTAAGTATAACTGTCATTATATGAATAACAGTTATGTTTGTCAACTTTCACCCAGCGTGGAGATCAAACGTGATTTTTCCTGTTATATCAATACTTACAGCTCATCAACACAATTAAGCTAGGATTAACATCCCGTCTTCATTTTAATCCAAAAAGAACAAAAAAGTGAGCCTTCCGCTACGCGAAGGGCTCCAATAAGATAGACATATGAAAGGGCTTACGTGATTATTATAATCGGTAATCTCCAATTTGAAAACGCTTTTTTTGTAAAGTGCATCATTATTTTAAATTTTTTTTATTTGAATAAATTAAACAACAGGTATTGCTAAAACTAATCCCATTAGTTATTATACTAATACCATTAGTTTTAAGGAGGGTTTAACGATGCGTATTACCCGAGAATTTGCTGTCGTTCAAGTTACGTTTTTCCCAAGACTCTTCCCTGTGAACGTATACCTGGTTGAAGAGGAAGATGGTTTAACCCTGATTGATGCCGGAATACCGGTCAGTCTTAAGGGGATTTTGGCAACTGCCCAGTCCCTTGGAAAGCCCATTACCAAGATCATTCTGACTCACGCGCATAGCGACCATATTGGTGCGTTGGATCGTCTCACAGAGGCACTGCCCCAAGCCGAGGTCTTCATCTCCAGACGGGATGCCCGGCTATTGGCGGGTGATACTTCCCTTCTTCCCGGTGAGCCACAAACCCCGGTACGCGGCGGCGTGCCTAAGCCCAAAGCGGTGCGCACCCAGCCAAACCACTTGCTGGATGACGGTGACCAGATTGGTTCACTGGTCGCCGTTGCCTCACCAGGACATACGCCGGGGCATATGTCCTTCATGGATACGCGCAGCCGCGTGCTCATCGCTGGCGACGCGTACCAGCTGCAAGGCGGCCTTGCCGTATCCGGCCGCGTGCGCCCGCTCTTCCCGTTCCCCGCGCTGGCGACGTGGAACCGCGAAGCGGCTCTGGTCAGCGCGAAGCGCCTGGCGGAGCTGGAACCGTCCGTGCTGGCTGTAGGCCACGGACGGATGCTGCGCCAGCCCGCGGTCGCCATGCGTGCGGCAACCGCTGATGCTCAGCAGCGGTTTGATCTTGCCGGGGGGCAACTATGAGCCCCCGGCAAGGGCTGGATCGCGGCGCTCTGCTCAGCGCCGCCACCCAGCTTGCTGACAGCGACGGCTTTCAGGCGCTGACACTGGCCGCGTTGGCACAGCGGCTGGATGTGCGCTCGCCGTCGCTCTACAACCACATCAGCGGACTTCCCGGGCTTCGCCAGGAAATGGCGCTGATGTCCGTGCAACAGCTTAGCCGCGCATTAACCGCGGCTATCGCTGACCGCACTGGCGATGATGCCATTCAGGCCATCGCTGCGGCATACATTGGCTTCGTCCGCGAGCACCCCGGGCTGTACGAAGCCTCATTTCATGCCCCGGATCGCGAGGAGCCACAGCTCGCCGCGGCCAGCACAGCCACGCTGGAGTTGCTGCTGCACAGCTTGCAGCCCTACCCCTTAACCGAAGCGGAAGCATTGCATGCCGTTCGTGGTTTGCGCAGCCTCTGCCATGGATTTGCCTCCATTGAGGCACAGGGCGGCTTCGGCATGGACTTTGATCCGGACGAAAGTCTGCGTCTGACCGTATCCGCCTTCCTCCACGGACTCCGGCATCTTCACCAGGACTAGTAAGGCACGCATTGCATCATGAAAAAGGACTGCAGAGGATCTGCAGTCCTTTTTACATTGCCGTGTACTGGGTACATCCCATAGATAGATTTTGACAGTAATAATGTTATAGTTGCGCCAAAGACTTCTAACACATTAACATCCACTTTGAATTCATCTTTCATCCGCTTGTGTTCTTTATAATTTCTTTCTTTACAATTTCATTTAATACAGAGAAAAGTGGCTCCTCGGTTGCACGATGCCATGATCGGTGCCCTCTGACCAAAATCTAACGAACCGAGGACACGCTATAACGGCAATTAGAGCGAATAACAACAACTAACGAACTCCACACGTCCTATTTCGCAGAAAACTGGCTGCGGGACAGGAATAATGAGTATATTCCGTCATTTAACGTGTCTGTGATTCGTTACATTTACCAACGTACCAAATTAGGACATATAAGATGTGCTGAGTTCGTTAGAACTTGCTACATGCGGTGCTTCAGATCACGATGTCATAGATACTCGTCCACTCATCATATTGGCGCATAAGTCCAGACACACATTGTGTTATGGAGCTAAATACGGAGCGATCATGCTCCAAATTGTATTGATCAAGCGGATGCGGGTACATGACTAGATACGGATCTTACCTTGCTCGTAATGCACATAGTAGTACATGTTTTATTACTATTCATGTATATATCACGCTACAGTTCAGTGCACACATTGTTGCGATTCTAGATACGGAGCTTACCCTGTTCGTGATGCACACTTTAGTACTTGTTTTAATACGTGTCCTAATACGAATCATTTTATAGCTCACACTACATGTACGCCGCAGCGGGATAATTTTTGTTTTGGATCTAGCTACAACTCCCATTGTTCATGGTGGAAAGGGTCTGAAACGTATTCAATCTACCCAGTCCCATTTCACCTAGCAATCTGATCCTTACTTGATCCGCCCTGTCTCTCAACCACACTTTTGCCACTCACAACACGCACTTCTCTATTATGTACATCTCCCGTTCCTCTCGAAAGGTGGAATGGACTTTGGCTTCCCTTTTTCCATCGAAACGGTTCTCGATAACCTATCTATGGCCATTGCTGCCTTCCATCCTGCACTTCATTCAAAATATGCTTCATCACGGGCACATACACCTTCCAGTAGAACATGTCCGGAATATCTTTCTGATCTGGCGTAAGCTTGGACCGGACGACCTCCCATCCCCGGATTCGACGCCAGAAGGAATAATGCTTCATCTCTCCAAAGGACCCTGCCATGTAATACGACCGATTATAGTCGTCGTACCGGACCAGTGCAGCAAATTCCGCAGGAATTCCTGCATCCACCAGCTTCTGCTCACCTGTCTCCGTCAGATCCGTCTTATACCAGGCCAGTATGGAGTTCTTCTCTTGCGGCACAATGATATCGAACCAGCCACTATAATGTATATCCTGGGTTATGCCGCTCCAATCACTGCCTTCCGGTGTAAATGCAATCTGTATATTGCCTGTCTTCACATCCGGACCTTTCGCCAGTACCATGACCTGTCCATCCATATGGATCAGCAGCATACCCGCTCCGTGATAAGACCATTTCTTCTTCTCTTGCTGCTCATAGTTCGTCCGAATCCAACGGGGTACTTCTTCTATACTTTGCAGATTAGATACCGATTTCCCTTGCCATCCACTGCTGTCCACACCCAAGATGGGGTATAGTTGCTCTCTTGTCATCTTGGAAGCCGTATTTGCCAATGCACTGTATTCGGCAACAATCGTTACCCCTTTATACGCAGCCTCGCGGATTTTCTGCACATCGTATATCGTTAATCCTTCATAGATTCCGCCTTGTTTCCCTTCACTCTTCTGTACAGACAGACTACTCCGATTCGCCGTCAGATAGATCAGATCCGTATCTGTCACCTCATCAGGCAGCAGTTGCTTCATCCGTGGAAGCCCGTTCTGAAGATCATAACCGTAATAATCCTCTTCATACGAGTAGTACTCCCCTGTGTGCTGTACAATCTTCTGTTGATTCAGAAGCCAAACCAACCCCTTGTGCCCCTGATAGGACAAATCCGGTCTGCTCTTGTCAATAATCATGATGTTCAGTGAAACCGGGGCCTGGGATTGCCACATAATCCATGGGACAACCAGCACCACCGATACCACTGTAAAACAAGCCAACGTCCACATCGTGGCTGGCCTGTAACTTTTTTTCATGAAGCGTATTCCTCCTTGCTCTGTTCCAAGGTATTGTCAGGATCGATCGTTAGATTACCCTAATCCATGACTGTTGTCCTTTTCCTCTGCCTTCCGCAATCCCATAGCCTGCAACATGCCATATATACGGGATATGTTATTCAGTGGTCTGAACCAGAACGTCTCCGTACATGCATACAACAGCAGACGTGTCACCTCTCGGGATGTATATGCCTTGCGTGAACACCATATTTCGAACATCACCACACTTGCGGACAACAAGGAACCATAGAGGGTCAGTAGCAGAACGAGAATGATGCATAGGTTAATATCCACCCACTGTAGCCCTATGCCTGCAATGAACAGCACGATCGCTCCCATTTCCAACACAGGCCCCAACAATTCGATCAAAATAAAATACGGGATGGATACCATCCCCATCCAGCCATAAGCCGGATTGAAGATCATGCTCCGCTGAGTCCATAGACTGCTTGCAAGCTGCATGTGCCAACCGATACGCTGTCTGCACAGCTGATGCCATGTACCGGGTACTTCTACCCTGCAGATCGGATCGGGAATATATATAATACGGCCACGTTCCCGAATCTGCTTCATATGTTTCTGTAACCGCATCACCAGTTCCATGTGAGCGACCTGGTCATCGCACTTGTAACCTCCAACTTCCAACACCCGGTTCTTTTTGAATATACCGAATACTTCAGACGTAAATAAAAGCACATTAATATTATAACGAACAAGACCCACACCGCTAATCAGAAAAGCACGCACGTATTCAATGGTCTGCATTACAAACAACGTACTGTCCGTCCTTCTTGCGCCGTTGTCGGTTAAATCCGTTTGATTCGTATTTCTGGGGGCCATGAGATCTACTCGTCCACTACAAGCAACGACCTCTTCTCCTGGGAGAGCATCCATAACGGGTTTCATAATCTTCACCAATGCATCTCGTTCCAGAACTGTCCTGGGTCCAACAGAGGCGATATAAGGATATTGCGAGATATTCAGACCTGCATTCAGGGAGTCCATTCGTCCCCCATACGCCTTGTCGATCACAACCAGACGATGATGTAATCTGGATTGGTAGACACATTTAATCTGAGCTATCCTCTGGCCGAGTCCCGAATAATGAACTTTACTCCGAATGGGCATCAGGTCATAGGTTTCTTTTAGACGCCGTATGGTCTCATCCTCTGATCCATCATTAATGATAATAACCTCATAACGTGCATACTGAATATCCAACAGACAGCTGATTCGCTGTACGATCGTATCCTCGCTATTCCGCACCGGAACAAGCAGGGATACCGCAGGAGCCAGTTCTTCATCCAACATCTCATGATATTGCAGCGGGTCCAGATCCCTCCGGCGGATCATTGTGCGAGCGGCAGCAACGACCAGAACACTACACATCACAATCGCTAACACCAGATAGATAAATATCCCCTCGTAACATGCCAAAACAAAACTCCGCAGCATCTCAATCCATCTTTCGTCCATACTGCATCCTTTCCAGCGTTTCCTCCGCTATCTGCCTTGCATATTTATCCGGATGGTTTACAGCCGTATCCCGGAGCTCTTCAAGTCCCTGCTCGTACCGGGCAAGAGAGTTCGCCGCTTCCTGTCGGATCTGAAAAGAAGGATCACCCATCATTACCTTCAGTCTAGGAATAAAAGCATCCGCATGAACAGTACCCATAAGCTGGGTCACTGTTAGTCTTTCAGAGCGTTGCCTCTCCTCACCAGATTCGTTCCATACCAGCAATAGCCCCTTCAGCAACTCTTCGCGACCTCTGCTCACTTGAGCCAATGCCTGATAAGCGTGGGTACGCAGCAACGCATCCTCTCCAAGAATGAGCTTCTCCAGTAGAACAACGGCACCCTCCGTCTGGTCATCTCGAATACGAATGGCATGGACGATATTAGACTGGATCTGGTAAGGTACATCCTTAAAATGATCCTTCAGACGAGTCCAGGATGAATCGGTAAGCAACAGCAGAATCTGCAGATACTGCGAATCGGACCATACATATTGCTCACGCAACAATTCCTTCACGATTCTGAAATAACCGGTTCTGGCATATATGCGCAATATGATGAAGCGTTCAAGCGGCGTACAGGAAGTAACCCGGAGCATATCCTCTAACCTGGGCAGAAGCTCTATCATATGAAACTGTTCAATATATAACAACGTGTTGACCCGTTCACTCCACTTTCCCGTCTTCAGAACCGACCGGTATGAACTTCCAAAGACTTGCCAGGATAACAGACGAATTCGCAGAATCTCATGCTCTGCCGGACCTTGAGCGAGCCGTTGCAATAACAACTGCTGCAAAACGCTCTGTTGATCTCCACTCATATTCAGTAAGTCAGCTTTCACTTCTCCTTGGCCCAGATACTGCTGTAACACCGAATCTTCGGAAAGTAATTCCTGCATCAGTACCGTCTTAACCTTTTCCCTGCGTCTACTGCTATATTTCATCCATAAGATGTAACTGTAGATAACCAGCAAAAAAGCTAGTACACTTGCACATATGAGGCTGACCACATGTACTAACCAATCTGTATTACCTGCAAGCCACCCTCTATGATGTGAGCCGATAAGCTTGATATACATCCATTGTTGTCCAATCATTGCATGATTTCCCCTTAATCGAATAAACGGCCTTACAACGGGCACAATAATACAAAATTTTCAAATACACCCTGTGAATACATATCGGGTATATGATACACTAAGCTTTCTATCGGCTTTCTGCGTTTGTGATATAATAGGAACTGAAAATTCCGGCAATTCGTATTGGGTTCCGGATCTCCGGATAACATATTATTCCAGAAAGAGGGAGTTCTACGTGGCTCAAATCAGTCCGTACTACCTGCAAATCGGAGCAACCGTGGGCATGCTTGTCATGGCACTGCTTGCCATCTTCATCCGCATGAAAGCCAGTCACAGACCGGTGACCATTCGTAAAATCCTTATTCCTCCGCTCGGCATGAGCACAGGATTTCTCATGTTTGTTGTACCGGAGACTCATGTTCCTCTACTCTGGGCATTCATTGCGTTTCTGGTGGGCTGGTTCCTCTTCTCCTATCCCCTCATTCGCAGTACACGGTTTGAACGAGTAGGTGAAGAAATTTTTGCCACACGTTCTCGCAGCTTTGCTTTTATCTTGCTTGGATTGCTGGCCGTACGCCTGATCCTGCATGAAGTCATTCAGCGATATGTAAGTATTCCGCAAACAGGCGGATTGTTCTTCCTGCTGGCTTTTGGCATGATTGTACGCTGGCGTGTATATATGTACAAACACTACAAAGAAGTGCTGGTCGCCGAACACTAGTCACCTACATAGACCACGCATAGATTTACAGATAAAAAAGACACGTTCTGCTGCACCCTCGGTGTGCAGAACGTGTCTTTTCATTTTCAACCTAATTGTACATGTAAACCATTCATTATCTATTCAGGATCTGCAACCTTAACCAGTTGCTTGCCCAGATTATCTCCCGAGAAAAGACCCATGAATGCTTCCGGCGTCTGTTCGAACCCGTCCACAATGTTTTCTTCATACTGGATATGACCTTCCTTGATCCATTTCGCCAACTTGGCGCGGCCTTCCTTGAAGGATTTCGTATAGTCACCCAGCAGGAAACCTTTCATTAATGCTGTATTTGTTAACAGCAACGTCTGTGGTCGCATCCCGATATCCGGTTTCTCCAGATTATAGGACGAGATCTGACCGCATAACGGAATACGTGCATTCCGATTGATGTGGCGCAAGACTGCATCCGAGATGTCCCCGCCCACATTGTCAAAGTAGACATCTACACCGTCCGGGCAAGCCCGTTCAATGGCCGCTGACATATCCTGCTCCTTTTTGTAATTCAACACCACGTCGAAGCCCAGCTTTTCTTTCAAATAAGCGCATTTCTCATCAGAGCCTGCAATACCAACCACGCGTGCTCCCACAATTTTACCAATCTGACCTGCAATCATGCCTACCGCTCCGGCTGCTCCCGATACAACAACCGTTTCGCCGTCCTTCGGTTTGCCGATGTCCTCCATACCAAAATAAGCCGTCAGACCCGTCAGGCCCAGCGCACCCAGGTAAGCCGTGATTGGTGCTTCTTCGGTATCAATTAGCGAAAGATCAGCCGTATTCACTGCGGCATATTGCTGCCAGCCCCACATACCGGATACGAGGTCACCTTTGCGCAGATTCGGTTCCGAAGATTCCACAACCTGTCCAATGGCTCCACCCTTAATCACTTCATTTAACGCGTACGGTGCAGCATAGGATTTTGTATCTTTCATGCGGCCCCGCATGTATGGATCAACCGACAAATATAATGTACGTACCAGGACTTGCCCAGCTTCCGGTTCAGGAAGAGGTGCATCAATGAAGTTGAAATTCTCTCTGGATGGGGCACCTTCGGGACGAGAAGCAAGTACGATCTGTTTATTTAAAGACACCAAAATTACCTCCTTGTTGCCAAGTGGACGCAAGGTTAACCCTTGTCAGCTGAGATCACTTACCACTGGCTCTGTGTTATCACTTCTTAATAGTTTAAACCGAAACAGGCGGTTCACAAACGTGGGCCGCCTTGAAATATGCAAATATCGTCACATTGTAGCTGCTTTTGGCTATTATTGTGCTGTCAAAATCACTGGACCATCCGCCGTAATCGCAATCGTATGTTCATACTGGGCAGACAGACTTCCATCCAAAGTACGAGCAGTCCATCCATCTGAATCCAGCTTACTTCGGAACGTACCAATATTCAGCATCGGTTCGATCGTAATAACCATGCCTTCCTTGAGACGCGGACCCCGATGAGGCGGACCGTAGTGAGGGACTTGTGGTTCCTCATGCATCTTCTCACCAATGCCGTGTCCGATAAACTCACGCACAACCGATAGGCCTTCACCTTCTGCATACACTTGAATCGCATTGGAGATATCTCCGATCCGGTTGCCCACCACGGCAAGTTCAATGCCTTTGTACAGAGAGTTTTTGGTTACATCCAGCAGATGTTGTGCTTCCGGAGTCACTTCACCTACAGCATATGACCAAGCCGAATCCGCCAGCCAGCCATTCAGATTAACCACCATGTCGATTGTAACGATATCGCCGTCTTTCAATGCATATTTTCCCGGAAACCCGTGACAGATCACATCATTAACCGACGCACATGTCGCATATTGGTATCCGTTATATCCCTTTTGTTCCGGCGTAGCGCCATTTTTCTTCATAAAAGCTTCTGCAAACTGGTCGATCTCCTGTGTCGTAATGCCTGGACGAATCATCTTTGCAATTTCTCTATGGCATGCGGCGAGAATTTCTCCGGCTTTTTTCATATATTCAATCTGTTCTTTGGTCTTTATTGTAATCATAACAACTACTCCTGTCCGTTAAAATCTTATCCTGTCCTCTATTGTAACGCTAAACACTCAAAATAAAAAATTCCGCGCAATCAGCAACATCCTATTATACGCCAAGCTCCTGTCCATTGAATACAATTATCCATGAAAAAATCGAAACCCCTTCTGATCTAGCCACGTATATGCTTAAAACAATTGAAGTCGAAAGGGTGAAAGCTCATGTTCAAAAAGATTATCGGCAAACTTATCGATTCCAAATCTTCATCTCACCGCAAACGTCATAGCTCCTCAGACAGGCGCTCATATAAACGTCACAGCAGCTCCTCAGGCAAGCGTTCCTACAAGCGCTATTCTTCTTCAGATGTGAAATACCGGGATAGCCGTAGTGGCTCCGGGTATTACAAAAGCAGAAAATATAGCTCCAGCTAAGCGGCTTTCACGACTGCTTTTAAAGAGTAATGATCACACCAGCTTATTGGACCCTACAATAAATGAATATGTAATAAAGGGGTGTTCGCTAGCCATACACACGGCTAACAGAACACCCCTTTATTGTTTCTATATAAGTATGTATCAATTTTGCTGATTTTGATGTCTTAATGCTTCAATATAGCAAATTCGCTTATCC
Source organism: Paenibacillus sp. GM1FR (assembly GCF_002803315.1). Lineage (NCBI taxonomy): Bacteria > Bacillati > Bacillota > Bacilli > Caryophanales > Paenibacillaceae > Paenibacillus > Paenibacillus sp. GM1FR. The sequence continues at coordinate 18,031 of NZ_MKZL01000027.1, read as the reverse complement.
AGGGAGAACGAATAATACACTTTAAATTTATCAACTAATATCCGGTACGTCCCTTGCCAGGATGGTTCCTGAGCTGGCATGGATTCCGCCATGACAGCCACTTTCATCTCAATTCTTCGAACTAGTTCAATCTTATAGAGCTTTGTCTCTTCCTGAGTAAAACGAACACTTCTGATTTGAGCGAGAGCCTGTCTTGCTGAAGGTGTCCACTGGATCAACATCTATAAATTCCCTTTTTCAATTGCGTCAATTATATCATCTGTAGAGTAGACCCTACCCGAAGAAATATCTTTTTTGGCTTGCATAATTAAAGCTTTGAGCTCCAGATCACTTTCTATTTCTTCCTGAACCACGTTTTCCAGCGGCTTGATTAAATAATGCTTACCTTCAATATCCACAATGGTGTCTTTTTTGCTATGAAACCATGTTTTGAATAATTCGGCATGATCGCCTTCCAGTTTTTTAAGCATAAGATGAATCGCCTCCTTCAACGTGTAATTGTTATCCATTATATCATTTAACCCACTGTTTTGATACGTTTTGCATTTTCAGCAAAAAGGAAAAAGACCCCTGCAGATATAATACGAAGAGGTCACAGATAACAAATATAGGTCCGCCTATAGAGCTTATTCATTGTAATTTCAGCAACACATTCTCAATTTCTGCCTGTAACTCCATCGCTCCGCCTTCATAACCTGGACGGAGTCCAAGGAGTCGCTCCAGCATCTGGTGCAATTCCGGCGTAAGCTTAAGTTCCTCCTGCCAGCTGGCGGGTTCACGGCCCTTCTCTGGCTCATAAGCCGAATACAGCATAAAGAGAAGAAAGTGGCCGATATCCTGCAAATCATGATCCGGTGTAGCCGGTTCATCTTCAGGCTCAGGGACTTCACGCATACGTCGCTTTAGCTCCGGCAACAACGGCTCCCCCAAGCGTCTCGCCAGGCCAAAGTCAATCAGATGCACCGTCCCTTCACGTAAAATAACATTGGGAATTCGCACATCTCCATGAATATATCCCTGCTCATGCACATGAGCCACTGGAGCCAGCAGTTGACCTGCCAATTCCACACATTCCCGCTCCGTATATCGAAGACCTTGCTCAAATATGCAATCTTCCAGCGTCTGTCCACGAATATACTCGGTAACGATATAACTTCGTCTCCCGGATGTGAACACATCCAATAGATCAGGGATCGCTGGATGATGCAGACGTCTCATCACGTCCGCCTCCCGCTCCAACAGGTGCGCAGAGAGTCTGCCCTTGCTAGGTTTGGACTCCTTCAATGCCACTTCCCTGCCGTTCTGGTCATCTGTACACAGGTATGTCAGCCCATAGCTCCCCATACCCAGCAATTCCTGTATTGTATAACGCTCAGCAATGGTCGTGCCTTTCCGCCGAGGACGATCCGTCCATAGTCCGAGCAATCTTTGCCAACTTCGTCGCAGCTCCACAGATCCTCCCACGCCAGCTTCCTAATCCACTCAGTCTTTATCTATACTGAGCAGTTCGTTGCCAGTCTTCATGTTGTATGGAGCTTATTATATCAGGCCCATAATGCAAAATCACGATGGGTAAATGCCTGTTGCTCAAGCTTCCTTATGCTTCTTGGGCAGGAACCCGAACAACATACGCAGGGATACTCCTTTGGGTTTGCGTTTTCTTCCCTGGAAACTGCGCAGATTGGTTACGAGTTCACGATCCCGCTCCTCTTCCAGCTTCTCGTTCATCCATAGACGCTGTTTCTCCATCTGTTCCTGAAGCGCCATATGTGTCTCCGCCAGATGCTGAAGGGTCAGCTCCAGTTCATCGACCCGCTGTTGCAGCAGCTGTACCCGATCATCCTGCTGTTGTTCTACAGCACCATAAGTCACCTCACTTACCAGTTGCCCCAGACCTTCATAGGATCTCAGATTACCCATTATTTCAGGTTCTTCAGGGAGTACAGATGACATGACTGTCGCTGCACATTCCGCCTCTGACAGACCTTCAATTCCCACCACCGGTACATCCACCTCTACTACAGCTACAGGTGCTTCTGGAGCCAATACAGTCACCACAGCATCAGCCAAGGGTAGATTATGCTCTCTGAGTTCAGTCATCAGCCGTTCAATGCACTCGATGTCGTCGGACTTGAATAGTCTGGATTTGTTGGCTGACCGTTCGAACCGGTATCCCTGTTCTTCCAGTGCCGCCGCATATTTACGAAGAGTACTGGCACCTATGCCCAGGCTCTTGGCCGTTTCCGTCGTTGCTCCTGCTTCTTCAATCATCATTAATTCCCTCCCGGAATGAAGTCTTTTGGGAATCAATTTCATAATACCTTTAGTGAGTTATGAAATTGATTCTTGAATAAAAACATTATGGCTTCAGCGTTCCTTTATGGAACCGTCATCGGATCGGGGCAACCTGTCTCATGGATCAAGTATGCTTATCTTTTGCTTGTCCGTATGTATTCGTCAGCTTCTCGGCAGATCCCTTTGGCGGTTTTGTTCTGTTTCTGCGGATTCCTAAGAAGTTTTGTCAGGTATATGATCCGCACAAATAACCCCCAATCCGACAACGAGCATGAATGCTGTCATGTCGAATGACACAGGTGCAAACGCCGTCAAATCTTATGATTATGGATTATTCATGTCAATTTTGTTAACTCCGTTACTCCAATACGCTCCCGCGATAGCGGATATCATTGCTGCACAGCTTTTTCATGTGTTATCTTATGTAACGTAGAAGTGGATTCCAGCATAAAATAAAGGACTATACTTAACATAGGACGCATGAGTAACGGATAAATATCAATCTAAATGGGGGCTGAACGGCAGTGTTAGGCAAATCAGGCAAAGTAGCGGTGATCGGGGCGGGTCTTGTCGGTTCGAGTTGTGCGTATTCCATGATTAATCAATCGATATGCAGGGAAATTATGATGGTGGACCGGACGTATGACCGTGCTGTAGCACAGGCACTGGATTTTTCCCATTGTATGGACTTCACACATAACCGCACCAAGGTATATGCAGGCACGTACGCCGATTGTGGCAATATGGATGTTATTATCTTAACTGCCGGGGCAAATCCCAAGCCAGGACAGACACGGCTGGATATTCTGGAGGAAGCGGAATCGATTGCCAAAGACATCGTGGTCCCGATCATGAACAGTGGATTTAACGGGATTTTTGTCGTCGCTGCCAATCCGGTTGACATAGTAACTTATATGGTATGGAAATTATCCGGCCTCCCGCGCGAACACGTCATCGGTACAGGCACGTCCATTGACTCTTCACGACTCAAAACACTGCTGTCTGAAGTCTTCTCCATCGATCCACGAAGTGTGCATGGTTATGCTCTCGGGGAGCATGGAGAATCCCAGTTCGTGGCCTGGTCCCATGTGACCATTGGTGGCAAACCGATTATGCACATTATGGATCAGCACAAGGAGCGCTTCAAACATCTGGATCTGGAGGATATCGCACGCAAAACAAAGGATGCCGGCTGGGAGATCTTTACCCGTAAAGGCTCTACCCAATTCGGGATCGGCAACGCCCTCGCGCATATCACTCGTTCCATCCTCAATGACGAACACAAGATCATCGCCGTATCGGCTATTCTGGACGGAGAGTACGAGCAACACAACGTCTGCGTCGGTGTTCCTGCAATCATCGGTGGCAATGGCATTCAGGAGATTATCGAATTGAATCTGGATGCAACGGAACGTGAGAAATTCAACAATTCCTGTGAAATCCTATCAGGTAACATCAATCGTCTGACATTGGTATAAGCCATTCGTATACAACTCCACTTTGTATGCTTCAGCTCAACTTCAAAAGCCTGCCAACGCAACATGCCAATAAGACTCCTCGCATGGAGTGTTATTGGCATGTTTGCGTTTATTATTTTTCACAGCCAGATGAATCAATTTCATAATTGATTTGAGTAGTTGTTCAATTTGGTGCAAGCTGAGGTTCGTCCCTTGGCCCCCACTGCTGTAACACCCGCTTCAACTCACTCAGCATAACCGGTTTGCTAATAAAGTCACGCATACCAATCTCCAGACAAGCTTCCTTATCTTCACGTTTGGCATTGCCTGTAACTGCGATGATTGGAGGTATGCGATCCTGTGGAATTAGGCGGTGTAAAAGGTCTGTCGCCTTCAGTCCATCCATCACAGGCATATGAATATCCATCAGGACAATATCATAAGCATTCTGAGAGATGGCATCAATTGCCTCCACACCATTAGTACATACATCTGCGTGGTATCCGAGCTTCTCCAGATATTCTCGCAAAATCTTCCGGTTCACCGGATGATCCTCCGCCACCAGAATACGCATGGCCACCTTATCACTTTGACGTGTGCGATCATGATGGAACTGACTTGCTGTCTGTTCTGCTGAAGCATCTACACTCGCCGCAGGAACAGCAAACCGGAAGGTCGAGCCTTCCCCTTCTATGCTCTCGACACTGATACTGCCCCCCATGATCTCCACGAGTCGCTTGGAGATGACCAGTCCCAGTCCGGTACCACCATACTTCCGGTTAATCACCGGGTGTAGTTGAGAGAAGGACTGAAACAACTGATCCAGCTTGTCAGCGGGGATGCCAATTCCCGTATCTTGCACCGCAAAATCAAGAACACTGTCTTCAGGCTTTCTGCCCTTGATAATATCCACGGCAACCTCAATACTTCCCTGATCTGTGAACTTGAGCGCATTTCCAACCAAGTTCACCAGAATCTGCCGGATACGTATGGCGTCACCAACCATGAACTCAGGAATGCTTGGATTGAGACGATATCTGATCTCCAGATGTTTCTCATCTGCACGCGGTTTAAACAGTTCGGCAACCTGTTCCAGCATCTTGCGTAATGCAAATGGTTCATAAGCCAGTGCCATTTTCCCGGATTCCAGCTTACTGAAGTCCAAAATATCATTAAGGATGTTCAGCAGAGCATCGCCGCTGTCTCGAATAATCTCGGCATATTCACGCTGTTCTTCCGATAAATCGGTACCGATCAACAATTCTGTCATCCCCACGATCCCGTTCATCGGTGTCCGGATCTCATGGCTAACCATCGACAGAAATTCCGACTTGGCCTGAGCTGCCAGCTCAGCTGTCTCTTTGGCACGTACAATTTCACGTTCGCCAGTCACATCATTAAATACAACCACCGCGCCCTGAATCTGTCCCTGTTCAATAATCGGCGTCACCTGATACTGCACCAGAAAGCTGCTGCCATCTTTACGCCAGAACACATCTTCCTTGATTGAACGTATCTGTCCATCCAACACGGTCATGTGGATCGGGCATTCTTCTTGTGGCAAATGACTTCCGTCTGCACGGGTGTGATGGATGATGGGATGTGAGTTTTTGCCAATGAATTCTTTCGCCTCATAACCGAACATCGAAGCTGCTGCTGGATTCATAAACATGGTGATTCCATCCGCATCCAAACCAAATATTCCTTCCGTAACCGTGTTGAGAATCAGCTCATGTTGCTTGCTGAGCTCCTGAATCCGTTCCGTGTATTCCTTGCGCTCGGTAATATCGGACACGATCCCATAGACGCCCACCATTTCCTTATCCACAATAATGGGCACATTCGTAACAGATACTTCAATCTTCCGACCACTTGAATTGACGACTCGGGTCTCATAATATTGCGGTTCGCCTTGCTTCACCATGTCAAAATAATGTTTGCCATGTTGCACTTCGCATTTATCCAGATTGGATAAAAAAGATTGGCCAATAAGCTTATTGCGCGGAATATCCAACATTTGCACCAGTTTGCTGTTCACTGCGCTGTATTTACCTTCCAGATTCAATGAATACACAGCTGCCGGGTTATGTTCGAACAACGATCTGTATCGCTGACGGCTTTCCCGAAGACGTCTTTCCGCATCCTTATGCTGGGTGATATCCCTGCTGATGCTTACAATCTGGACACTCTTGCCACGCTCTCCAGCAACAGGTTTCGCCAATGTCTCCATCCAGATATAATGTCCCTTCTTGTGCAACACACGCATCTTGCAGCCATTGCCGATCTTGGAAAGATCCATAGGGTCCGGATAATCTCCCGAATAACAATAATCCTTGAAGGACTTACCTATGACTTCCTCCGGCTTATAACCCAGCAAGGTGTACACGGAAGGGGAAACGTATAACAACTCGCCATCCGTAGCACAAGTTGTAATCAGATCTTGTGCATGGTCAGCCAGCACCTGATATTTCTCCTGTGCCTCCTTAAGCTCACGTTGCACTTCCAGGATATCGGTAACATCTTTGGCAATGCCATAGATTCCTACAACTTCTTTTCCCTCCGTTATAGGCACATACGTTATCTCTGCCTGTTTCAGGGAACCATCTTTATGATAAAAAGTAATGGGATTACTGACTGAACGTCCAGCCAGTACCTCTTTAATGTATTGTTTGCGTGAATTTTCACTGTCCGGAGGACAGATCTCACTCTGATTCATACGAATCAAGTCATCCAGTGTATACCCAGATATCCGCTCTACCGAGGGATTAGCATCAATATAGTTTCCATGGATGTCCATTACATAAATGGCATCCGGATGGTTAAAAAACAGTGATTGGTAAGAACTTCCCTCAGAAATAATGCGCTTCAGGGTTTCCGTTTTATTAATATCCAAGGCTTACCCCTCTTTTCTCAGCCAATATCTTCATCTAACAGGAGGGATTAATCATCCCTTACAAAAATGGGCCTACCCTCGAATAACCATGTAAGCCTGCCTAGAAACAGCTTTTTTTATTTTACCAGATTCTCGTCTCATTTTGCTTGTAATCTATGGTTCAATTCACATGATGTGTGAGGTAATACTTGGAATTTTGATTTACTTAGGAGGTGCCTGCAAAGGCAGACATTTTATACAAGGATCAAATTAAGCCTCTAACAAGCTTGAAGTTCAAGTCCAAGTCAGCCGATTCTGGCGGATGGCTAAACGATTTTCTAAAGAACCCAGGACATCTTATTTGGCGTCCATGTGCCCTTTGTAAATTTTAAGGAACATCAGACACGTTAATCTCCATAATCTCCTGTTATATACGCTGCAAACGGTTGTTTCATTGGATATAACATGTCTCAGGTTCCTTAGATTGCTGAGATCACTTCAAATCCTTGAATAGTACTCCTCAGGTTCGTTAGGGAGTTGAGAGGATGAACCCGACCCCCACCTGAAACAAATTTTCTCAAAGAAAGAGAGATAAGCCGCTCTTATGATGCCTCGATATAAAATTAACGATACATTTTGTATCGAAAAGGCTATAATCTTTAAAAAAAGTTTTTTTGATTACGGAGAGGACGGATGAATCATGCTGCCCAACAGAGTTAAAATTGTTTACGGTAAACTAAGAGGTTTGGCCATCTTTGGTAAAATTCAGCCCTCTATGGGCCTGCTGCCACGAATCAGGGGTAAGGTTTATCTGAATAAATTGGGTGATTTGCAGGTAGGAAAACGACTTAACATCATAGGAAAACCTTGGGGAACCCAGTTAACGGTGGTCAAAGGCGCGCGATTAACGATTGGCGATGACGTCATGATTAATGCAGGTGTGGGGATTGCCGCTAACGTTGAAGTGACCATCGGCAATAATGTCATGATTGGTCCTCGAACAAGCATATTCGACAGTGCCTACCACCGGATTGACTCGCTGGATGACGGGAGCCAGACTGCCAAGCGGATTGTGATTCATGATAATGCCTGGATTGGTACAGGCGCGCTTATTTTGCCCGGAGTGACCATTGGCAGAAATGCAGTTGTGGCAGCAGGAAGCACGGTAACCAAAGATGTACCCGAAAATACACTTGTAGCCGGGGCACCAGCCAAAATCATTCGGGAGTTAACCATTCATGATGGGTGGGTCAGACATTAGAAAAAATCCTCCTGAAGCCTACATACAATAGAGCTTGCATGTTTTGCTTAAAGAGGATTTTGATCTACGATAACCAAGGGTGTAACGGATTTTTCAGATTTCTTTTTTTGCAAAATACATCATGCCGATTCCAATGAAAATAACAGCACTGCCTCCAACAACCGCCAGCATTGTGATCAGTGGAACATTGTAGGCTCCGAAACCTGCGCCGTCCACTGGTGTCATCAGAATCATCGGTTGTGCCCATGGATAATACGGCCCATATGTCGCCGAGTTTACAATGAGAATATTCGGTATGGTCAATGCAAAATTCAGTGCGAGCGGTGCGGCAAAGCTGCTCCACACCAATGAAACGAACATCTGCAGGGCAGCCAGGGGTATACAGGCCAGCAAGCCAAGCAGCAGTTTACCTACCAAGAATCCCCAAGGTACTGGCATCGTAATGCCGTGAAACATGCCTGCCAGCAGAATGGACATCAGCAACAATACTTGCGTGCCCGCCAGAAGCATGAGTACAATCGTCAGTTTACCTGCATATACACCTGAACGTGTGAGCGGTAAAACCAGCATCTGCTTCCACCCTCCACCTGCATGTTCGAAACGGCAGACAAAGGACGTAAACACACCAGTAAGCATCGGTAACAATAACAATCCGTGCAGGAAAACCATCGTGGTCATCAATACCTGCCAATTTCCCGATGGCGTGGACAACAGTCCGATGAGCAGCGCAATGAGTGGACTCAGCAGAATCAGGAGCCATATGGGCGATTTGCTCATTTTCAATCGTTCAGCGGACAAGATTCGGAAGTACGTTGTCGCAAAGCTCATATCAGGCCACATCCTTCCGGCTAAAATGCATCATACCCAGCAACAGGATTAATAACCCTAGACCTGCCCCCATGCCTGCATACAGGTATGGATTAGGCCCATTCCAGGCCATCTGTGCCCATGCGAGCGGAAAGATTGGTGAGATACTGAGTGAGAACATACCCGTTATCGCGAGAACGATGCCCAGGGTGACGGGAAGCGCCTGATTTTTGTTAACCATCGTGAGCCACAACTCCAGTGACAACACCGGAAGTGCACCAGCCAAAGGCAATAGACCCAGCTTGATCGCATGTGTCCAAGGTATTTCGCTGGCATGGAATCCGAGGATCAGACCCAGACCTACAATGCCTGCGGTTAAGAGCAGGCAGGAGATCACCAGCAGCACACAAGCAAGCAGGAACTTGGCTAAATACACGGCTGGTCTGGGAATGGGCATCGCGAGCAACTGTTTCCACGATCCCTGTTCATGCTCAACATTAGCGATCATGGAGCTGAGAATGGTTGCTCCCAGCATCAGAGACAAGGGCACAAAGACAACCACATTGCCCAATAATCCGCCCCACAGGTTATCTGCATACTGCTCTTTCAGATAGTCCAGCCGTAAGCCAAAATTAAGCGCCTGCATCGCTGTCAATCCAAGAGGGGCCAGAAAGACAAGAAACCAGATCCCTTTCCCCCGAATCTTGAGCCAGTCTGACGATAATGCACGCCCGGTCATATGGAAGCCCCCTCGCCAATGACCCGCATGAACAGATCTTCCAGCGACTGACGCTGTTCCTCTACACGATACACATCATGATCCTGCTCAATTAATCGGCGCACAAGCAGTGCCACTGAACTGTTATCCATATAAGGAAAAGTTAATGCAGAACCTTGTTGCTGACCAAATTGGCCCTGTTCTCTCGCCAGCTTCATAGCCTCTTCCGGCTCGGAAACCGTTAATCGGATAGAGCTACCCGTCTGACTATGCAGACTTGCGATGGTATCCTGAAGCACCATCTTGCCTTCACGGATAATACCAACACGACTTGCCATCTGTTCGACTTCACTCAGCAAGTGGCTGGAAACCAGAACGGTAATGCCATGTTCCAGCGGCATGCGTTTGATCAGTTCCCGAATCTCCTGAATACCGGCAGGATCAAGCCCATTCGTTGGTTCGTCCAGAATCAGCAGCTCTGGTTCACCCAGCAAAGCGCTGGCAATACCCAGACGTTGCTTCATCCCAAGGGAATACCCCTTCACTGAACGTTTGGCATCCTTGGTCAGATCTACAATGGACAGCACTTCAGCAATTCTGGATTTTGGTACATTGATGATGCGGCGCAAAGTTTCCAGATTCTCTACTGCGTTCAGATGGCCGTAATAGGACGGGTATTCGACCAAGGAACCCACACGGCGCAAAATATCCATGCGATCCTTGCGGATATCCTTGTCGAAGACACGGATCACACCTTTGGTTGGTTTAATCAAGCCGAGAAGCATGCGAATCGTTGTTGTTTTGCCGGCGCCGTTGGGACCGAGGAAGCCGTAGATATCTCCCTTTTTAATATGCAGATCAAGTTCACGGACCGCTGCACGGTCCCGGTATGTTTTCCATAGATTAGCCGTTTGAATAATATTTTCACTCACTGTATGATCACCTCAGAACTATCGTAACCTTCCAAGGTTAAAGCCAAAGTAGTCTCTAGTTTAAGTTTAGTTTAAAAAAGCTAATTCAGCGGTTTGTTGTTTCCCTGTTTCCCTTACCACTGTAGATATATGTCTGGACACCCGTATCGGAACTTTCTACCCGCTTGCGCAGACCCATCTCACGAATCAACAGGTCTACAATGGATAAGCCTAGACCTGTGCCTTTTGTGTCGGAATTCTGTTGCATTCCCGGACCCCGATCCTGAATAACGATGGCCGTCTCACCCTGAATCTCCTGAGTAGATATACCAATATATTTCCCGTTGGCGGCATGACGGATCACGTTTTGGAACAAATTATCAAGAATACGGCGCATGCCCTGTTCATCCATATGCCAAATCAACGGTTCCTCTGGCAGGTCAATATCAATATCGAATTGCTCTTTCTCCCAGACCGGGTACCAGGCGGCCGCCGTTTCCCTGACGATCCGAAGTATATCTTTCTCTTCCAGCTTCAGTGTATATTTCCCACTTGTGAGCAAATTGTAGGATAACATGTTGTCAATGAGCCCGCCGAGGTCCTCCATCTTTGCTTCCATGCGATGTAATGAACGGTCACCTTGCTCGCTCAGCTCTTCCTTGTGCAAAGCATGCATATGTCCACGAATCACCGTTAGCGGGGTGCGCAGATCATGGGAAAGCCCTGCAATGAGACGTTTGCGCAATTGTTCTTCTTCGCGTTCACGGTGGCGGCTGTCGGACAGTTGATGCACCATCTGATTGAAGGATTCCTCTAGTTGACCAATCTCGTCTGTCCGGCGGATATCTACCGGAAGCGGGAGACCTTCCTTGCCTGTGGTCATCATGGCCGTCTGCAACCGAATAAGTCGTTTGCGAATGCGTGCGAAGAAGAGAATCGACATAATGATAAAGATCAGAAAGATGAGGGTCATTACGATACCAAGATACAAGAGTTCCATCGGCCAGTTACTCTGATTCATTTGCAGAAGTGACCGTGGCACTTCAATGATCATGAATCCCTGTCCTTTGTCCTGCTCAGCTCCGCCAATATATGCAACTACGGTCAGTGGATCGCGAAAAGAAGCTTCTTTCATGAATTGCACCGTATTGTTTACATTCCATAAGGCTGGAATTCGGGTCTCTGCCGTTTGCCCGGAATCCAGTGACCATCTCAATGTCGTGTCTGTCCTGCCATCCGGCGACGTGGATTTCAGAAGCGTTACATCTTCACTACCGAGAATAAAGAGGGTCTCACCGCTCGCTTTCACACGATACATGGAAGCTTTGGGATACGAGCCATGTAATTGCTCCAACCGGGCCTTAATCTCTTCATCCGAAGCACCATCCAGGTTCTTCGCTTCATGTGACCAGAGGTTACTGATCTTAGTAACATCACCGTAAGGCGCGGCGTGGTTCATATTCGTGTCCGTGTTATTCACTACAACAATATATATAACGGATATGATCGGAAGTACAACGGGCACAAATAATACAGCCGCCAAGATCAGGAGGATGTATCTGGACATCAAGGACCGCCCAAAGCGAAGCTTGCGCCGCCCGGATTGCTTTTGCTCCATGCTTCGTTCTCCCTTCATGATCTTCCGTTCTCTGAACAACCGAATCATGGCTTCTTCACACGATATCCCACACCACGGACCGTCTGAATAACTACAGGATTGGCCGGATCAAGCTCCAGCTTTTCGCGTAGATGTCGAATATGTACCATTAAAGTTTTGTCCCCATCCAGATAGGGCTCGTTCCAGACGGCTTCATAGATCTGCTCTTTGGTTCGAATCATGCCCATATGTCGTAGCAGGTAGGCGAAGATGTGGAACTGTTTTCCCGATAAAATAATCTCATCTCCCGTCTCCTCATTGACGATCCGGTTGTCCTTCTCATAGATGGAGAGATGATCCAGCTTCAGGGCTGTATCCGATGAGACCGCTGTTCCTGCCTTACGCAGTTGTACTTCAATCCGGGCAGCCAGTTCATCGGGGTGAAATGGTTTGGTCACATAGTCATCGGCAAAATCAAGACCGTGCAACTTATCGTCAATGGACGTTCTGGCCGAGAGCATGACAATGGGCACGGCGGGATGTTCTTTTTTCAGTCGCTGGCCCACCGTAAATCCATCCAGCCCAGGCAGCATGACATCAAGAATAATGAGTGAACAACCGACAGCAGCCTCCGCTGCACCTTCACCACTGCCGAGCCATACCACCTCATAACCGCGCTCCTCCAGATCGGCTCTGACCCAAGTCGCAATTTCCGTATCGTCTTCAATATATAACAGTTTGGTTTTCATCCGAATATTCGTTTCCTTTCTGCCCCCATTGGGTTAATGATATATCTGAACATCTTCATGATAAAAGCTGTCTATAACATATGGATTCATGTCTTGTTGAAACAATGTTGAAGCCTTTACGTTACCACACATGCTAATTATAGCTTATCCATTACCTTGGGTAACGTCATATCCATCAAGTCTACCAAGTACATACTAGTTCTACACCTGACGGGAGGAAATCATTATGTTGCTGGAAGCTATTTATCATCAACCGAAACGAAACTGGGCCTATGCCTATGACCAAGATACAATCCATCTGCGCCTGCGTGCCAAAAAGAATGATCTGACCGAGGTACATGCCCTGACCGGGGATAAATATGCGTGGGATGCAACCAAAGCGCTGGTTCCCTTAACAAAGTTCACCTCTGACTCCATGTTCGATTACTTCGAGGGTGAGGTGAAACCTCCCTACCACCGACTGAAATACTCTTTTCTGCTCAAAAACGGAGACGAACAGATCTGGATGACCGAGACGGACTTCCAGGAAAAAGAACCGGACGATCCGGGTCGTATGTTCCAGTTCCCTTATATTCATGCTGGAGCTGTATTCACACCCCCTGCATGGGTTAAGGATGCAGTGTTCTATCAGATTTTCCCTGAACGATTCGCCAACGGCAACCCGGATATTAGTCCGGAAAAGGTAGAGCCGTGGGGTGGTGAGCCGACACCTTTCAATTTCTTCGGCGGTGACCTTCAGGGCGTAATCGACCATCTGGATTACATCAGCGATCTTGGCATTAATGCGATCTACTTCACCCCCATCTTTGAAGCCACCACCAATCACAAATACGATACCGAAGACTACCTGCGGGTAGACCGGCACTTTGGTGACGCAGATACCGTGAAACGACTGGTCGAGCTGTGCCATGCACGCGGAATTCGCGTACTTCTGGATGCTGTGTTCAACCATTCCGGGAAGACATTTGCGCCGTTTGTAGATGTACAGAAGAACGGAGAACAATCCAAATATAAGGACTGGTTCCATGTACATGAATACCCGCTGGACGTGAAGGACGGCATTCCTACGTATGAGACCTTCGGATTCGAAGCGCATATGCCAAAGCTGAATACGGAGAATGCTGAGGTTAAGGCCTATCTGCTGGAGGTTGCCGAGTATTGGATCAAGGAAGTAGGTGCGGACGGATGGCGGCTGGATGTGGCAGACGAAGTGGACGATGCATTCTGGCGTGATTTCCGCCGTGTAGTCAAAGCGGCTAATCCGGATGCCTATATTCTGGGCGAAGTATGGAACGAGTCTTCCTCCTGGCTGCAAGGCGACCAGTTCGATGCGTCCATGAACTATCCGTTTACCGATGCCGTGAATGCATTCTTTGTGAAAAATACGATGCACGCCGAACAGTTCGCAAACTCCATCGGGCGACAGTTATCCCGTTATCCGCTTCAGGCCAGCGAAGTGGCGTTTAACTTGCTGGACAGCCACGATACCACGCGGCTGCTCACGCTGTGTGAAGGCGACCAGCGCAAGATGAAGCTGGCTGCGTTATTCCAGTTCAGTTACATGGGTGCTCCGTGCATCTATTACGGAGACGAGATTGGCATGGATGGCGAACATGATCCGGGTTGCCGTAAATGCATGGAATGGGATGAAGCAAAGCAGGACCGAGAGCTGTTCGACTTTTATCAGAAGCTGATCTCCCTGCGTCATGCTCATCCTGCCCTGCGTGCAGAAGGCACCGTTCGTTTCCTGCAGGCTCGTCATGATGGCAGCCAACTGGTATTTGAACGGCAAAATGAGGAGGAACGCATTCTGGTTCTGTTCAATCGATCAGAAGAGACGGCTATTGTCGAGCTGGAGGCTGGTGACGAGGAATGGACCGAGTTATTCGGCGGAAACCATCGTACTGCCAAGGAAGATGGCGTACTCGCCATTGAATTGCCCGCGTATGGATATGCCGTACTGAGTACGGCTGTGAGCCAGAACTAGAGTCATAATACACATTCATCTGAAGTCAAATATAAGTATCCTAACTTCGCTTCATCTGGTAGCATAAAACAAGCGTCCTGCATAACCCGGATTCGGGTTCGCGGACGCTTGTTTTTGTATTTTTGTATTCGCCGTTATACATCATAATGTCACTGATTTATATATCGGTGGTCCCGGTTCAGCTTAAACCTGAGTACCCTTGTCCACTTGAGCATTGTCCGCCCCACTTGTAGTTGTGTCAGAATCCGCTGGTTTCGACTCCTGCTCAGGCTCGGCACGCTTTGCCTTTGGTTTAGCCAGCTTTTGCATCATTTTGCGGCCTGTTGGCGTCTGGGCCAACCCGCCTTGGGCTGTCTCCCGATGGCGGCTCGGCATCGCACTGCCTACTTCCAGCATGACATCGATGACTTCGTCTGACGGAATGGCACTACGCACTCCGGCCAGGGCCATGTCAGCCGCAGCCAGCGCCGTAACTGCACCCAGTCCATTACGGACGATGCACGGGATTTCAACAAGGCCTGCGACCGGATCGCAGATAAGGCCCAGTGTATTTTTTAACGCCAAACCAACGGCATGAACAACCTGTTCCGGTGTACCTCCACGCAGTTCAACCATGGCACCCGCAGCCATGCCAATAGCGGAACCCACTTCCGCCTGACAGCCACCTTCGGCACCGGAGATAAATGAATTGTTGGCAATAACATAACCAATCGCCCCCGCACAGAACAACCCGTTCACCAAATGTTCGTCCGTCCAGCCAAACCGCTCCTGTGAGCTAATAAACACACCCGGGATAATGCCGCAGGAACCGGCTGTTGGTGTTGCCACGATCCGGCCCATGGAGGCATTCACTTCAGATACACACAGGGCATACGCCATGGCAAGTGCGGAAGCATCTCCCGAGCAAGTCTCACCCTTGCGAATGTACTCAGCCATTTTTTTGCCGTCTCCACCTGTTAATCCACTGCGTGATGTCGTATCTTCCGTTAACCCTTTGCGTACCGCTTCCTTCATCACCTGATAATATTCAGACATCTGCTTCACAACATCCGCTTCCGGTGTATTGGTCTCCTGAACCTGCTCCTCGATCATCAGCTGAGCAATGGTTTTGGATTCTGCTGTACAGATCGTATTCAGTTCGTGCAAATGTTTAAACCGCATCCGAATCAACTCCTCTCTTCAAATCAATGACACGAATGTCCAATACATGGTCCAGCTCCCTTAGACGCTTGAGCATATCAGGATTAGGCACACCATCCATTTCCATCGCGGTAAGCGCTTCGCCATCACGGGCTTTCCGGTCCACCTGCATATACCCGATGTTAACCCCGGATGAACTGATCGTGGACGTTACCGATGCAAGCACCCCTGCTTTGTCCGCATGTCGCAGAACAAGTGTTGGAAACTCACCACTAATCTGAACACGAAAATCATTCATCGAATGCACGGATACGCTTCCACCACCAATGGATGCACCGATTAAGGAGCAGGCACGTTCTCCATGCCACAACTCAATTTTGACCGTATTTGGATGAGGAGCAGGTAGGCCACTTGTATAAAACTCAACCTCCATGCCCGCTTCCTCTGCGTATTGCTCTGCATCCGGGATACGCGGATCGTCTGTGACATAATCCAGCAGACCACCGATCAGTGCCAAATCTGTTCCGTGCCCCTGATACGTATCTGCAAATGAACCGTACAGCGTCAGCCGGGCACGATCTGGCGTACATCCCAGCCACTGACGAGCAATTCTTCCTAACCTTGCCGCACCAGCTGTATGTGAACTTGAAGGCCCCGTCATCGATGGACCAATAATTGAGAAAACATCTTTAAATCGCACTTGTAACCCTCCATTATTAATCATGATTCATATTTGTAAAATGTATTCGTCATTTCGATCCAGGAGTTTCACCACAATGTCCCTTATTTAGATATGATGACATCAAAAAAGGACAGAAGAAGGCCTTAGGCCCTCTCTCTGTCCTCGATACCTGAGAGTTTCACGATCAGCAGTGTCTCACGACAAGGGTGAACTGCCTGCGATTACAGACAAGTTCACCGGGCTGACTGATCATATACCCCTTGGGTGGCGCAGTTCGCGCACTCTCCAGAGT
This sequence comes from Paenibacillus sp. GM1FR, assembly GCF_002803315.1. Classification (NCBI taxonomy): domain Bacteria; kingdom Bacillati; phylum Bacillota; class Bacilli; order Caryophanales; family Paenibacillaceae; genus Paenibacillus; species Paenibacillus sp. GM1FR. Next base: position 1,263 of record NZ_MKZL01000027.1, on the reverse strand, counting down.
TGCGTCCAACGATGGTACATTTACCTGAGAGATTAACCACTGCGCCGGGTGCACAGCAGCTTGCTCCTTCGGTGCCTGAACACTAGCCATTGTGCTCGGCTAATCCAGGTCTCTCCCGCTCGTTATCATCCGCTGTATTTATTTTAATTCGATTCGAATTGGTACATTTCTAAATTTTTGATCAAGTATACCCATAGAGTAATGCACAATATCATATATGTCAACAAAAGTAACGTGTAATTACCATAAGTCCGATGTCTATTTTAACTGAAGCGAATAGCATTAATATTTCTCACTTCCGCTGAGGCACTCGTGACGTTACTAGTTGTCGTAAATTCAATACTTACTGTATATACGTTAGTAGTTGTTGCAGGAGCAGTATCCACGTAGGTGTTGGAAGAAAGAAACCTCAACGTTCCCGAAGCATTACCGGTTCGTGAGAGCTGCAATTGATTAATTAGAACTCCGTTACGTCTCAGGTTAACGTTATATGCGATACTCCAGTTAGACCCTACAACTACCGCTACTTGTGTACTATTATCGATTTTCACGCGTTGACCTGCCACCACGGGTACATTAAGTGTCTGAATGGTCGTTTCACCGGTCAATGGAAGAGCCAATGCCGCTGTCTGACTGTTAGCAAACAAGGAAGAATCCGCAGGGGCAGAAGCTGCTGTCGATCCAGTAGCTCCTGTTGCGCCAGTGGCTCCGGTCGTTCCCGTTGCTCCCGTTACACCAGCCGTCCCGGTTGTTCCCGTCGCACCTGTCGCACCTGTAGCCCCAGTGACTCCGGTCGCTCCCGTTGCTCCCGTTACACCAGCCGTCCCGGTTGTTCCGGTTACGCCTGTTGCACCTGTAACCCCTGTGACTCCGGTCGCTCCCGTTGCTCCCGTTACACCAGCCGTCCCGGTTGTTCCGGTTACGCCTGTGGCACCTGTAACCCCTGTGACTCCGGTCGCTCCCGTTGCTCCCGTTACTCCGGACGTCCCGGTTGTTCCGGTTACGCCTGTGGCACCTGTAACCCCTGTGACTCCGGTCGCTCCCGTTGCTCCCGTTACTCCGGACGTCCCGGTTGTTCCGGTTACGCCTGTCGCACCTGTAACCCCAGTGACTCCGGTCGCTCCCGTTGCTCCCGTTACACCAGCCGTCCCGGTTGTTCCGGTTACGCCTGTCGCACCTGTAACCCCTGTGACTCCGGTCGCTCCCGTTGCTCCCGTTACTCCGGACGTCCCGGTTGTTCCGGTTACGCCTGTTGCACCTGTA
>NZ_MKZL01000026.1:0-49541 GCF_002803315.1 Paenibacillus sp. GM1FR | reverse complement strand
TTTTCATAAGTATTACGTCATCCGTACTCATGTTGCAGCTTTCATGAAACGGGTCAATCAGAGTCCTTTTGAATTAATTGATCGGCTACTGGTTCGGGCGTAAAGATTTTCAGTTCAATCTATATAGGCAAAAAACTTTCATAAAGATACTTGCCTCAAACTAGTGACCTCACTAGCCATGTTGGACTACACTACACATGACACACGAAATAGAAAGAGCTGTCCCCTAACGTCAGACTTAAGACGATGGGACAGCTCTTTTTTCACTTTATATTCAACTTCATATTTATACTCATATCTATCACTCTACTCAACCCAAGATCGAAGTGGAAAGAAACCCATGCAACTCCACATCATCCTGAACCCTACTGTACTCCATCATCCCAACCCACTGCTCTTCCTTTCACAACTGTGGCCTACGAATCTAACCCTCGCCTACGTTCTCCTGCAACCGCAGCCGAACGATCGCAACCATCCCCTAAGATTCAGCCACAACCGTACGAATCATGATCCGCAGAGCATCCAGCATCATGGGAATAGGCAGCGAAGGGACGGAAGGTTGCAACACCCCCATCTCTGTTGAGGCGGGAAAGTGTACAAATCCGGCACGGATCGGGAGGTGCCCTACTCGAATGTGATCCAGCACCCGGTACATTGTGTTGTTGCAGATATATGTACCTGCTGTATTGGACACGGTAGCTGGAATACCCGCTGCGGACATGTCATTCACCATGGCACGTATGGGCAACGTGGAGAACAAACCGTCCGGGCTGCCATCTACAATTGGCTCGTCCACAGGACGTTGTCCCTGGTTATCCGCATAGGAGCCTGGCGGAATGTCTTTGACATTCACGGCGATCCGCTCCGGTGTGATGGATGTTCTGCCCTTGGCCAGCCCACAGGCGATGACGACATCTGGCCGATAGGCTTCCATCTCTGCGATTAGCAGGTCTGCACATTCATCAAAGTGCACGGGCAACAGTACTGTTTTTAGCTCAGCACCCTCGATCACTTCGTTTGCAAGAGCATCCATTAATGCCCCCGTCGGATTCACTGCATCCCCGCCAAAAGGTTCAAACCCGGATATCAGAATCTTCACCATCACACGTCAGCTCCTGTCTGTTTACTCCGATTTGTAACGTAATCCCCACTGGCCCCGAATCGTGTCCATCAGCTTCATGATTTCCAAGGATTCGTCCAGTTTAATGGTGTTGCTCTCCGTCCGACCTTCGAGGATACAACGTCCCGCTTCTTCTGCCTCAAAAGCATAACCAATACATGTTCGATCATCCGTGAACTTCTCCGGCTCGTCCTGACTATTCACATGCAGATAGGCTTCTTTACCCGCCAAGAATAAAGGAAGACGAATCTTGCCTTCCGTACCGTATATGACCGCTTCATTGCTAAGGTTCAGACGAATGGCAGCACTCAGTGATGCAGAACGTCCCTCGGAATAGGACAACAACACGGAAAATTGCTCGTCCACACCCGTCTCACCGATATTGGCTGTACTCCATACATGCTGGGGCTGTTCACCAAAGATCATCGATGCAAAGGAGATCGGGTATACCCCTGCATCCAGCAAAGCTCCCCCACCCAGATCCGGATTAAGCAACCTTCCTTCCGGCTCCCAGCCGACACGGAATCCAAAGTCTGCCTGGAGCAAACGTACTTCACCGATTCTTCCTTCTGCAATCCAGGCTCTGGCTTGAGCGATCGGTGGCAAAAAGCGTGTCCACATCCCTTCCATCAGGAAAAGGTTACGCTCCCGTGCCGTCTCCACCAGTTGCTCCAACTGACGTGCATTCATCGTAAATGGCTTTTCACAGAGCACCGCCTTGCCTGCCTCCAGACAAGCCATTACATTCTCCTTATGCACAGGATGAGGTGTTGCCACATAGATAATATCTACCTCAGGATCTTGCAGCATCTCGTCATAAGAACCGTAAGCGCGTGCAAAACCATATTCAGCTGCAAACTTCTCCGCGCTTCCCGCTGTCCGTGAACCTACCGCTGCTTTCACAGCGTTTCCCGCATGCTCCAAATCCCTTGCAAACTGGGATGCAATCCATCCCGTGCCCATAATGCCCCAGCGTACTTTGTCCCGTCCCACTACTTCTGTCATATTAAAGCCTCCCTACTGCAATTTGAGTTGAAAAGGTTCATGATTCAGATCAGGCCAACATGTTATCCCCTTTATTTTACCAAAAAGAAACGCTTACGTCAGAAAACGATTTCGATTATGTGCTTTCAATAGACTTCAAGCTCATCAGGGCCTCGAACATATCTGTGTACATTTCAATTCTCCAGTAGATTTGCTAAGATTATCAGCAGACTAGGGCCAAGAAGTCTTGTCCGTAAACATACTTGTAACTAGCGACAATCTGGTTAAACTATCGATCACATCTGATAACGGGATCATATACCCTGTGCTATTCATAAAACATCTGGCTATACTGCAAACGTGCTTTTGACAAGGCAGCCAGTATTCACTACATCATGCCAAACGTATCAATAGACGTTCAAGAAAGACGTTCAGGTCCGAGAAAATATGGTACGTTCCAGATTCAATTATTACCTAAACTGTTCCAAAGAGAGGAGGTTGCATAGCACCATGACTACCATCCCCGGTACCGCCCACAGCGGCATGAATCCACACACGTTGCATCACCAGACGAGTCCCAATGCAGAAAAGGAATCCTCAATCCGAGCAGACCTGGATGCATTCTTGAATGATACCCTGATCGAACTTCGTCAGGCAGAACATATTATAACCCGTGGGAAATGGCGCTGGTCCACAACTGAGTTAGCTCATCATACCTTCATATACATGCACAAATTCACAGGCCAACTGATCTTGAATGGAATCCAATCTCACGTGGTTCGCAAATCAGCTTGTCTGTCCCTACCAGGAACTGCAATTGAACTGATTAGTGATGAAGACCATGATATTGAACTGTATATCATTCACTTTGATATGTATCGGGCTACGGAGAAAACAAAAGCCAGACGAATCTACGAACGTGAGCTCAGTTCACCTGTTACAGGCTGGATTCAGGGCCCATTTTACGGTATACAGCGCATTGCCGCACAGCTTACACAATTAAGCAATGAAGGTTTGGAAAGGGGCTTGAAAGCACAGCTCTTCCTGACGGAACTGTTACATATGCTCTGGCCTCAAGAAGACCAGACTGACGTGGGGGCTGGGCAGGATGAACCCGAACAGTGGCTCAGGTCCACCCTGCAATACATGCGCGAAAACTATATGCACGAGATCAAGCTGGAGAAGCTGGCTGAACTGGCTGACATGCACCCGTCCTATTACTCGCAGCTATTCAAGAGCCGCATGCAGAAAAATCCGATTGAGTACATCACTCATCTGCGTATGAACCGAGCCAAGGAATTGCTGCTTACTTCAGATCTGCGTATCCGTGATGTAGCTCGTGAAGTGGGTTACCGTGACGAATTTTATTTCAGCCGACGTTTCCGAAACCATGCCGGTTATGCGCCAACTTCCTATTCGAAGCAGGTCCACCGAAATATCGTGTCGCTCTCCTATCCATACACGGACCACCTGATGACACTTGGTATCACGCCATGCGCAGCTCAGATCCAAGGCCATCTTCCTCATATGCCCAAATCGCTGACGTTGCCCTTCCACGCCTATGAACCTTGGGAACAGGGACGTCAGGCTTTTCTTGATGTGAATCCTGAATTGATTCTGACCAAGGACAATGCAGTTGCCAAAGCGATGGAGCATATTGGCGATGTCGCGCCCATCATCACGATTCCCTGGAACCAGACAGATGTCTTTGGTCATCTGCATCAGATTGCATCCATTGTGGATCGTACCCAAGCAGCCACAGATTGGCTGGATCGACATGAACGCAAGGCAGAGCGTGCACGCAAAAAAATCAAGGAATTCGTCGGGGACATCACCGTTGCCGTTGGCACGTTAACACCTAAAGGTCCACGGATGTACAGCCATCGGAACTTTGGACATGTCTTTTATCGAACCTTGCAATTGGCCGCTCCTCAGTGCATTCAGACCGAACTGGCTGGCAAATCTCCCGGCGTTGGATTCAACTGGCTGCCCTTTACACCAGGAGAATGGGACGGACTTGAGGCAGATGTGCTGGTACTGGCGATTAATTCTATGCATGAAAAGGCAACACTGTTGAAAGAGATGGCTTCGAATCCACTGTGGAACAGCCATCCTGCGGTAAAAAACGGACGTGTACATCTCATCGACTGGAACTCATGGGTCGTATATGCTCCATATTCCATCAACATCCAGCTCGATGAAGCGCTCTCTATGTTGACGAACAAACCTTCACTTTTGTAATCTAAAAAATGTCCATCTCCAAAATCTTAATTTATGCCATGTACGGGCCTGAATTAAGATTCTATAATGATCACTAATTGATAATGATAATCAATAACAATGAAATACGTTGTTGGAACCAAAGGAGTGACCCGTATTCAACATCCGGGACTGCCACATCGTCCGTCTAATTCAAGAAAATCTGCAGTGACCGTTGGGCTGACGTTTTTGTCTGCCATAGCCATACTGCTGCTAAGTATGTTTGTCGCAATCTCTTTAGGTGCCAAAGGGTTAACGCTGGAAACCGTATGGGCTGCCATATTTCAGTACAACTCAGCTTTGACGCCACATCAGATTATTCATGAGCTGCGGCTGCCTCGTGTCCTTGCCGCGGTTATTATCGGTGCTGCCTTTGCGGTTGCAGGAGCTTTAATGCAAGGCATTACACGCAATCCGCTGGCAGACACGGGCATTCTGGGCATCAATGCTGGAGCCACTTTTGTCGTAGCACTGAGCTTTGCCTTTTGGCCCGGACTGCCATATGGCTGGATTATGTTTTTATCATTCGTGGGGGCTGTTCTGGGCACACTGCTTATCTTCCTGCTTGGAATGGCAGCACCTGGTGGTCTGAATTCCATCAGACTGACCGTTGCCGGAGCCGTTATTGCAGCCATGTTAACCTCGCTCAGCACAGGTGTTGCCATTTATTTTGACCTGAGTCAGGATCTGGCCTTCTGGTATGCGGGTGGTTTTGGCGGAATAGAATGGCGGCATCTGAAGTTAATTCTTCCCGTGCTGCTCGCGACGCTGGTACTGATCATGCCACTCGCCCGGCGTGTATCCCTTATGTCACTCGGTGAAGAAGTAGCGATTAATCTTGGGATCAACCTGCGCTGGACGAGGTTTCTCGCCCTCGCAGCGGTTGTTGTGCTGGCTGGTGTGTCCGTGTCGGCAGTAGGCTCGATTGGATTTGTCGGACTTGTCATCCCTCATATCTCCCGCAAACTGGTGGGTGTGGATTATCGACTCATCATTCCGATGTCTTCTCTGCTTGGAGCGATATTACTAGTGCTCGCCGATCTGGGCTCACGCATCGTGAACCCGCCCGAGGAACTCGCGGTAGGCATTATGGTCGCTTTTGTCGGTGTACCGTTCTTCCTCTATCTGGCCCGTAAAGAAAGGAGGGCCTTGTAGCGATGAATTTTAATACACCTTCACGAGGTAAACGTTCGATAGTTGTCAGTATCACGCTGCTCTGTATCGCCATTGCCGTTATTGTGATCAGCCTGAACACGGGAACCATTCGTCTCTCCCCAGCGGCTGTGTTACAGACTCTGCTTGGTAATGGCAGTTCGGATGATCAGATTGTACTGTTTGATTACCGACTGCCTCGCATCCTGGTAACTGTACTGGCCGGAGCGGGACTTGGTATTGCCGGAGCAGCCTTGCAAGGGATCACCCGCAATCCATTGGCGGACCCGGGCATTCTGGGATTACATGCAGGGGCTGCATTTGGACTAATGGTGTTTGTTAGTCTCTCCTTTACGATGGATGGTTCTGTGGCCTTGCTGATCCCGTTGTTTGCTTTTGCAGGCAGTGTTGCTGCCGCCCTGATCATCATGCTGTTATCTTATGATCGGCACAACGGCGTATCACCCATTAAGCTGATTCTGGTGGGAATCGCGGTAGCGGCCGGGTTCCATGCGTTGACACTCTACCTTTCCCTGCGTCTGGATGAAGACACCTATTCCTTTGCCGCTCGCTGGTTGGCAGGAAGCGTCTGGGGCCGGGATTGGATTCATGTACAAGCTTTGCTTCCTTGGGTGGTGTTATGTATCTCGTACATCTGGAGTCGATCCAAAACGCTTGATGCCTTCAACCTTGGTGATGCTGCCGCAACCAGTATTGGGACGCCTGTTCGATCCCAGCGTGTTATTTTGCTGCTCTGTGCCGTGGCCTTGTCTGCCGTCAGTGTATCGATGGCTGGTGGGATAGGCTTTATCGGTCTGGCGGCGCCACATCTGGCGCGCAGGCTTGTCGGTCCGATGCATCGGCATCTGATTCCAGCCGCCGGGCTTATCGGTATGGTTATTCTGGTGACCGCTGATACGATCGGGCGAACGATCTTTCAGCCTAACGCCATTCCGGCAGGCGTGGTGGTTGCTGCGATTGGTGCACCTTACTTTTTGTACCTGTTAGTACGAAGCAAGTGATCTTTTTTTCCAAAAAAACAATTAAGACATCCAAGAGATGTTCAAGGAGAATTGACTACCCATGTTAAAGAAAAATCTTATGCTTGTCATGAGTATCTGTCTGGTGCTAGTGCTTGCAGCCTGTGGAACGACCAATAATTCATCATCTGCTTCTGGTGGTTCGTCTACGGATACTTCCACCAAGAATCAGGACAACAGTGCAAATTCGGGAGAGCAACGTATTGCCTCCATGTCGATCCATCTGACCAATGATCTGCTGTCTCTCGGCATTACTCCGGTTGGTTCCGTTATCGGTGGTGAAGCCAAAGGTTTCCTGTCCCATGTTGCTGATCAACTTCAAAATACAACGCCACTTGGTCCGGTTAAAGACCCGGATATGGAAGCTTTGCTTGCCCTGAAACCGGATGTGATCTATCTGGACGAAGAATTCTCCGGTGGTGATCTTGCCAAATTTGAAAAAATTGCTCCGGTGCATGTCTTCAATCTGGATGACGGTACATGGCGCGACCATCTGAAAGACATTGGCAAACTCGTGAATCGCGAGAAGGAAGCCGAGCAATACATTCAGGACTACGCAACCGAAACGGAAGAAGTGAAATCTCTGATTCATGATACGATTGGTGATGGTACTGTGATGGCGATTCGTGTTACTGCCAAAGAATTACGTGTGTTCAGTACACGCCGTCCCATGGGTCCCATTTTGTATGAGGATCTCGGTCTGACTCCTGCCAAAGGGATCACTGATATCGATTCGACTAAACCGTATCAAGTCGTCTCCCGTGAAATATTGCCGGACTATGATGCAGATGCGATCTTTGTAGTTGTGAATTCGGATGATGAAGCCCAGACCATGTTCAAGGAGCTGCAAAACAATCCGATCTGGCAAGGCCTGAAAGCAGTCAAAGCCGGCCATGTCTACCCGATTGGTGCACAGCCTTGGCTGGATTACTCATCTATCGGTAATAAAATGGCTATGGATGAAGCCAAAGAAATGTTCTCCAAAAAATAATTTTCTTACACTCCACACTTAACGTGTGACAATACCAAAAAACCTCTCTTAGAGACCGGAACAGAGTTAGTTATCATGCTCTCTTTCGCTCAAAGTAGAGGTTTTTGTTTTTTTCTTATCTATTTTACTTGTTTACTTTCCAGCCAATCGACCTGGAAATACCTTAAATCCAAAATTAACGACTTGCATTCACTTGACGATATATCAAATCAAACTTAAAATTTAGTTAGTCGACTAACTAAATGTGCATGTTCAAAAAGTCTGGTTTTCTGTACCGAGAAGATGGAACGAAGGTAGAAATGGAGTAGATGATATGAACCCAGTCCAAAATGATCGGTTAATGGGCCAGCTATCCGAACTGGTGAAACTGAAACGCTACAAGGTTCATGAGAAACTTGTGAACCACCCCGAGTTATACCCGGGGCAGCCCCCTTTGCTGTTCCAGCTTGAACGGGAAGATGGCCAATCCCAGAAAAACCTGGCCGAACAACTTCAGCGCAGTTCCGCAACGGTAACCGTCATGCTCAAGCGTATGGAATCATCCGGTTATGTGAGACGTGAAGCAGACCCGAAGGATCTGCGCAGTCTGCGGGTATACCTGACGGATCAGGGGCGCTCCGCGCTACAAGAATTGAGAGAAGTGATTCAGGAGTTGGAACAGCAAGCCCAGAAAGATTTTACACCGGAAGAATCCAAGATCATGTCTGCACTTGCACAGCGTATGCTTCAAAACCTGCGTGAATCCTGAGGTGATGCAGATTCCCGATTGAAGCAGCTAAAGGTATTATGAAATTGATTCACTTATGCTATGAAGATTGAGGTGATTCCCTATTGTGGACGTTAAAACGATTCTTGACCCCATATAAGTCGGCGGCAATCGTCGCCCCGCTGCTCATGGTACTTGAGGTTACCATGGACCTGCTCCAGCCCAAGCTGATGTCCAGCATTGTAGATGATGGTGTACTTGCAGGGAATCTGCCCCATATCGTGACTACAGGTCTGATCATGCTACTTGTTGCGTTAATCGGCTGGATCGGCGGCGCAGGCTGTACACTCTATTCAAGCAAAGCTGCCGTTGGATACGGCACAGATCTGCGCCAGGAACTGTTTGACCATATTCAAACCTTCTCTTTCCGCAATCTGGATACGTTTCAGGAAGGATCTCTGATTACTCGTCTGACGAGTGACATTACCCAGATGCAGACCTTTGTGCAGATGCTGCTACGGATGTTTATCCGTTCGCCGATGCTGATCATCGGTAGTATCATCATGGCGTTTACGATCAGTGTGAAGCTGGCTTTGATTCTTATTGCGACTGTACCGGTGCTGTTTATTATTTTATTTATCCTGATAAAAGCTTCCTATCCGCTGTTCGCCAGTGTGCAGAGCAAGCTTGATCAGGTCAACGCTGTGCTTCAGGAGAATCTTGCCGGCATTCGTGTCGTCAAGGCGTTTGCACGTGCGCGTCTGGAGAAAAAGCGGTTCAAACAATCCAATGAAGATTACACCTCAACTGCCGTCAAAGCCTGGCGTATTGTCACACTGAATGCACCCGTACTCAGCCTGATGCTGAACGCTACCATTGTAGCGGTGCTGTGGTTTGGAGGTTTCCAGGTAGTGGGAGGCGATATTGCTGCCGGGGATCTGATTGCTTTTATCAACTATGTCACGGTTGTACTCTCTTCCCTCACGTCGATAGGCATGATGATGATGAGTTTCTCCCGCGCCAAGGTATCAGCTGCACGGATCAACGAGGTGTTACATACACAGCCGGATATTCAATCGGGAACCAATAACTCCCGGAATGTACAGTCATCCCCGTCTACTCGTGATCAGTCCCGAAACCAAACGTCTTCTCTTCCCTCCCACACAGGCGGTCAAGTGGAGTTCAGAGACGTATCTTTCCGTTATGACGGAGACCATGCACTCACTGACATTAACCTGAAGGCTCGCCCGGGTGAGAAAGTGGCCCTGATCGGTTCAACAGGTTCAGGCAAAACCTCGCTGGTGCAGCTGATTCCCCGTCTATACGATGCTTCGCAGGGTGAAGTGCTCGTGAATGGAGTGAACGTTCGCCACTGGGATCTTCAGACTCTTCGCAGCCGTGTATCCATTGTGCTACAGGAATCCATCCTGTTCAGCGGCAGCATCCGGGATAACATTTGTTTCGGCCGGCCCGGTGCAACAGATGCTGAATTGCGTGCTGCGGCACAAGCTGCGGCAGCGGATGATTTTATTATGAAACTGAAAGATGGGTATGACACGGAGCTGGGTCAACGCGGGGTCAATCTGTCCGGTGGACAGAAACAGCGGATATCCATTGCACGCGCCCTGCTCATGCGACCGGAAGTACTGATTCTGGATGATAGCACCAGTGCTGTGGATCTGCGTACAGAAGCGAGCATTCAGAAGGCTTTGCAGTCCTTGATGAAAGACAGCACGACCTTTTTGATTGCACAACGGATCTCCTCCGTGAAGGATGCAGACTGTATATATGTTATTGATGAAGGACAGATCGTTGCCAGAGGCACACATGATGACCTTATGGCTCATTCATCACATTATCAAGCCATCTATTATTCGCAGCAACGGAAGGAGGATGTTCAATTTGGCTAAACCTGCATCTTCCTCCATACAACAAATGGTCGTGCCTCCCATCGGAAGACCCGGACCAGCAGGCAGAGGACCTGTTCCCAAAGTCAGAGCCAAAAATGCTCGCCATGCCCTGATCCGGGTATGGTCGTACATGGGACGTCATCGCAAAGGAGTCATTGCTGCATTAGTGCTGACGGCTCTTGGAACACTGCTCAATCTGGCAGGACCTTACCTTCTCGGCCGTGCCGTTAACGAACATATCGTGCCCAAAGTAACAGCGGGTTTGCTGAAGGAATGTCTCCTCTTGCTGAGTGTTTATGTCCTTGGCTCACTCCTGATGTGGGCTCAATCCTATGTCATGATTGGTGTGTCCCAACTGACCGTTAAGGATCTGCGACATGCGTTGTTCTCCCGACTACAAGAGCTGCCTGTCAGCTTTTTTGATAAAAATCAAAGCGGGGATCTGATGAGCCGGGCGACCAATGATATCGATAACGTATCTACAACACTGAACCAAAGCGTAACCCAATTGATGTCCAGTGCCATCCTGCTCGTTGGTTCCTTATCGATCATGTTTGCACTCGATGTTCGCCTAACATTGCTTAGTCTGATAACGGTACCGTTGATTACCATCGCCACTCGCCTGATCGCGTCAAGAACACGCAAACACTTCACCGCCCAGCAGAAATTGCTTGGTGAGCTTAACGGGTATGCTCAAGAAACCATTGCTGGACAAAAAGTCGTAGCGGCTTATAACCGTCAGGATCAGGCACATCAACATTTTGAGAATTTGAACGAGAAACTGCGCACATCCAGCACACAGGCCCAGACCGTTTCGGGTTTGGTTGGACCTACGATGAACGTGATGAACAATATCGGGTTTGCCATACTGGCTTCTGTAGGTGGATGGATGGCTTATCATGAAATGACGTCCATCGGACTGATCGTCAGCTTTCTCGCTTACTCCCGCCAGATTGAGCGGCCGCTCAACGATCTGGCCAATCAGTACAATCTGATTCAGGCTGCAATCGCAGGTGCTGAACGAGTGTTCCACATCATGGATACGCCTGGCGAGTACGTAGAGGAACAGAAGAAACAACTGGACCAGATTCAAGGTAAAGTGGTATTTGAAGACGTCTCTTTCGGATACAGTGCGGAGCGAGACATTCTTAAGAAGGTCAGTTTTACTGCAAAACCTGGTGAGATGATTGCACTTGTTGGACCCACCGGCGCAGGCAAAACGACCATTATCAACCTGTTACCCCGTTTCTACGAGATTACAGGTGGACGGATTACCATCGATGGATGTAACATCTCGGAACTGGAGAAGGATCAACTCCGTCGACAACTCGGCATTGTACTTCAGGATGCCTACCTGTTCTCGGGTACCATTCGCGACAATCTCGCCTACGGCAAGCCGGACGCAACCGATGAACAGATCAGGCAAGCGGCTGAGCTGGCGAATGCACATTCGTTCATCCGCAAACTGCCACAGGGTTACGATACCCCCATCATTTCCGGGGGAAGCAACCTGAGTCAGGGACAACGACAACTGCTGACCATTGCCCGGGCAATTCTGGCTGATCCGGCCATTCTTATTCTGGATGAAGCAACAAGCAGCATTGATACGCGTACAGAGATGAAGATCCAGGAAGCGATGCGCACTTTAATGAAAGACCGCACCAGCTTTGTCATCGCCCACAGACTGAGCACGATTCGTGAAGCCGATCAGATTCTCGTCATTGATGATGGACAGATCGCTGAACGGGGCAGCCATGACGAGTTGATGCAGCAACAAGGATTCTACTATCAGTTACATCAGGGACAGCTCAATAAGTCCAACTAAAGTGTGTCTGCAAAGCTACTGCATGCCGAAGCGGACCTTAGCGCGTCCGGAGCAAGTAAGTGCGCTGTATCCTGAATGTGGGAGAACATGTCCTTCGCGTGCGAACAAGTGATCAATACGCCACAAAAGCGGATTTTCTCTATGCCAAATGAAAAGTTCCACTCCGTACCGGGCGGGCTTTGAGGACATCGTCCAGCTCGCGGTTGGAGCATAGTAATAGCGTAAGCTAACGAATCTGAGACGTCTTATTCAAGCTTTTGAAGCTCCCTCAGAAATTCTAAAGAACCTGAGACACGTTATATCCAAATAAACAGCCATTTTCAGCGTTTTTTCATGGGATGTTGGGAAATAACGCGTCTGAAGTTTCTTACAAATTAAAGTAAGGACCTGAAGGCCAAATAAGACGTCCTATGTTCCTTAGAAAATCGACTACCCATTCGCCAGGATCAACCGGCTTGAGCTTCAGACTTTTATACGCTGACCTCCATCATCATATCGCTTACTTGAATTTGAAGTCACACTCTTATATAGCTAAAATGATCGGAACCGATGTGGTCTCCACACATTAACTTTATTAATCGAAATATTAAACGCCGCACGGGGTTCTTCAGGACCCATGCGGCGTTTTTATGTTTTTGTCTAATGACTATTTAATTGCTATCTCTGGGTAAGTTATATGATTTACGTCTCCATTGGCAGATGAAGCGTGAAAGTGGAGCCAACCCCCATTTCGCTATGGACGGTAATTTTACCATTGTGATCCTGAACGATTTTCTGGCAGAGCGCAAGTCCAAGTCCCGTACCTTCTTCTTTGGTTGTATAAAATGGATTAAAGATGGTGGATAGCGAATTTTCCGGAATGCCGCTTCCTGTATCTGTAATTGAAATGAGCACTGCGTCTCCGTCCTGCAACAAATCCATATGGACCTCACCAGGGTCTGTCATTGCTTCAAAAGCGTTACGAATCAGATTGATCAATACCTGCACAATTTTATCTCGATCCATGATGATCACAACTGGCTCATTAGTCATTTCAAGCGTAATTTGATGCCCTCGGGATGCCGCATCTGACTCGGTCAAAGACATCACTCGTTCAAGGCAGTGACCCAAATGTTCAGGCTTCATGTGATTGGCATGTGGTTTGGAAAACTGCAAAAATTCAGCCGTCAGATCGGTTACTCTTGTCACCTCACCCATAATCACTTCATACCATGGCGCGATATTAAAGGCTTGTCCACGGGACAGCTGCAGGAATCCCCGAATTGCGGTAAGCGGGTTCCGAATTTCGTGAGCCATACCCGCGGCCAGTTCACCTACAGCCCTTAGTCTCTCGGAACGAAATACTTCTTCTTCATTTTTCAGCCATTTGCTGCGCTGTTGTTGAAGTAGCCTATCCTCGGCTACCGTCATAAAGTGCTGCAACGAATCCGACATTTCCGGGTACAGGGAGATGCTGTAGCTTACCTGGAGTCCTTGAAGCTGCACGGATAGTAGTGACAACATGCGTTCTTCCACATCCTGTATCTCTGGCAAAACGACCGCAAATCGGTCTCCTGCATACCGGGATATGCCATAGGCCTCGGTGAAATGATTGCTGATCATCTGGCCTGTACCTGTGATTACCGTACACCAAGGATCTTCTGACTCTTTTTTAAAGCCGCTAAAGTTATTGACGTTCAAAAGGACAAGCAAAAAAGACCGTTGCTCTTCTACTGTCTTATGTAACACCTCCATGTAACCTTCGTAATTCAACAGTCCGGTAAGCGGATCATGCAGGGTCAGGAACCGATTTTTTTCCCGAAGCCTGCGCTTCTCGACCTCACTGTTGATTAAGGTATGATACAAAAAAATGATAACAACCGAGGTTAACAGGTCAAATAACGAAACCAGCAAAGCATATGTATCTACAGGCACATACGAAAGCCGAATCAACGTATATTGCAACATAAGCAGCAACGAAATCGGCAAGGTCTGCGCCAACCTTGGTTTGTCCTGGATCATTGAAATAATGAGCATATAATACAGCATGTTGCACCAGTTCAGTTCACTGAAATAGTGGAATATCCCTAGAAAAATCCACTGAAATTTTCGCAGCACAGGATATCGTCTCTCCCCATAAATACTTGCTACCAATAATGTCGCCGAAAGTGACATTATTGCCATATTAGGGGTAAGCCTGAGAACATAAGAGGACAGAATGACAAGCAGACAACCTAGCGGGAATATCACCATTTTCATCGTGTAACTAAGCAAACAGCCTCGCCCCCTTTGACATAAAACTCACATCAAATAACTTATGTACATGTATTATATCGATTATGATTAGCTGATGTTGTCGATTAGTGGAGGCTCGCCAAATTCGCACGAATGTATAAATTATGAAGGCAATAGGACATATGATGTAATTGTAATCAACAAAAGTGAAACAATTCCTCTTCGCATAAATCATTATTGTGGTACAATACAATAATGGATTAATTTAGGATAAATACTTTCTTATGGAGGATATCACATGACAACACAACGAAAACCTTTCGGTCTGGGTACTCTATCTCTGCTCATACTGGCTATGGGATTCGCTTTTAACTACGGGTGGGGAGAAGAAAATTTCAGGTTAGGTTATCGACTATTCGAACTATTAAACTTGCCTATTTATAGTAACGGAGATCAAGGACTTCATATCCCCTTTGTAGCCACAGCAATCTTCTGGATCCCTACCATCTGGATAGCCAAAAAAAATCGTTCACATTATGGCACAAGTGTTGCCTGTAACATCGCTGCATTTATGCTAGTGTTTTGCATCATTGGCCCTATAATTACTGTCGTAGATTGGTTTGTAAATGCATAACGCTTAAAGCCAGCTCTCTATATCCCGAGGGCTGGCTTCTTTGCTGCTTTTCCATATAAGATGAACAAATTGTTTACACGATAACGTAGAGGACAGAAATAACCTGAAGAAGCGGAGCGTTCGCCTTTATCCCCGGATTTTCACTTCTTTAGAAGGGAATCAAAAAATCTGGGGATAACAGCGATCAGAAGGTTATTCTGTCATCGGAGTGACTGGTGTAACCTCTTGAGGCTCATCTTATTTTTTCGCCATATACTTACGGATATCAAAAGCCACCGCAGCAACAATGATCAATCCTTTGATAATCAACTGCCAGTATGGACTTACACCGATAAACGTTAGACCATAGTTGATGACCCCGAAGATCAGCACACCCGCCATAACCCCGGGTACCGTTCCAATACCTCCTGCCGTTGATACACCGCCTACTACACATGCGGCAATCGCATCCAGCTCATACATGTTACCGTAATTGTTTGTTGCTCCACCTGTGCGTGCTGCCTCAAGTACACCACCCAGACCATACAGTGCACCCGCAATGGCATACAGCGCAACCAGGTTGCGAGCCACATGAATCCCGGATACATGCGCCGCCTGAATGTTGCCACCGATCGCGTACATGTTTTTGCCGAGACGTGTTTTGTTAAAGATTACCCAGCAGATTAATGCCACCGCAATAGCAATGAGGACAATATACGGGATGGAATAACCTCCGCCCAGATCAATGTATCCAGAGCCAATGACGGTAAAATCGGGTCGCAATCCTCCGATCGGCTGTGACTGATTGGGTTCCGTATCAAAATAAATGGAGTTCAGTCCGTACACGGCAACCATCGTACCCAGCGTTGCGATAAAAGGAGGCACATGTAATTTGGCGACAATGAGTCCATTCACTAATCCCACGAATAGACCTGCGGTAATCCCGACAAGGATCGGTATACCGACCCATAAGTGGGGCAGATCGGGGAAGAAGCGATTTGCATACTCGTCAATTTGCAGCATCGATGCCGATACAACCGCCGTCAGACCAACCACCCGTCCAGCGGACAGATCGACCCCACCCGTGACAAGGATAAAGGCTGCACCGAGCGCAATAATGGCCCGTGTGGAGGACTGCTGTAAGATGTCCCGCAGTGTGGAGAAGGCCAGAAAATTCGGATCGGCAATCGCAATACCAATAATGAGCAGGATCAATACGATAAAGATGGCGCGTTGTGTTACATATTGTTTCACTTGATTGATCATCTGTGTGTTCATCTGTTTCCCTCCTGACTAAGCCATCCGCTGCGCGGCCAGCCTCATAATATCCTGCTCTGTTGCCTCGGCTCCGTCCACGATTCCGGTGAGACGCCCTTCGCTCATCACCATAATGCGATCCGACATGCCCAGCAGTTCGGGCATCTCCGAGCTAATCATGATAATGCTTTTGCCCTGACGAGCCAGTTCCGTAATAATGGTGTAAATCTCAAACTTGGCCCCAACATCGATTCCACGGGTCGGTTCATCCAGCAGCAGTATCTCCGGGTCGGTCAATAACCAACGGGCCAGCAGAACTTTCTGCTGATTACCGCCAGACAGGTTTCGAATCAGCGTGTTAACTGAAGGCGTTTTGGTTCTGAACTTCTGCGTCTGCTCACGTGCCTCTTCGCGGCCTTTTTTCTCGTCCAGCAAGCCCACGCGATTTCGGTAGCGTCCCAGACTCGCGATGATCGTGTTCTCATACACTGACAACACCGGGAAGATTCCCGTGGCTCTTCGTTCCTCGGTCAACAGGGCAATGTTGTGACGCTTCGCTGCTGCAGGGGAGTTAATCTTCACCTTGCGCCCATGAATCGAAATCGTACCTGAAGCGAGTCCGCGCAGTCCGAACAAGGACTCAATCAGTTCTGTCCGCTGTGCTCCAACCAAGCCGCCAATGCCGAGCACTTCACCTTTTCGCAGCTCAAAGGATACATCACAGAACGATTTGGACTGGTTTGATGTCAGACCCTCGGCTTTTAATATCACTTCACCGGGTACGTTCGTCCGTTCCGGGAAACGTTCGTCCAGATCACGGCCAACCATACGCGTAATGATCAGATCTGTCGTTAGATCCACAGCATCCCATGTCCCGACAACGAAGCCATCACGCATGATTGTCACTTCATCCGAGATCGTCAGGATCTCCTCCATCTTGTGTGAAATATAGATAATGGATACCCCGCGACTGCGCAGTTCATTAATAATGGCAAATAGCTGATCCACTTCCTTGCCTGTCAGGGAAGAAGTTGGCTCATCCATGACGATGACTTTGGATTGAAAAGAGACCGCCTTGGCGATTTCCATGGATTGAATCTTGGAGACAGACAGTGTTCCCGCCTGAGCCTTCGGATCAATATCCAGGTTCAAGTCCTTGAACAGGGCCAGCGTATCGGTATACATCCGTTTCTCGTCCACCAGTATTCCCCTCATCGGAAAACGACCCAGCCATATATTCTCCATCACCGGACGATGCGGGACCGGATTCAGCTCCTGATGAATCATGGATATGCCTTGCTGAAGTGCCGCTTTGGAATTCGGAATATCCACATCCTTTCCTTCGATACGTATCGTTCCTTCATCCGGGTGATACATGCCGAACAGACATTTCATAAGTGTGGATTTCCCCGCTCCATTCTCTCCCATCAAGGCGTGAACCGTCCCCGGTTTCACTTTCAATGTGACCTGACTTAGTGCCTGCACACCCGGAAATGCTTTGGAAACTCCATTCATCTCCAGCAGGTAAGGTGACTCCATCTTGGTTCCTCCCTTCCATATGACCGGCAAAAAAGGGACGCTACCCGAATGTCGGACGTCCCTGTCTCGTGCTGTTATTGGGCGTCGGCGATGTTGTCTTTTGTAATCTTCTTGTATGCAATCCAGACGTATTTACCATCTGTAATGTCGTATTTGGTATTTTCCTTTGTTGGTGTCTCACCTTTGGCAAGTACGGAAGCCAGTGCCACCGTGGCTGCACCCTGATTCTTGGCATCATTAAGCACCGTGCCCAGCATTGTGCCATCCTGTAGAGCCTGAATGGCTGGAGCTGTTGCATCCACACCTACCACCGGCATGGATTTGCCATCTTTGAAGTATCCGGCTGCTTTCAATGCCTCAATGGCTCCCAAGGCCATGTCATCATTGTTCGCGAGAACAGCTTCAATCTTGTCACCATGGGAAGCCAGGAACGCCTGCATTTTCTCCTGACCTTTCACCCGGTCCCACATCGCCGTGTCTTCCGCCAGTGCTTCCACTTCGATACCGGCATCCTGGATCGCCTGAACCGAATATTTGGTTCGAAGCTCTGCATCCTGGTGACCCGGTTCCCCTTTCAGCATGACGTATTGCAGTTTGCCATCGCCGTTTTTGTCCGCTTCCGGATGTGCTTTCCAGTAATCCACAATCAGCTGACCGGAGATCGTACCGGACTCCTCCGCTTTTGCTCCTACGTAGTACACTTTATCCCATTTGTTCATATCTTCAGCCACTGGCTCACGGTTGAGGAATACCACTGGAATGTTCGCTGCCTTAGCCTTGTCAATGATGACACCTGCCGCCGTCCGGTCCACCGGGTTCACGGCCATTGCATTGTATTTCTTGGACACAAACAGATCGACTTTCTCATTCTGGGTCGGCTGTGCATTCTGGCTATCCACGATATCCAGAGTCGCAACGCCTTCCGCTGCTGCGGTCATGGCATTACGTACACCCGTCATGAATGTATCATCAAATTTGTAGATGGCAACACCAATCTTGGGCGTTTCCGTACCGGCTGCTGTCTGGCCTCCTGTATCTGTTCCCGTACTTCCACCTGCACTGTCTCCGCCGCTGCTACACCCCGCCGCCACAACCATACATGCCGTAATCAACAGTGTCATCCATGTTTTCTTCATATCCTAATGACCTCCCCCAAGTTCATTCGGCTTCACCGATGTCTTTATTATGAAAGGGTTTACATTGAATTCGAATACAATATCTTCACCTGTTCTATCGAAATCTTCCTCAAGTTAACAAACACCTTCATTTCTTCGTTCAGCATTCGTTCCAGCATTGGTTCATTGTACAAAAGGAAACAACAGCTTCTGGTTATCCATCCAGAACATATTGTCTGTACTAACCAGCTTGGTCTCAAGTAACACTCTCGCTTGCACCTGTTGATTGTTCAGCCGCGCAACGGCTTGATTCAATCCCAGATAACCTGCACTGTATCCATTCTGGACGATGAGATGATCAAAGACCCCTTCTTGCAATTGCTCCAGTTGTTGTTGTTCACTGCCGAATCCAACAATCCTTACCTTGTCCGCAGATTTGCGTCGATTCAATTCATCGGCTGCTCCCAGAGAAGCCGGTTCTTGAAGAGAAATGAAGCCATCCACCTCCTGCTGGTCCAGCAATTGCTTTGCAGTCTGCCAACATCCATCCCGTGTATTACATATCGATTTGGGTTCCACTTGAATATTAGGATACTGTACCAAGGCTTCCATAACCCCCTGCTCTCTCTGAATAAGACCCGAATTAAGAGGATCGGGGCCTAATAAAGCTACATGTCCTTTCCCTTCCAAAAGCTCCGCCATAGCCTGGCCGGCCTGTCTTCCCGCCTCAACATTATCCATCGAGATGAAACTGGTGATGCCTTTCACGGGAAATTCATCGTTAAGCACAATGACAGGAACAATGGTTCCATCGGAATTTGTTGTCTGGGCCTCCTGAATGATGTCACTAAGTGCTTTCTCACTTAGGGGATCAACCAATAGAGCTGATGCCCCCTGCTTCAGAGCCGATGCGGCGGCCCCCACTTGAGCCTGTTCTCGCACACTGCGAGACAACGTTCCACGGTCCGCATTGGCCTGCTTCACCTGTATCTGACTTCCAGCAGAGTCCAGAATGGCAGGCGTGTACACATCACCATCGGAAGGGTATGCTTCCACAGTAATCAGTTCGGCTCCGTTCTCTTTGGCAGCCGCTTCGGCGCCAAGCCGGATAGCTTCCGCAAGTTCCCCTGTCCCAGCTGGCGTAATGAGCGCGATACGTGGCGTTACTGCCGTAGCATCGGGACTCGATAAGCCACAGGCACTACATATGAACAGACAGCAGCTTGCAGCTGTCAGGGTTACTAACCGACGTTTCCGGATTCCAGGAAAGCTCGCAGCAACCTTTTTCAAAAACGTACGGATATTCAATCCTTTACCTCTATGGGCATTGTTCCTATTCACTTGGTTGTCTGTCATTAGGCTCGCCCTCCTTCTGCTGCGATTGAACAGGAATCCGCATCCAGACCGTGGTGCCTTCTTCCAACTCACTTGCAAATTCAAGGCCATATGCCTCCCCGTAATAAAGCCGAATTCGATCATGTACGTTGCGTACCGCTACGCCTGATCCTGCACCGCTTTTAACAACAGGACTGCCACTTAATAACCCTGACATCTGTGCTTCCGTCATGCCGACCCCATTATCTGTAATGCGAAACACCAACTTGTTGTCCTCACGATAGACATCGATCTCAATACATCCCTCGTCCATATGGTACTCGATGCCATGAACAATGGCATTCTCAATCAGGGGTTGCAGCACCAGCTTTAATGTCAGGCAATCCAGAAGCGTCTCATCTGCCTTGATGCTAAAGTTGAATTTGCGCTTGAACCTCATCTGCTGAATCGTCAAATAATGCTGCGCATGCTCCAGCTCTTCCCTGATTGTGATTATCGTTTTGCCTTGACTGAGACTGATGCGGAAAAGGCGAGAGAGAGACGTGATCATCGTAATCACTTCCTCATTGCGGCTCATGCCAACCATGCGCACTACCGAATTCAGAGTATTATATAGAAAATGTGGATTGATCTGGGCCTGCAAGGCTTCCAGCTCCAGACGCCGCTTCTGCTCCTGTTCATGGATAATCTCATCCATCAAGGTTCGGATTTTATTGACCATCAGGTTGAAGCGACGGGATAGTCGTTCCACCTCCAGCGGCCCTTCAATAGGCAATTCCACGTTGAAATCCCCACGCTCCACGGCCTTCATCTTGCGTTCCATTCGCCGAATCGGGCGAGTCAGACTGGAGGATAAGAACAGCGAGACGAGAATGACCAGCACCAGCACTACCACCAGTACACGAATGAGATATCCGTTCACTTCCTGACGGGTAGTCATAATCTCATCCAGATACGCGACACCAACGATTTTCCACCCGATATTGGCAACGGACTTCACGGTATTCAGCCTTTTCTGCCCATCTGCCTCATCTTCATAACTGCCGGAAGCCACCAAAGCCTGTTCGATATTCTCGCTTTTGAGACCCATATACATCAATTGCTGCTGCGGATGGTACACGATATTACCCGCACTTTCATCGATAATATAGACGTATCCCCGTTGCCCCAGACTGACCCGGCGGCTCAGTTCATCCATCTGTTTGAAGTTGATATCGACCAGCAGGATGACCTGCCGATCCTGACCATTTTGGCGTATCGTTATACCTTTGCTCATGGAAACGACCCATTTATATGGGCCTGTGTACATGTTCTGAATATGAGGTAACGAGAAACTCAGGTGATCTGGTACGCGGAGCGCAGACTGAAACCACCCTTGCTGTGTCACATGAGCACTGGTTTTCAATTCGGCTGTAGGTCTGTTCTTCAGCAATTGCCCCTTGGAATCAAGCAGAGTTATCGAGATGATATCCTCACGACTGCTGAGCAGTGTGTCGAGCTGTTTGTCTACCTGTTCCCCTTCCCATGTCCCGTCACGCAGCATGTGTTCCTCAATGGCACGGTACAGATGCGACATACTGCGGACGTAATCCTCCAGGTTATAACTGACCTGATCCACAATCTGTCTTGTCGTCAGTTCCGCACTTCGCTCGGCAGCCTGCGTGAACTTGTCATGCAGAAGCATCGCCATGATGGTCAGCACTAAGACGATGAAGACGGAGAAGGACCACGTAATAATAAACCGAATACTGCTGACCCTGGAGGAACGCAGACGAGAACGCAATTGAAGTCCCAAGTACTTCACCCAGCTGGACAGGAACTTCATCGAATCGACCCTTCACTTGCTGCCTGGGAGGCCTGTTTACGATATTCTTTGGGCGAGACGCCAATATGTTTTTTGAAGCAAAAACTGAAGTAATTCGGTTCGGCGAAACCAACCTGCTCCGCAATCTGAAACGATTTTAGCTCTGTCGAGCGAAGCAGTTCACGCGCTGCCTCCATTCGGATCTGCATTAAGTATTGCAGGAAGGTAAGCTGCACTTCTTTTTTGAAAATGCCACAAAAATAACCGGAGCTGATATGCAGATGTCCGCACACCTTTTGAATGGAAAGGTCCGGGTCAGCATAATGCTCTTTCGTGAAAACTAATGCCTGCTCGACAATATCTTTGTATACATGCTGGCGTCCGCTGGCAATGCGATGTTGTACGAGCAGACAGACCTCTCGCACCTTTTTCTGCGCCTCAGTAAGTCCCGGCAGTCGGAACAAATCCGCATACAACTGGAACCCTGCACCGAAGATATCTTCCATCGCTTCTCCTGATGCCTGTGCTGCCTTCCAGACCGTTGTTAACACTTCTATTAGATAGAGCTGAATATCACTTCGCCCGTGTTCTACCGTAATTTCCCGGAAAATGATGGCAAGCGCTTCCTCCAGCTCCGCCTGCGTACCAGCCTTCAGACAACGTGTCAGCGTCTGCTGCTTCAACTCGTCAAACCGCAGCTTGCCCGCTGTCTGTCGTTCCACGTCCGCGATGTATATAATTGAATCCGTCCCGGGCACAAGCCGATAATCCAGTGCCAGCAGGGCATCTTCGTAGGCATGATTCACATCCGCAAGTGTATCCACAATCTGGCCAGATCCCACCGTCGCGGGGATACGCAAGTAGTGGTTGATGCTGCGCATGACATTATCCAATGCCTTCTGTTGCCGCTTCGCTCCATCTGTACCGCCCGAGCGATCCACATAGAGCAGGACAATCGTCTCCTGATGCATAAAAGCATGACCAGCCCCATGCTCAGCCCAAACTTCTGCCGCAATGTTAAGTGCAGCAAAGCGTTTCAGTTCAGCATCCTCAGATTGACGCAAGGAACCTCCGGGAACGAATATCTCAGACTGGTCCGCTACCTCGGATGTTGTTTTGTTATGTCGCTGTGGGGGCTCGCTGAATACTCCCTCAGACTTCTCCTTCTGTACATCTCCATCCATATGCAGTGTCAATACGGACACCCCATAACGTTCTCCTGTCAGATCCAATCCGCATTGTTTGGCTTTACTATGAATATATGTTGAGGATTTCTGTCGATGGAGCAAGGTAGCCATCAGATCTGCCTGTAATAAAGGCAAACTGGTATGATAGTGCTCACGCAGCTGCTGTACATCTTCACGCTCAGCCACTTCAGCCGCCATCTGAGCGCGCAGTCTTGTGAGCAGTTCGGTGAGATGTCCTGCCGAGAACGGCTTCAGTAGATATTCGTCCACACTTAACGAGATGGCTTGCCTCGCATAATCAAATTCATCATATCCAGTCAAAATGACCACCTTTACGAGTGGATTACGTTTCCTCAATCTTTGTGCAAGTTCCAGACCATTCATGAATGGCATGCTGATATCCGTCACCACAATGTCCGGCTCTACCCTCTCCGCCATCTCCAATGCTTCCCGCCCATTCTCAGCCAAACCGACTATCCGCAGATCGAGCGCTTCCCAATCGACCTCTACAACAAGTCCTTCACGCACATCTTCTTCATCATCCACCAGCAGTACCCGGTACACGTTTGGATTCCTCCCTTTTGATGACGGCCTTAGCCCTATCAACGAATATATATGTAGCATTGTGAATCATTTGATTTCTTATGGCTCACCGAATTGAAGCAAGATGCAAAGGCTCATGTTGATCTGTTCCAAGGTTGCCATCATAATATACAATATTATCAGGGATATGTAATCGCTTTCTTTGTTAGAGGTAAGGCAACCCTGTTGGGCAGTGCCTAAGTGAAATGTGAAGGATCGTATATGAATGCTAAAGGTAGGTTAAAGTAATACAAACACGGAAAATTTCGAAGTACTTCTAATAAGAGGTGTTTTGATTCTGACTATAATTCAGTCTTCATTCTTGTTCTTTACGATGATTCGTACTTAATGCTTTAAAATAAATCATTGTTGTATCTGGGTTGGTGTGTCCCATTATCTCGGCCAAACGGTGCAGTGGCGTATGCTCAGCCATGGCGTAGCCAAAACGATGACGCAGGTCGTGTGAACTCAGTCCTTCCAGCCCTGCTGTTATCATTACTTTTTTAATCAGGTGGCGCAATGCTCTCTCCGTTAAACGATCGTTTGTCTTCTCTGAAGGAAAAAGATACGCACGATCGGTAGCAAGATCAGATAAGTACTGATTCAACATGACAACACACTGCATATTCAAAGGGATCTTACGTTGCACGTTGCGTTTATCGGCGCTCACTGTCAGGTGACCGCTTCGTCTACCAATTTCGATATCATGAGGCTTGAGGTTACATACCTCCATCGTTCGCAAGCCTGTGTGAAACATAAGGGTCAGGATGGTCTGATCACGAAGTGAATTACCATACTCCACTGCCGCGAGGAATGCCTGCTCTTCTTCAAATGTCATTCGACGTGGACTTACTTTGTCTTCCGGAATGAATTTTAATGGTTTGGAAGGATCATGACTGAGCCTGGATTCCAAGACAGCCCATTTGAAAAAACGCTTCAGCGTAATTAACCTCCGGTTAATGGTGGCTGGTTTCAATAACATAACGTTGTGAGCATCTTCACGATAACTGACTAAAGTGGATGTATCCACATCTTCAATTCGCAGTGAGAACTCTTCGCTGAGCATGGTGCTTTCCTTGTACCATTCGATAAAGTGCTTCAGATCACTTGCATATTCCTTCACGGTTTTGGGATGCAATTCCCCCTCTTTAGCAAGCATATGTATGAATTCCTCTACTGTCGGTTCCCGCTGCACCGAAACCCCTGATGACTGATTCATTAGAAAATACCTCCAAATCTTGACTTATATTAGCGGACATGGTATTATCATATTAATCGATACATTAGCGGACATCAAGTTCGTGGTTTAAATGCACCAGGTGAGTGTCAATTTTAAATTATACTCGTCATAATGATCGGCTAAAAACTTATTTTTTGGAGGAATCACATGCAAACAGGTACAGTGAAATGGTTCAACGCGGATAAAGGATTCGGCTTTATCGAAACTGAAGAAGGAACAGATGTATTCGTTCATTTCAGTGCAATTCAAGGTGAAGGTTACAAATCTTTGGACGAAGGTCAACGCGTTCAATTTGAAGTAACTCAAGGTAACCGTGGACCACAAGCTGAGAACGTTACTAAACTTTAATTATATGAAAGCTGCCTTATTAATAAGGCAGCTTTTTATTTACACATATGTGTCACAGCAAAGTTTCCACATCCCAAGAATGAAAGCGAGGTATTCCCCATGGATAAAGAACAATTGATCACAGAAGTAGCCAAGGCTGGCGGTTTTTCCAAGAAGAATGCTGAAAAAGCTGTAACCGTTGTATTGGATTCGATTCTCGAAGCTCTCAAAGAAGGCAAAGAAGTTCAACTGGTCGGATTCGGAAAATTTGAAGTGCAGAAGCGTGAGGCAAGAACGGGAAGAAGCCGGAAAACAGGCAAAGAAATTCAACTACCTGCAGGTAAAGTTCCTGTATTCACAGCAGGCTTAAGCATGAAAGAAGCTTTAAATTAAACAACGCAACAACTTATTGAAAAGAGGTTTTTATTCAAACACACAATGATAATATGGATTTAAATGTCGTGTTTACTACCGTTGATGATATCATTAACTTTTATTCAGGCAAACAGACAAACTCGGATCATACAGAAAATCACACTCATTTGAATCCCCCATCAACAAAGTCTGATTGTACCCTACGACCACCCACCCGTTAAATTACATTTCATCTTGGACAACAAGAGGCCCTGATCCGCTCAAAACGGTCCAGGGCCTGATTTGCTTGGAAGCCGGCTCTGTCAGGAACCAGCTTATTTGCTGTTCAGAAGTTCGCGCAAGATCTGTAGATCATATGTAGAGACAAGACGTTCCAAATGCGTATCCAGCCATTCCTCATCCTGATCCCACCACTTCAATTCCAGCAGCAGTGCAATCGTCTCTTCGTCAAAACGCTTTTTAACAGTCTTGGCTGGATTACCACCAACAATCGTATAGGGTTCAATGTCCTTAACAACGGTTGAATTGGAGGCAACGATTGCCCCGTCTCCAATCGTGATACCAGGCATGATCGTTACATTTTGTCCAAGCCATACATCGTTCCCCAGTACCGTGTCACCCTTATATGGAAGTTGTTCCAGTGTAGGTGTCACACGCTCCCATCCTCCACCAAAAATGTTGAACGGATACGTGGTCATACCCTCCATCCGATGATTCGCACCATTCATAATGAATGTCACACCTTCCGCAATTGCACAGAAATT
Source organism: Paenibacillus sp. GM1FR (assembly GCF_002803315.1). Classification (NCBI taxonomy): domain Bacteria; kingdom Bacillati; phylum Bacillota; class Bacilli; order Caryophanales; family Paenibacillaceae; genus Paenibacillus; species Paenibacillus sp. GM1FR. The sequence continues at coordinate 23,202 of NZ_MKZL01000026.1, read as the reverse complement.
TCCAATGACCAGGCGATCACCAATAAAGTCATAATGATGCTGTATCCGGTCATAGAATTGCTCTGGCGGATTTGTGTTATCGCTATAATACGTATAATCACCGATGTCCACGTTGGAACGCGGCGGCAGGTTTTGAATGTAACATACCGTACGGATATTCTCATTCGGGAAAAGTTTTGTTTTATCAGGGGCCATATGAAGTCCCTCCTTTTCCCTATTGTAACAGATATTAAATCTTAAACGGACTAAGTGAGGTCTGCAGCTCTGTCGACACATCAGACAAAATAGCCGCAGATGCCTTGATCTGCTCTACCGACTTGAGCTGTTCATGGACAGAATCGGCAGCCTGTTGTGAATTGGTACTGGCCGTCTGCGCATGACGAGCGATCTCATGCACAGAAGCCACGATCTGTTCCACGCCTGCGGACATCTCTTCACTTGTCGCAGCCATGTCCTCAATCTCTGTAGCCATACGCAGGTTTGTATCCCGGATCAGGCTGAAGTTTTGCTCCGTTTCCCGGGTCAAGCGCAGTCCTTCCTGTACTTCGTCCTTCACTCTCGACATGGCCGATAGCGATTGCTGCATATCTTGTTCCATGGCTTCGACCAGTTCTTCAATACGATCTGAAGAGTCTCCGGCTTGTTCAGCCAGTTTACGAACCTCGGTAGATACGACGGCAAATCCTCTGCCATGCTCCCCTGCTCTTGCTGCTTCAATGGATGCATTGAGAGCAAGCAGATTCGTTTGATTTGCAATCTCATGTATGGCGGAAACCATCTGGCTAATCTGTGCCGACTTCCCTTCCAGCATACGAATGACTTCATCCGTTGTGGTAACGGAAGATTCAATGGTAGACATCTGCTGAACGGTAAGTTGCACCGCTTCACCTCCGGTTTCAGCCTGTTTGCGTGAATACAAAGCAGAGTCCGAGATGCTGGAGGCCTTGTCCGCCATGCGTTGTACGGCTATCGCCACTTCTTCCATGGCCTGCAGATTTTCTTCTGTACTAATTGTCTGACTCTCGGCTCCTTGTGCGACTTGTTCAACGGAGGATGCAATCTGCGCCGATTCTTTGGACGTTTGGTCCGCAATCTTCAGTAGCAGCCCAGTCGAATGCTCTGCTTTCTCCGCAGCTTGAAGTCCTCCTTGAATGATGACCTGGAGATTACTTCTCATCTCATTGTACCCCATGCCCAGCATGCCAATCTCGTCTTGGACGTTGTCCACAACTGGCTGTGTGAAATCGCCCGTACCGGCACGTTTAATCGCTACGGATACCCGTTCGATTCTTACTCTCACCCTGCGAACGTACAGCAGGATCAGGGTAATTGCGACTAACATTGCAAGCAGGAATACGATCAGGAATGTCTTGAGGAACGAGAAGATAATCACATCAATTAACGATTGAGAAGCGCCAACATAGAAAATTCCGATAATCTCTCCGGATGCGTTCTTGATTGGTTCATAGGCCGTCTGATATTTCTGACCCACAACCACGGCTTCACCGAAGTATTTTTCCCCTTGCTGCAAAACGGTCTGGGCGACCTCGTCCGATACCTTCGTGCCGACAGCACGCTTTCCGTCCACCATGACATTTGTTGCAACACGTTCGTCACCTCGGAAGATCGTCACTGTGTCCCCAGACGCTTGTCCAATCTCATCCACCAGTTCGAAATTGCCTTCCAGCGCGGTATCTCCCTTGAATAATTGTCCGTTCTTAATGGCCCAATCTCCTGGATGCTTATATGTAATGATACTATTCGCCATCTCCAAATCTCGCTTTGCCTTCTCTGTAGCAAATGTCGTGATCCCCTGCTTCATCTCCATGATTACACTTACCGCCACGGCTGAAGAGAAGACGATAAATATACTGATAACGATCAAACTGATTTTGGTACCGATGCTCATGCTTCGCATGTGTGTGAGCCACCCTTTTCCCTATGTAATTGTGGGGATATTCAAGCCAATTTCGATTCCGTTTCGAATATCACTATAGTCTTATCGGTAGGAGTGTTCACAATATTTATAATATTTCAGTGACTTTTATCACAAAAATAACTTGTTGAAACCTAATGTTTTACGAATTATCCGTAATCATGTAAAAATGTTCCTTAAATGAAGCGAATCAAGCGCATGCCAAAAGTGAGGCCAGACATGGACGAGGCCGGATTTTGCTGGATGTTCGCTCCGTCTAACCTGAAAAGCAGAACAAAAAGGGATTCGATCTGACCATCGAATCCCTTTCTTATTCTCCATACAACAACGGTGATTTGCAGGAAATATTTTCTTATTTGGATGTAAGGCTTACTTGTGCAGCGGTTTGATCCCAGTCCACGGTAAGTCCCAGTCCTTCTGAGATGAAGCGTACAGGCACAAGTGTGCGACTGTTTTGAATGATCGCTGGTGCATCAATTTCGAGTGTCTCTCCATTTACGGTTGCGGTGCTGCTTCCGATCTTGAGCACAAGGGTCTGGTCATTCAGAACAGCTGTTACCGTCTTCGCCGTTTTATCCCAAGTCACTTCTGCACCCATTGCTTCGAGGATTGCGTTCACAGGTACCATCACTCGGCCACTTTGCTGCAGTGGGTCCTGATCTGGGAATGTGATCAATTTACCATCGAGAGTTACGGTAATGGTTTTGTCGGTTGTTCCGGATGAGGTATTCGAACCTGTCTCTTCCGAAGTCTCAGGCAAAGGCGTTACTTCACGTCCAAGTTGCTCTTGCAGACTCGCAAGACGGTTCAGTGCAAATGTCGTCAGTGACCCGGCTGCCATGGAGCCCATGCCTCCGCCCCCACCGCCAAAGTTACCACCAGGGCGTGTCTGCGTATTATCTGTACCCGTTGTTGCATCTGTTGTACCGTTTCCAGTTGCAGTACCCGGCTGAGTTGGAGGTGTTGTTCCATCTAAAGGTGTCATTCCTTCGAAACCTTCAGGCTGCGTCATACCTTCCATGCCTTCAGGTGGGGTCATGCCTTCAAATCCTGCTGGTGGTGTACCGCCCATACCACCTGCCGCGTCTGCATTTGCAGAATAAGCGATGTTGGATTCAAACTGTTCTGTCGTATAAAACTTCGTTGGATCCGCTTCCACATAAGGACGAATCTCATCGGCAAGGCCAGTGATACGATCCTGAATGCCTTCCATGTAGTCCGTCAGTTCATTGACGTAGCTCAAATATTTTTCCTTATACTCTGGCACAGCAAGCAGGTTGTTAATCATCGGCACATTTTCCATGTTAATGCCTAGTACCGGCTCGTCCACAGATACGTTCGTTGCGTTGGTGTTAGTCGTGGTTGATCCGGTTGTTGTGCCACGTCCGCCTCCACCAGAATACCCGTTGAAGGACATATTGAAGTCCCAAGGAACAACGGTGAACTTGCCAGCGGCATCACTGTAGAGCATGTAGTTGTGTCCTTTGTCGCCGTTATAACTGTCATAGTTGCCAAAAACCATGTTGCCTGCAATATATTGAAGCGCTGAATCCACATCCAGTACACTTTCAATATCACCTTTTTCACCTTCTGGCATCTCGTTCAGCGTTTGGATAAAGGTTTTGAGTTTGGCTTTGTCTTTATCTGTACCCAAATCTTTGGTGATTGTACTGTAGTCACTGCCCTCTTCATATTGAAGATAACTCTTCTCATCCGTATCATAGAGGACGCCTTCTTCGTAATCCTCACCGTAGTTGCGCTCCAGATAGCTATCATCCACTGCTTCAACGCCAGTATAGAAACCAACCAGCTCGCTGTTAACGTACAAATTAACATAGTTCGTCATTGGTACATCCATGCCAATGCTGCGCAGTGCTTCATAGTGAAGAACTTCACGCATATACGACGGATCGGCGTAGTTATTGTTCAACACCATTTTGTCCAGTCCGAGCAGGGTTTGTGTTTTGTCGTATTTATCAAACTTCAGTCTGAAGCTGTAACGGTCCGAATCTTCCATTGAGGCTACAGCTTTCAGGGTCAGATTGCCCTTGGTGGAAAAACCGACATTGTCCAGCTTGTTGCCGTCCACTTCCACACTCACATTCTTATAATCCTTATCCAGCGGACTCTCGAGCATGCTCTTCCAGTCTGCATCATCAATCGTTACATTCACATCAATAACGTTATCCGTCTGAAACAACGATTCATAAGCTTGCGTCACGCCTGCACTTGTGGTTGTCGCTGTACTCTCTGCAGCATATGCCGCATTCGGACTTGCAATCAGACCAAAATATGTCGTTACCATCGTCACGGACAATGCCGTTACTGCAACTTTTCGTAATAAAATATTCAAATGATGAATCCTCCTTCTTGGGTTTCTGTTAAGCAACTGAGGCTTATGTAACCATGGTAGGGGAAGAACCTTTAGTGAATCTTAAATTAAGGATTCATAACAAAAAGTAGCCCATCAGGCTACATAAGTTGAACTATAAATGTTACACCTTATCACTCCGATTGCAGTATGGTGTAATATTGAGCTTCAACTTATATAGACGCCTGCCAGGCTACTTGTTCTGATCCTTTATAGCTCCGTAACGGTCACACCTGCTGCTTTGTAGTAGTCCTCATTCACATTGTTTAGAATGTTGTCCTTCATTAGAATGCCTACTCCGGCAAAGAGTCCGATTCCGTTTGTATTCTCTTCAATAAGGTTATGTTCAATCCATACGTTCTCAGGGTCCCCTTCGCCGACATTGCCTGCTCCGGCATCACCTTTGTCGCGCTCAAGCCTCACACCCCAGTAACCGCTCGCCGTATTGTTACGAATTACATTGCCGCGAATCACCGTGCCCGGTCCGTTCAACACTTTGATCCCTGCTGCCTCTGCAATCATAGTGGTATTCTCGATGAGATTATCCTCAATTAGGGTATCGGGGGTACCCATGGTTACCGAAATACCGATTCGACTGTTGGTAATTGTGTTGTCATGAATGTAGTTCCCTTTGCCAGACTTGCTGTGGTTGCTGGGCGCCGAACCCCCGGTATTGCCAAGCCCAATCCCTGCACCTGTCAATACGTCCGTAATGACATTGCCGGAAATTTCATTCAAATACTCCAGTTCACCATGAAGGTCGATGGCGTCCAACTTTGTTCCGTTAAACGTATTGCCACGTAACACGTTATTATGAGCCACAAACTGAATCAGTGCTCCATGTCTGAGATAAGGCCCTTCAAATGTACTGTCCTCCACCACGTTCCATAATGTATCATTGTCAAATCCGAGCCGATCGGTCTTGGCCGTTCCCTGAATCGAAACTCCGTAACCTGAACCTCCAGGGCCCAGATCTGTTGCATTGCGGAAGGTTGCATGCTTCACAACAACATCGCGGCTGTGCTCAATGCGGATCGCCATTCGTTTGAACTTCTCCACAATTACGCCGTCAATCGTAATGTCATACGATGGTACCTCGCCATAATTGGCGATGTGGATTATGCTATCCGGCCCCCCAGCGGAGGGGTTATTGGATTGATGATCGGTCGTGTAGCTACCGGACCAGGATGAAGTGATGGTCATGTTGGATACGAGTATGCTATGCTGAGCCGATGCTTTCAGAACGGCACTTCCCGTCACCTGATCCAGCGATGTCTGGAGCACGGTTGCTTCACGGCTCTCACCTCTCAGATTCACTCCGGATTTGAGCATCAGGTTGGTGCTGCCATCCGGCCCGGATAACAAATTGTACACCCCATCAGGCAAAAACACTTCATCCCCAACGTTGGCCTCGTCCATCGCAGCCTGTATAGCAGGGCGGTCATCACTCGTGTTGTCAGCAGGATCTGCTCCATAATCCCGTACATCAATTGTACGTCCGGTCACGGCATGTGGAGCATGGACAGCATGTGGTGTGCCATCTGTTTCCGTCAGACCTGGTGCGATAAAGGGCATCGTCCCTTCAGGTGGTTGGGGCACGATGTATGGAATCAGAGCCACAGGTGTCCCTCCCCCTGCAAAAGGGGCATACAGATGGACATCGCTCAGACTTGTGTAAATACTTCCATCGGAATTGCCACGTCCGGTGATTCGCACATAACGTGCAGAAGTTTCCGGGATATCAAACGCCTGCATTTCGGTTGTATCCCCACTGCTTTCGCCATTAAATATCTGGGTCCACTGCTCACCGTCAACAGACGATTCCATCTCAAAAGATGTCTTTCGGATATCCCCTTTGTAAAAACCAATCCCAACATAACCCACTGGCTGTACCTGCCCCAGATCAAATGTGATCCATTGCCCCTCTCCTGCAACAGACCAGCGTGTATAGCTGTTATTGTCGAGGGTATTGGTCGCCAGGTTACCGTCGCTGCCACTTGCCGTGACGGTAACCACAGGCAGGGACGATACCGGAACGCCAAGGGTTGTCATTTCGGTTGATAAAGCAGTGCTGACGTTGCCGGCCTCATCAATCGCCCTCACTTGAAAGGTGTACGATGTTCCAGCTGCAAGTCCGCTATCCCGGAATGACTGCTTACCTTGTTCGCTCAGCAGAACTCCATCCCGATAAATCCGGTAGGCAGATACAGCCGTATCGTCATTGGCAGCAGGCCATCTCAGTTCCGCAAAATCCGTTCCCCAATTGCGAATCTCCAGCTCGGCTCCCTGCTCCCATTCGGGTGACTGCGTGTCACTTCCCTCTTCAATTAAAGCAATGACAGATAACTGTGGTCGCGGATTACTCGTTCCGTTGGCTTCCTTGGTATATACGTTTACAGAGACACCTGTTGCCCCCGCGTCCCCGAGCAGAAATGCCACTTGCCCAACATCTGCACGTTCCTTCACATACTCGGTTACATCCACTTCATAGACTGCTGGACTTCCATTCCGATCTGCCGTGACCTGGAATGTGCCCAGCAACGAAGCTTCGCTCAGACTTTGGACGGGAGCATTCGACCAGGTTAATGATGATTCACTCCAGTCTGTGGCATCCAAACCATAAAGGGACAACTCCGTATCGGTATTTGAAGTGCCTTTCTTGGCGGCAATCCGTAGTCGATAACGATCTCCTTCCGGCTCATTTCCGGTCATATCAAATTTGAGATATACATATTTCTTGGTCGACGAAGTGGAAGAGATGCTTAGTAATCCGGTGCTGGAACCTGTAGCCTGATTGAGATTCAGATCAGGCTTGCTGCTATCAATCGCCGCATCGTCGCTTGGCAGCTTGCTGGCGATGACCTTCTCCATCAACGGTCGTTCTTCTTCCTCTTCTTCATCTCCATACGAAGTGTCTGCAGGATTTCTTTTGAAAATAATTGGCTCAGTAACGATCCGGTTCTTCACATGTTCATCCAAGAAGGCCCATGCCTCCGCATTGGCATTCTCGGAAGCTGTACCTGTAAATCCATGGCCCTGACCGGGTACAATCTTCACATCCACAATCGGCACACCCGCAGATTGAAGCTGCTCTGCAAAAGTAACACTGTCCGTGTATGGAATGGTGGCATCAGCATCCCCGTGGCGAATCCAGAACGGTGGATCATCCGGTGAAGCATAGGTGCCCGGCATCGCAAGTCTGGCCTGTTCCGGTACATCCAATGCGCGATGACCGCCAAGCAGAGCCGTGACCGAGCTATAATTATTGGCAAATGTCGTCGTAAAATCAGCGGGTCCGTACCAGTCAGCAACCGCCTGCACTTTGTCGGAATACTCAGGCCATCCGCCAGAACCTTCGAGATCCGGTACCTCTACCGTGACTCCTGTATCAAGCACGACGGGATCACCAGCGACCAGGTCCCCCGTGGTCCCGAGTAATGCGGCCAGGTGACCGCCCGCAGATGATCCCCAGACGCCGATACGACTGGGGTCCAGATTGTACTGGGTGGCATGGGCCCGCAAATATCGGATAGCAAGTTTGACATCCTGAATCTGAGCAGGGAAAGGCGCCTCAGGCGTGAGCCGGTAGTCCAGAGATACACCGATGTAACCACGTTTGAGTACATAATTGCATATGGAGTTCAATGCCTGCTTCCGATCCCCGTGATTCCACCCACCTCCGTGAATATAGATCATGACTGGCATCGGTTCAGCTGCCGCTGTCTCGGGAACGGCAATGGATGAATACATCGCCCGCCCACCAGCCATGCCAATCTCCACATCCTCGTATAAAGTCACTCCTTGCGGTGGTGTAAATTCAGTATTCTCCTCTCCAGGTGGCACTGGGGATGGGGCAGGCGTTATACCGGGAATAGCTTGACCGTAAATGGCAACATTGTCGATATACATGTTGGCCTGCATGACATCTCCTGTCCGAAATCGAATATTCACTGTACTGTTATTGTTCGCCTCCGCACCCAGCGTCCAGCTTTTTAAGGTATTGCCTTCCTTATTCTTCATGTCTGGAGTTCCTGGGGGAAGTTGGAACGTCTCCAACGTCGTCCAAGAAATTCCTCCATCCTTCGACCATTCAATAATCACGTTTCCGCTTATATAGGAGGAAGCTCTTGTGTAGTAGCTTAGCCGGATGTTTCCGTATCCGGTCAGATCAAGTGGCAGCGCGAGTGCATCGGTTCCATCTATCTTGACCATGTTGGGTTGGGATGGTGCGGTTGTTGAAGAAGACGTTTTGGCCTTGCTCCCGCCCGCACCGTCCTGACGCCATGGTGCCTTCAATGCAATTCCGCCCGTAGAGCCAAAATTGTCGGGATCATCAAAGTTTTCCGCGTAAATCTCCAGTTCGGGCCCCTCGGGTTCCGGGATATTTTCTTCCTGTGCAGCATGGATAACAGAATGAGGAATATCGCCTTCCATCGCCCGGACTTCATGCACAGAAATGGCGATACCGGTAATGAGTATGAAAGATATGGCAACAAGTACAGCCCGCTTCGTCCACGTTTTGAACAAGTCCTTCACTTGTATCCCTCCGTATTCACCTGACTTGCCACTCCAATGACAGAAAAACCTTCCGATCGCTGTGATCGTGTAAATGTATTGTTCAACTTATATAGTTAGCGACGCGGGGCTGACACTCCCTCACCCTTCTTAAATTTCTCCGTAGCTTCCTCGATGGCCTGATCGCCACCTTTGGATTTCCATTCCTCAACCACTTTCGGCCAATCGGAGATGGGTTCCTTACCATAAACCATCTTGATCATGTGTGTGAGCAATACTTGAGGAGGTGTATCCGAATTGGGAGCAATCTCGGGATTCTGCACAAAGGCCTCCAATCGTGGATCAAAGTTGATGCCATCCCGGCCTTCTTTGGCTAAAATCGTATCGTAAATATTCATCAGTTTCCTGCCTTCTTCTGTCAGCGATAACGAGCCTTTATTGTACGTTGTGTCCTGTACAAACCATAAGAAAGACTGACGGTAACGCTCTTCATCCACGCCAGCGGAATCCGTTGGAGCGGTGTACGAAATCACGCCATTATCCTCTGTGTAGGTTTCTCCTTTCGTGCCGTACGTGAAAAACTTCTCCGCTTCATCGGACACCATCCAGTTAAAAAAACGAATAATGGAAGCCGGATCAGCCGCATCCTTATTGATAAAGTAGGCACGTGTCACCGGACCGTACAGATAATAACCACCTTTACCGTCCGGGCCAACAGGCGAAGGGATAATTTCGATTTTGGCATCGGGAACCGACGCTTTGATCTGTTTCTCCCATTGGATCAGTTCGTTGGCATTCATGGACCACATACCCGCCTTGCCGGAGAGAATCGTATTTTTGAATACCGTCGAATTGATGGTCGCAAACTCTTTGTTAATTAGCCCTTCCTCGTACATCGTTTTATAAACCGTCAGGGCTTGCTGCATATTCTCGTTATCCATGAACTTGGGTACAATCTGGTCGCCCTGCTGCTCCATCATGGACAGGAACTGCTGCACATCATAGGCACCAAAGAAGGTGTCCGCATATTTGAAATCTTCACGCCCCATATATGGATTCTCCACGCCAAGCTTTTTAAAGGCGCGCAGCACTTCCAGTGTTTCATCCACCGTGGTAGGCACTGGCAATCCCGTTTGGTCCAGCAGATCCTTACGAATCCAGGTTGCCCGGCGGGATGGATTGGATAAATATTCGGGGATGGCATAGATCTGGCCGTCATGGGTGACCTGGTCCCAGGCTTCCTTCGGCACCGCTTTGAGCAAATCTTGCCCATACTGCTGCAACAGCTCATCCAGCGGCTGGAATACTCCGGCTTCGACCGAACCGGCCATCTCCTTGCCGTTGACGCCGCCATCACCCTGCACCACATCAGGAATATCGTTGGTGGCAAACATCTGGACCATTTTCTGCTCATATTCCTTATGAGGCACGAGCACGATTTTCAGATCGCTATTGGTCAGTTCCTCCAGCTTTTTCACCCATTTATCCTGGTTGATGTCCGGTGACTTCTCCACATACGTATACGCCAGCGTTCGCAGTGACATGGAGAACCTTGTCTTGCCGTCTCCCCCATTCTCACCGGATTCCGCCCCGCTTCCCTTGCTGCATCCCGCAATGAAGGTTGCCGCCAGCAATAGCGCCATGCCTGTGACCATCCACTTTTTCATGCTACCCCTCTTTTCATCCTGATTTAGGTTTAGGTATCGCTTATATGTGAAGCGCTTTCATTAAGATGATAAAACATCCCCACCGCCTGCAACAATGGGGATGTTTTAGATGAGATTGCGTTTTCTTTAGGTCCACACTTATTAGTACGTCTTGGATACCTCGATCTTCTTTGTTACACCGTTGTCGGTAAAATAGAGATGGATGCCGTGATCCTGATCATCGATGAAATAGGGGACATACTTCGGCTCCTCGATCTTATATGGTACAAGCAGCGTAACTATTGTATGACTTGTGGCAGGCCGCGTTTCCGCGCTCAGATGATAATGTCTTTCCAGCCCTTCGTACTCCGAGGGGTCCACCTCTGCAAATTGATCCGTCTGGCTAAGCGCTAGCTCACCGGAGGAAGCATATACAAATGTCCCCTCAAGCCCCGCCTTAATACCGTTCAGACGGAAGCTCTGCCCTTTCAGCTGTAGCGGGTGCAGTGCATGGAACAGCCATTGAACGCTGTCCGGTTTCTCCAGGTCAATATGGTCCACAATGACGAAATAGGATGATTGCAGATAATGAATCTCCCGTACAACACGCTTCACATGGGGGACGGTGCTGGCATAGGCATCGGTCGCTACCGCGCGCACATAACCATCGCCGTCCCGCCAATAGGCCTCTTCGATCTGCCCGGTTGCGGCCATATTCAGCACCTTGTTGTTCTCAGCATACTGGCCTGTTCCACCAATCAGCAGATTGTTTTTGGAGCGTGTCTGCCTGCGCCATTCCCGGTGGAAGGAGCTGCCGTGGGCGATATAATAGCCCGTATCCGCCGCGAGCGGCTCACCGAATGCATGCAAAGTGAAGCTATTCTGATCCGCATGACTGTGGCTGATCGAGCCGTAACGGCTTGACTTGAGCAGAAGCATCATATGCTCATCCGGATCGTCCATCCGGTGATGCATGGCTACCCATCCCACATCACGGAACCACTTCAGCGGCTCGATGTCCACAGGCGACTCTTCCTCCACCTGCGGATAATCGTGGCGGTATACTAATTCGTCAAAGTTAAAGTCCCACCAACCGTAGTTATAAAAAGCACCCTCTGTCCCCGGATCGGATTGACGTACACGCTCAAAGTACCACTGGTACCAACGGTTGCCTGTAACCCCCGCCAGTTGGCGGACAAGATAACCTGTTTTCAAGTTTACCGGGTCACCCAGCGTAGACTGGTCCCCAAAGCTGGCGCGCCGAGCATCGGGCGGGTACACGTAGAAAGGAAAATCTCCGGTACGCTGGAAGAATGGCCGACGGAAAAAGTCGATGCCCGCATAGTTTCGCAGCAAATTCATCGCTTCGGTCACATAGGCCATGCCTGTTGTCCAATACATCGGACCTTCTGCCCAACCTCCATCACTGCCTCCCCAAGGGGAGTACAGACAGGCATAATAATCGATCGCATAATCCAGCCACTGCGCAGCCTGCTGCTCCTCATGCAACAAGGACATACAGCAAGGTACAAGCACGGAGGATAATGAACGCACCGCATGGCTGTCATAGGGCACATGATGAATCTTCGAGCGAACCATCACATGCTGGGCTACCTGTTCTGTCCGCCGCAGCAAACTGCGCCTTACCACTTCCTGCTCTTCACTGTTCAACTCATCATGCAGCCAGTCATAACCCCAAGCAAGCCCAGCGGCAACCCGAAAAGCCGCCTCGTCATTATAATCGCGGGAGGTCGTTCCCTCCGTATCCCAAGCTGCCACATGCAACAGCCAAGTTTTCGCCGCATCAAGCAGCCGTTCATCTCGAAGCACTCGCCCAGCGATACTCAGATGACGAATCGCATATAACACTTCCTGACAGTCAATGTACATTTGCCTCCAGAGCGGGGCGACACGTTTGTTCTCCGGGTAAGGCTGCGGTTCACGAATGGGCTCACGTTTTGCCCACGGCTCCACGGAATTTGCCATAAATGCATCCCAGCCACAATATGTAGCATCTGACGCAATGGCATCCGAAAGTGCATTCAACCCACGCTCACCAAGCCACAGCCGGGGGTGAGACATGTCTGTGGAATCGTATCGCTGCTCCCGGGAAGGTAGCGGTGTCTCGGGTAATCCCACTGGTACAGTGAACCGCCGCACCTCACTCCAAGCCGACATTTCCCCTTGCTTCCCTTGCGAGGCATGCCCTTCGGCTTCACTTCCTTGTTTCCCTTGTGAGACATGCGCTTCGTATTCACTCCCTTGCTGCACTGGGTGATCTACAAGCAGCGCATATCGCCAATAATAATCTCCAGGTTCAAACACCTGGTCTGGCGTGAAAAAGTTATACGGGAGCGGCGCAAAGGTCATCGTCTCTTCTTCCTGAAAAGAAGGGCTCGCCGACACTTGCAGCAGATAGGCATTCTCATCCTCCTGCTGTGCCGCCATCCAGGTAAACCTTGGCGGATTCTCTGCCAGAACGGTATGCTCATCAGGCGCATAGTCCACATGGAACGGCCCGCTGATGGGTTGGTACAACGATCTTTCTGCAAGCTTTCGCTTCACTTCCATCGTTTTGTCCCCTCCTTATCGCAATGTTGTATTATCAACGCATATACATGCCGCCATTGATTTCAAGCGTCTCTCCAGTTATAAAAGAACCCAGGTCGGAACACAGGTACAACGCCGCTCCTGCGACATCATCGGGAGTCCCTTCCCGTCCAAGCGGGATGCTGCTTACCGCAGAAGACCGACCTTCTGCCGAGGTGAACGTAGTATGGAAAGCCGTCTGTCCGATGAAGCCTGGGGAGAGCGCATTCACCGTAATCCCGCCAGGGGCAAGCTCTTTGGCGAGCCCTTTGGTTAACGCCATGACAGCCGCCTTGGATGCTGCGTAAATCGCTGCACCCGGCCCGCCTCCATTATGAGCCGCTACGGAGGTCAGATTGATAATTCGTCCGCCACCAGCCGCCCTCATGCCAGGAATGACTGCTTTGGAGACAAAGACCGCGCTCTTCAGATTGACATCCATAATCCGGCTGTACAGCTCCTCACTCATCGTTTCAATGGGGCTCCGCTCCACCAGATGTCCCGCGTTGTTAACCAACAGGTCAATTGGACCGCCGAAACGGAGTGTAATCTCTTCAACCATCGCTCTGATGGCATCCGTATCCGTCACATCTGCCTGAAATGCCGCCGCTTCACCACCAGCATCCCGGATGGCAGTCACGACTTCCTCCGCCCGCTCCATATTATGCAGACCATTCACAGCGACCTTCGCCCCGCAACGAGCCAACGCTCCTGCGATAGCAGCACCAATCCCTCCACTGGAACCTGTTACCAATGCGATTTTGTTCTGTAAATTGATATTCATGTTTTATCTTCCTCCTTGTTATTGGTTTCAATTAAATTCGCTTGCTGTGCTGGTCCGCCGGAAGCGCCATCGTAATGGTCGTTCCCATACCTTCCTCACTCTCCATCATCAAGCCGTACGTCTCTCCAAATACGAGCTGAATCCTGCGATGCACATTCATAAGTCCGATGCCACCACGATGATAAACATCATCGGTGTCTTCACCTGCCAGACGGTTCAGTTCCAGACGGCGACGCAGCTTCTCCAGACGTGCCTTGCTCATGCCCATACCATTATCCTGAACGATGACAAGAAATCGATCATCCAGACGCCGAGCATCGATGCGGATAAAATGACCCGGTTCCATGCCCCGTGGAAACGCATGTTGCAGCACATTTTCCACCAGGGGCTGGAGGGTGAGACGAACCATTTTTTCCAACAACAGATCCGGTGCAATGATGACCTCAACTTCAAGCTCCCGATCCATGCGATGTTTCATGATGGAAAGGTAGGCCAGCACATGCTTCAACTCATTGGCAACCGTAATTTCCTCCAGATTGGTCTGAATGGAATAACGGAGCATATGAGCCATCGATTCAACCATCTGCGTAATTTCTTCGGAATCCTGTACAACGGCATAACATTTGATAGTCTCCAATGTGTTGTAGAGAAAATGTGGATTGATCTGCAACTGGAGCGCCTGAAATTCCGCACGGTGTCGTTCCAACGCTTCCTGCTGTAGCTCAATTTCCGACTTCTGGCGGCGCAACTCCGACTCATATACACTCTCAATCATGTCCGACAAACGGCTGACCATCAGATTATAGCTGCGAATCAACACTCCGATCTCATCGCGCCTTTCCTTCATCTCCACCTTGTTCCAGATTCCCTTCTCCGTCTGTCTCATTCCGTTCATCAGCACACGAATGGGTTCTACTTGAGATGCTCCGATCCGGTAGGCCACCACAAGCGCAGCGAGCAAGGTCCCTGCACCAACCCATAATGTAGCTGAGCGGATCGTTGCAATCGGCCTTTGAAGCTCCGAGAGCGGCACGGAAGCAACAAAGCGCCAGCCCGAATAGGCAGATAGCTCCGATATAAACAGCCGTTTGGTGCCATCCGTGTTCTGTTCCAGTGACCCTGCCTCCATGTGCATAAGTCTGTCCACGGTGCTGGACGACATCACGGTCTGCGCCTCCTCGTCCCCAGGAGTGTAGATGACATTTCCGTTCTGATCCATCACATACTGATAGCCCCCTTGACCGAGATCGAGTTCTCCCCAGATGTTGTCAAGTTCCAGCACATTCACTTCCATCGCCAGCACTCCGTTTGGTGTATAGGAGGACACCCCCCTGATCCGGCGCGCAATCGTAATGACATTTGCATTCTGTCCACTGCGAATACTGCGGGTGAGCAAAGTCGATTCGCCATTCGCAGGTGTTGCAGCGAGCAACTCCTTATACTGCTGTGCAGCATCGATATCGGGTATGCCCGCTGAATTCTGGTTGTCATCGATGACAACCCGCCCGTTCTCCCCGATAACATACAGGAACTTGATCTGTGGATATAACATAAAAACAGGCGGGAACACGTTCCTTTTAATCTGACGGCTATACTCGTAATAGGCATAACTATCCTCCGAATTCATATCGAGAAAGTGCTTCACACTTCCGTTCGAGAGAATGGAGTAGGTAGCACGATCATAATTTTGCAAATACAGATCGGTCTGGTACGCCGTATTACGCATCGTTTGGGCAATGTTGTCCGCCAGCTGATCGTTCATCTCAGTCGAGGCATAGGTATAGGTAAACAAGCCAATGGCAGACAGGGACAACGTAATGACGATGGCAAAATGAAAGAACAGGCGGATCGACAGGCTGCGCTTCATCATTCAATGCCCAACTTACTGCGATATTCGGACGGGGTCAGTCCGGTAATTTTCTTGAATGTCTTGGTAAAATGGGGATGATCCGCATACCCCACTTCGTAGGATATATCCGTAATCCGGTTGCCCGGCTGTTCCAGCATGCGTTTGGCCAGTTCCATTTTGCTGCGTATCCGGTATTGGATAAAGGTCTGACCTGTCGTCTGTTTAAACAGTTGGCTGAAGTAGGAAGAGTTCAGTCCAAGCTTGGAAGCAATCTCGTCCAGTGACACTTCCCGGCGCAAATGCTGCTCCAGATAAGCCTTTGCTTCTTCCACTGGATGCTTGCGCTTGCCACTACGCTTTTCCTTGATCGTCTTCATTAACGTGTGGATCTCGTTGCCCAGAGCCTCGAAGCACTCTCTTGAGGAAACGCTTACAATTATCTTACTGGACGTACTCATCGTTCCGTTGCCACGGGCGTTCATGCGGGCCACAATCAATTCCAGCAATTCCTGAAAAAGCTCCGCAGTCTGCTCAGGCATCAGGGCATATGCCGGATAACGATTCGACCATGCTGCGAGTAGCTCGGTCACATCGGATTGCCTTAACTCCCATATAGCCTCTTCCAGACGCATGGCCCAATCATTCAGCTCCCTCACGGGTACAAGGGATACCGTAGGTTTATCCTCTTCGGATGCCAGCAATTTGAGCAGAAGTTCATGAAGCTCCTGTCGTCCCACTGGCTTGAGCAGATATCGTTTTACCCCATAATCCATACAGGCTCTTGCATATTCAAAGTCTGAATAACCGGAGACAACAATAATGCGCATCGTACTGCCTTGCTCGGATAAACGTCGGCACAACTCAATGCCATCCATCGTTGGCATGCGAATATCCGTGAACAGGATGTGTGGTTGAAAGTCCTTCACCACCTGAAGGGCCTCTTCCCCATGCGCCGCCTGCCGGATCTCACAATCAAACAGTCCTGCTTGCTCAATCATCTTCGCCAGACCCATCCGAATCATCGGTTCATCGTCCGTAATCAAGATTCTGAACATCGCCATTCCCCCGTTTCCGTCAGATCTGTATGCTGCTTGTAGTTAAGATTTGACGGAGCCGACCATGATTCCTTTTACAAAATGCTTTTGCAGGAAAGGGTATATGATAATGATTGGCAAGGTGGCGATGATGATGGTTGCCATTTTGATGCCTTCCGGCGATGTATGTGCAAGGGTGCTATAGACGGCAGAACCCGGATCGACGGAAATATCGTCACTCTCAAACAACTTCTTGAGTGTGACCTGGATCGGCCACCAGGCGGGATCATTCAGATAATAAAGCGCGGTGGAATACGCATTCCAGTGGCCCACCGCATAGAAAATGCCGAGTGATGCCATGGCTGGTTTAGACAATGGAATAACGATACGCCAGATGATGCCAAACTCTCCACAGCCATCGATGCGGGCGGCATCGATCAGTTCACCCGGCAGCTGTGAGAAGAACGAACGCATGACGAAAAAGTTAAAGGCGTTAATCGCTCCTGGCACAATCAGCACCAGTGGATTGTTGACCAGATGCAGCTCCTTCATCAGGATAAAATTCGGAATGAGCGGCGCCGAGAATACGACGGTCACCAGGACAAACATGACAATAAGAGATCGCCCCTTGTACTCTGGACGGGACACGGGATACGCGAGTGATGCCGTTGCGGCGAGATTGACCAGCGTACCCACTAACGTTACCCCAACCGATACCGCAAAAGCCCGCCAGAAGGCAGCATCGCCGAATACATATTCGTAATTGATCCAGGTAAAAGCTACAGGCCAGAAGCTGACCTTTCCGCCCATGATCGCTTCCGAGCTGCTAAGTGATTGGGCCAGTACATTAATGAAAGGCAGAATCATCGTTAACGAGAGTAGCGTAAGAAAAACGAGATTTCCAATGCGAAATATACGGTAACGGACACTGGGGGTACGCATCCATCTCGCCTCCTAATACAGGCTTTCGCCGGTTGTTTTTTTGCTAAAGAAGTTACCGAGTAGAATAAGCATCAAGCCCACGACCGACTTGAACAACCCGATGGCTGTTGTATAGCTGTATTGCTGTGAGAGAAGCCCGGCTTTGTAGATGTACGTATCGAGAATCTCGCCAGATTCCAGATTGAGCGGATTCAGGAATACAAACACACGCTCAAAGCCCAGATCAAGGAACTTCCCGATGTGCAGCAGCAACAAAATCATAATCGTTGGCAGCAAGGATGGCAGGGTAATCGACCATATTTGCTTCAAACGTCCAGCTCCGTCCACCTCTGCCGCCTCATACAGATCGGGATTGATGCCCGCAATGGCAGCCAGGAAAATAATCGTGCCGTACCCGGAGTCGCGCCAGATCCCGGAACCGATCAGAATGGAACGAATGTACGAGTCTTCTCCAAGGAAGTAGATCGGTTGCATGCCCAGAAATCCAAGTGCCTTGTTGACCACCCCGGCATCCATCGAGAAAATACCCATGAAGATACCGCTAATGACGACCCAGGACAGAAAGTGAGGCATGTATACAATCGTTTGCAGCAAACGCTTAAACACAATCATCCGCACTTCATTCAGCAGAATCGCCAGTAAGATCGGTACCGGGAATGCAATCACGAGATCATATAGTCCAAGCAGAAGTGTGTTATTAAGGATTCTTAAAAAATCATAATGGCTGAACATCTTCTGGAAATGCTCCAGACCTACCCAATCACTTCCGGTGATGCCTTTGAAAATGTTGTAGTTCTGAAAGGCAATCACTGAACCGAATAAAGGTACATATTTGAAGAGGAAAAAATACAGGATACCCGGTAAGGAGAGCAGATATAGTATCCGGTATCGCCACAGATAACGTCCCGCATCTCCGAGCCGAACGCCCAGACTAGACGAGTGAAGTCCGGTTGCACCCCGGCTTGGTGGCACGACATCTGCCGGCTTCACGTCTTCTCCCCTCCCTGCTTGTGTGATTGCGTGCTTCTCAAGTTATCAGGAACGTTCTCGTCCCATGGGATCTCATTAAATTCGATGGAAATGTAATCCGGCTCACGGTCGATAATACGCGAGAGCTCGCGTGTGAACACCTCCACTATCTCCTGCTTTTGCTCATCCGTCCTGCCTTCATACAGCCTGATCGTAATTTCTGGCATCCGATTTAAGCTCCCTTCATTACGTGATGTAAACGCTTTAACAACTTCATCTTAGCGTTCCTGCGAAAGGGTAACAATGGACTGTCTTTTCGTTCACTTGTGTTTTCTTTAGGTCATGACAAGTAAGCCCAAAAAGCCCCCTTACGAATGGGGGCCTCTTGGAACATAATATTTTTGGGATATATAGTAATTAATTTCATCTATCTCACTAGAACCTTGCATTAACAAACGTAATAATAAAGATCGAAAATGAAAACACGCCCACAGAACCAGTACCTTAGAACCATTTTTGCTCTAAAAGCTAATATTAATATGACTTTATAACGATATAATCTACGAGTAACTTACCTGGGGGTCCTATAAGTGAAGTAGAACTTGAAACAATGCAAAAAGCACACTGAAGCATGAGAAAATGTCACGTAACCACAGCAAAAATCAGAATTATAGAAGTTGCACGATAACAATTTTCCACTAAATATTCATTAGATTACATAGCGTATAGCATCCCATCCAGGTATAGTGCATTTTCACAATCGTAGAAGGAGTGAACCATCTTGTTTAATAAGCTTCGCTGGAGTACCATGCCTTTCTTCATCAAAAATTTGGTGATTTCATTCGGCAGCATCATGTTGATCGGTGTAATTCTGATTACTGCCGCGTATCAATTGCAAAAAAATATCTTGGTTGAACAGTTGCACGACCAGGCTACCGTCATCACCCAGAAATGGTACGATGATCTCGACACTGCCAAAGTGGCAGAAGCGGCTAAGGAAAAAAGCTACTCCGGTCCTGTACAGCTGGAAATGAAAACTTATCTCGATTCCATCCATGAATTCTATCCAAACATCGCGCAAGCGTACATTTTTGGTTCAGAACTTGAGCAAGGAAACGGAACGTCCATCATCGCGATTCCAACGAATCTGTTGGAACCATTCGAGGAAGGTAATCTACCCGCAGGTGCCATGTACCCGCTGCCTCAGAATAACGTCGTAGTGCTGGAACAGATGAAAAAGGACGGAAAACCTGCCTTCAGTGATTTCTACACGGATGAGTACGGAACCTGGACCACTCTGATCTATCCGATTAATAACGCAGACGGCTCCATGTATGCTGCTCTTTACTTCGATGTAGATGCAAGTGCCGTTCCAAAAGGCCTGAACAAACTGCTTACGTACGGTTTGATGTTCCTGATCGGTTTCCTGATCCTGTTCATGGTATTGCAATTCATTTTGCTGAAAAGAACGTTGCTTCCGATCCGCAATCTGATGAAAGGTATCGAAGAAGTCAGCACGGGTAATCTGGACGTAACCATCGATACCGGGCGAGATGATCTGGGTATCATCAACGAGAAGTTTAATGCGATGATCCATCGCTTCAATACAACCATCTATAAAGTACAGAATGCTTCACATCACCTCTCGGAATCTTCCAAACAACTACTGGGCATTTCCGAGAAAAATAATGTGAACATTCAATCCATCAGCACCAATATTCGAGAAATATCTACTGGACTGGTGTCACAAGACAAAGCCACTGTGGAGAACGCACGCGCCATGACAGAGATGTCAACGGTAGTGCAGACGATCGCCAGTAGCTCAGCCGATGTGGCAGATGAAGCACTCAGCATGGAGCAGCGCTCCAGCACAGGTAATGTGGTGATGCAACAAGTCATTGAGCAGATGCGCCTGATCTCCGGTGCGGTGCAAAATACGTCAAATTCGATTCAGTCTTTGGAAAATAACTCGAACCAGATTAGCAACATTGTTAACGTGATTACGGAGATTGCTGGACAAACCAACTTGCTTGCACTTAACGCTTCAATCGAGGCAGCCCGCGCAGGTGAAGAAGGAAGAGGTTTTGCGGTGGTTGCAGGTGAGGTACGTAATCTGGCAGAGCAATCGCAGGAATCAGCGAAGCAAATTCGACAGTTAATTGAAGAAATTCAACGGGATATCATGCAGTCTTCCGAAGCGATGCAGTTGGGTTCCAAGGAAGTTACCAAAGGCTTGGAAGTTACCCAAGAGACTGGTGTATTCTTCGAGAATATTCTGACTGCTACAAATAAAGTTGCAAACCAGATTCAGGATATCTCCAGTTCTACTGAAGAAATCTCGGCAAGCACACAGGAAATGTCTGCCACCGCCGATGAACTGTCTGCCAATGTCAGCAAGGCAGCAAGCAGCAGTAAACAAATTGAGCAGTCAATTGATGAGCAGGAAGCCTCCATGGCAGCCATTGTGAGTGCCTCCGATGAACTCTCGGTTGTATCCGAGCAACTACAAGAACTGATCTCATTCTTTAAAGTACGTGCAGAATAGAATTAATAGGATATAGAGAACAAGAATACGACACAGTAAAAACCAAGGCTCATGAGTGACTACACTCAAAGCCTTGGTTTTTTTGTTGTTACCAACTTAGGTGGGTAGGTTCTATACCTTCCCGGTATCATTTAACAGACAGTGGTGTCATCAACTGATTGTTGAACCTCCAATGGCAAAAGCTAGTACAACTATCTGTGTTTTTATTACAGGAATTAGGAGCTCAGTTAGATACAAAATCCATTCTCGTCCTCTTACCAGAATTTCAATCACCTAACAACATTTAAAGTTGATTTGGCTTGTAATACTCGCATCCCAGCTTCGTAAAATCACTGTCCCATGTTACTACTGGCATGTTAATTGTTTTTGATTTTGCGCTAAGATAACAGTCCACAATGTCAACGTTACCTTTTTCAACAAACAGCCTTAACGCATCTTTCATGTAATCTTCTTCAAAGATGATGTTATCAATTTGCGATAGACTAAGCAGGGCATTTCCTACATCAACATTAGAATGCTTGTAATGTGATTTCAGTACCCAACATGTTTCAATAATTACTGGTGATGAAACAATTATCTGAAAATCCCCGCTATCTAGCATTTCAGAAACTTTTTCAAACTGCTCCTTATCGTCTTGAGTGAACAACCGTACTAGTATGTTTGTATCAGCCAAAAAATCCATTGCTATTCCCCTTTTTTGTAACTGTTCCCCACCCAGTCAATCGCTGACTTCCTAGCTTCCTGAAGATCATGTTCTTGACCTGTCTTTAAGATTCCTACAAGATCAGTTAACTTCTTCTGTTTCCTAACTTCTAATTTTGCTTCGCCATTTTGGATAATTACAATAATTTTGTCGCCTGTAGCTATACCTAGTTGTTTCCTTACCTCAACTGGAATTGTAACCTGTCCTTTCGAAGTTACCTTACCTGATTCATACATACTCATACACTACTACCTCCTACTCTATTACCTATATTATAATGTACTACTTTAATGTTCAAGTATTACTTTTTACGTTGGGTAATATACATTCCAAGTATAGTCAATTGGAATTGAATTTCTAATGCTGAGTAATTTCAGCGTCAATATGTAAGCCCAAAGCTGTTTTACATGTTCATGTGAATTATAAACTTCAACTTCCCAGTCATAAGTAGGTATTTGCCGTTCCAATGTACTTCTTTAATGTGAGTTATTTCCCATTAACATGGTCATTAAGGACAATATTTCAATCCACGCACTCTATACAGAGTGCGACGTCAGACTATGAAAAGATACTAACCGAAATGAAAATTTCAATCCACGCACTCCATACAGAGTGCGACACGTTACGTGGCAATTCAAACTCAATTTCTATTCCATTTCAATCCACGCACTCCATACAGAGTGCGACTATACACGACAGAATCAATGTGACCGTTATATACGATTTCAATCCACGCACTCCATACAGAGTGCGACGCCAAACCGCCTTTCGCCAGTTTCGGTATCTTCGATTTCAATCCACGCACTCCATACAGAGTGCGAAGTATCCTGCTGTGGACTTCGCTGGAACGTATGCAGAATTTCAATCCACGCACTCTATACAGAGTGCGACAAGGACGCCATGGAGTTGATCCAGGGTGTTTGGCTATTTCAATCCACGCACTCCATACAGAGTGCGACTACACGGTGGTTTGGCGTACTGGTGGACTGGTATTTCAATCCACGCACTCCATACAGAGTGCGACATCCGGGCGGTGATGTAAATGAATCCGGCCAAGCTATTTCAATCCACGCACTCCATACAGAGTGCGACTCAAGCGTTAAGCTAAATCCTCTTCCTTCGGAAAATCTCAATCCACGCACTCCATACAGAGTGCGACATCCCCACGTAGCAGACCACCCATATTGAGTTTATTTCAATCCACGCACTCCATACAGAGTGCGACATCACAACAATTAAAGAACCGCATCCGGTTAACGTATTTCAATCCACGCACTCCATACAGAGTGCGACACATGATGATTGATGGCGGTCCTATG
>NZ_MKZL01000025.1:0-50039 GCF_002803315.1 Paenibacillus sp. GM1FR | reverse complement strand
CCATTGCGGAAGATTCCCTACTGCTGCCTCCCGTAGGAGTCTGGGCCGTGTCTCAGTCCCAGTGTGGCCGATCACCCTCTCAGGTCGGCTACGCATCGTCGCCTTGGTGAGCCATTACCTCACCAACTAGCTAATGCGCCGCAGGCCCATCCCCAAGTGACAGATTGCTCCGTCTTTCCAGTTTCCTTCAGGCGAAGAAAACAATTATTCGGTATTAGCTACCGTTTCCGGTAGTTGTCCCAAACTTGAGGGCAGGTTGCCTACGTGTTACTCACCCGTCCGCCGCTAAGCATCAAGAAAGCAAGCTTCCTATCAACTCCGCTCGACTTGCATGTATTAGGCATGCCGCCAGCGTTCGTCCTGAGCCAGGATCAAACTCTCCAATAAAGTATTGAAAAGAGCGATAAGCTCATTTTGAATCTGACGAGATTAAAAATCTCATTTGTGCTCCAGCCGATTCAAGCCAAGGCTTGTCTCAAACTTTCGCGTTCATTCTGCAAGCAGAATGTTTACTCACTCGTTGTTCAGTTTTCAAAGATCAAACTCGTTTTTTTCGTCACCATTTTCTCTCAGCGGCGACTTTTATAATATATCATACTTCGTTTGTTTTGGTCAAGTATTTTTTTGAAATTCTTTTTCGAAGTTCGTAATGAACTCCTTCATTTCATCTAAAGCATCTAACCAAGCAAGCAAAGCAACGAGATATAATGTACCATATAAATATCCTGCGAGTCAACTATCCGAACAAAGAAATTTTCAACCCTAATAATAGCCCCACACCTGGCAATCCCAAAACAGTTACAGTCCCTATCGTTGCAGGGTTCAGCGGGATGTAGGTCCCTGTAATCCAGCCGGAATAATTCACGATATATATCCCTACTGCAGCCAGCACCAGATGAATTCCAAATGACGTGAAAAACGATAACCCTATCCGCTTTCTGAATAAAATAACGATAAGCCCAAGTAATGATATAACCAATACACTTCCCAGTATGATACTCTTCATATGTTACACCTCCGTGTTTAATGTATACGTGACTCTACATACTAACCCCTCGCTGTGATGTAACATCATCATTAGCTCTGGCTCGCTTTGCTCTTCTCAAGTGGATCTGGTACTTCCGCTCAGCTGCCTCCAATACATAAATGGCATAATCAATCTCATCCTGCCCCTGTGCATCTTCAAACTGTCTCATAGCCCGTTCCCACTCCTGCTTAGCCATCTGAATATCTGCATAGATCTGATCCGCCTCAAGTTCCTTCAACATTCTGTTGTGTTTCTCTACCGAGTTCCGTGTATTTCGCCACAAAAACATAAACTCTCCCCCTCCTGATCAGCACAGCATACTCTCATACTTATCAGGGAAAGGACAAACTTAGAACTCGGGCATTCATTTTCTTCACAAAAAAAAGAGAGCCCTAAGGCTCTCTTTGCACATCGAAACTTATTTAGCATTCGAAGTCTCTAAGGAAAGTCCGCTGCGTAATACAAATTAATCACACTAACGCATCTCCCTGCGCCCTTCCAACGCTTTGGAAAGGGTCACTTCATCCGCATACTCAAGATCGCCACCTACAGGCAATCCATGCGCAATACGAGTCACACTGATCTCAAACGGACGCACCAACCGGGAGATATACATCGCTGTAGCCTCACCCTCAATGTTGGGGTTCGTTGCCAAGATGATCTCTTTTATACGTTCATCACTTAATCGAACCAGGAGTTCCTTCAAACGAATATCGTCTGGGCCAATTCCCTCCATAGGTGAAATCGCGCCCTGTAACACATGATAGTACCCATCGAATTCCTTGGTGCGCTCCATGGCCACCAGATCTTTCGAATCCTGAACTACACAGATTACAGATACATCCCTGGACTTATCCTGACAGATGCGACACGGGTCCGTATCAGTGATATTACAACATACAGAACAGTAATGCAGATTACGCTTCACACTTACGAGCGCTTTGGCAAAATCGATAACGTCATCTTCCTTCATGTTAAGCACATGAAAAGCTAAACGCGCTGCCGTCTTGGGACCCACACCCGGCAACCGGGTGAAGGCATCAATCAGCTTGGCTATTGGTTCGGGATAATACAATCGATTGTGTCTCCTTTGACAGGATCAATTTTTTAATTAAAATAATCCCGGAATATTCATGCCGCCTGTGAACTTGCCCATATCCTTGTTGGCAATCTCATCGGCTTTGGCCATAGCATCATTAACAGCTGTCATAACGAGATCCTGCAACATTTCAACATCTTCCGGATCTACCGCTTCAGGTTTGATCGTGATAGCAAGCAATTTCTTGTGTCCGTTAACTTCAGCCGTCACTACACCGCCACCAGAAGTACCTTGGACTGTTTTGTCCGCCAGTTCCTCTTGTGCTTTCAGCATTTGCTCCTGCATTTTCTTCACTTGTTTCATCATTTGGTTCATGTTGTTCATAATTGTTCATCTCCTTTGTTATGGTTATCGCGCTATGCGCATTATTCTTTGATCACTACAAGATCCTCACCAAAGAGCTGGATGGCTTCATCAATCCAAGGCTGTTTGTTGCCTGAACCGCCGTCTTCATGCTCAGGTTCAAGCTTAAAGTCCTCCTTTGGCGCTTCAGAAGCTCCCTCCATTGCTCCAGTCCAATCTTTGAGCATCATCGTCACCAATCGTGCCGAACGCCCAAGATGTTCCGACAACACCCGCTCAATGACTTCGCGGTTAGCCTGCTTCTCCGTCGTTTCACGGTGAATATTGTTTTTAAAAGCAACCAATACATTGTCTTCAAGCAATGATACCGGCTCACCATCCACAAACCAGGCGTGAACGGTAACCCGCTCTTCCTTCACTCGTTGCAGGATCTGACTCCATTTTTTGCTGATCTCTGCGAACTCAGGGGCTCCCTTGCGCGCAACATACTGATCCAACTGTGCAGGAAGCTTCGCAGGTGAATTGCCTCTCGATACCGGCGCTCTTGTTGCCGGGCGAGATGGAGCACTCGATGAACCTTCTCCACCAGACAAACCACTTTTCAGTGCACGATCCAACTTCTTCTCCAACTCAGCAAGCTGCTGCTTCAAGCGGTTGATCTCTCCCCCATCAGCAGGTGCTGCATGAGCTGAAGCTCCCACCTGAACAGAAGCCTCACCTTGAGCTGGAATACTACACAGTTTAAGCAATGCAACTTCAAATAATGTCTGTGGTTGTACTGCATATTTCATTTCACTCTGGTACCGATTAAGGGTGTCAATCATGTGGAACAGTTGTTCCTTGGTGAATGACTCCGCCATATCACGGAAAGACTCCGGATTAAGTACCCGGTCCGTCAGTTTATCTGCATCAGGTACCATCTTAATCATAAGCAAATCACGGAAATAATACAGTAAATTCTCCATGCACTTGTCTGCACTCTTTCCTTCATGCATGAAACCTTCAATCATCTGCAAAATATGACCAACATCACCTTTGAGCAGCGAAGCAGCCAGTTTGGCAAATTGCTCTGAAGCAATTCCACCCGTCATGTCCATAACCTGCTGGTACGTTACTCGTCCATCCGTAAATGAAGAGATCTGATCCAGCACACTAAGTGCATCCCTCATTCCACCGTCCGATAAACGGGCAATGTATTGGAGCGCATCCTGGTCAGCTTCCATGCCTTCCTGTTCACAGATCAGTGTAAGTCTCGCTGTCTGCTCTTCCAGGGACACCCGACGAAAATCAAATCGCTGACAGCGCGATATAATGGTAGCCGGAAGGCGGTGCGGTTCCGTTGTTGCCAAAATAAACATCACATGTGGTGGTGGCTCTTCCAATGTTTTAAGCAAAGCATTGAATGCCTCCGTTGTCAGCATGTGCACTTCATCAATAATATAGACTTTCTGCCGGACTTCGGTTGGCGCATATTTAACCTTTTCCCGAAGATCACGGATTTCTTCAACGCCCCGATTGGATGCAGCATCAATCTCTTGCACATCCATCACAGCGCCAGTCGTAATTCTGCGGCAAGCTTCACACTCGTTACAAGGTTCAGGCGCAGGCCCACGTTCGCAGTTCACAGCTTTGGCCAAAATCTTGGCGGCACTTGTCTTTCCCGTTCCTCTGGGCCCGCTAAATAAGTAGGCATGGGAAGTCCGCTGTTCACGAATCGCGTTCTGCAAGGTCTGAATAATATGCTGTTGCCCCACCATATCTTGAAACGACTGGGGACGCCAAGCCCGGTATAACGCGATATGCTCCATGATGCGTTACCTTCCTTCCACTTCGCATTCGAGTCCTCTGTCGTTCCCCTATTATACTATATTCTAGGGTGAATCCAAACTTTATCTGACTCATTCATGCGTGGTTTATTAAGACATATCAAAAAGACCTCTGCATACATACAACTGCAAAGGTCTCTACATTTAAAAGGTAAGCCGTGCACCTGCTATCGATATTTGCGATCCAAGTGGCACCCCTGAACAATAGCTCGGGCTAGGCAACCCTCCGGCACAAGAGTGATCTCACTTATGGCTGCTTCCTTCCGGACCTGACCAGGTTCATGAGTACTCATTGCGGAGGACCCAACCGTCAACACCACGTTTAGGGACCAAACCTCACATCGGCAAAACCTCTAGCAGGAATTCAACCTCGCTATAGCGGATTGCGAGTTACAGGGCACCGCTACCTCCCCATCTAGCACGGTAAGAAATAGTATAACGTAAGGTTATCCAAATTGCAACCAGAGGAACGTGAATGCGATTATGCTTAACATATAACATATAAAAACCCCTGCCAGATCAGCAGGGGTGTGTTGGATGCAATTAGCAGACAACTCCAAGAATTGTCCAATTAGATTCCGTATTTCTTTTTGAAACGATCAACACGGCCGCCAGCATCGATAAACTTCTGTTTACCTGTGAAGAACGGGTGGCACGCGGAGCAAATCTCTACACGAAGTCCGTCTTTAACCGAACCTGTCTCAAAAGTATTCCCGCAAGCGCAAGATACTTGACCAATCGTGTAATTAGGATGAATTGCTTCTTTCATTACCTTTCACCTCTTTCCGCCCTGAGCCTCAAGCGGACCCAGAGTAAATGGCACAACCCTGAGATTATAACACGACCTTGTGCCTGTTGCAATCCTTATTGTTAAGAGGTAATCAACCGTTTTGGACGTGCCATTCCAGCTGGCGGAACATGGGTGTACGATCCGATCACAACATCAGGCAACTCGTCTTCAAAAATCTCAATCATCTGCTTCATGCCCAAGATATCACCTTGAGCAGGAGGAATTAATTCCAGATAGCTCTCTGGATCAATATTGAGATTACGCATCTGAATCAAGCGTAGATCGGTTCTTCTCGCAAACTCAATCATCGCCTCAATCTCTTCTTCACGATCTGTTACACCTGGGAAGATCAGATAGTTAATGGACGTGTATACACCCTGCTGCGCTGCGTATTTCATCGACTTCTCAACATTGGCTAAGGTATAACCACGTGGTTTATAGTAGGCGTTATAATGGTCATCCAGTGCACTAATTGTACTTACGCGCATCAGATCCAATCCAGCATCTACAATACCTCTAATGTGATCATTCAGACCGGCATTGGTATTAATGTTGATATACCCCATGTCCGTTACGGAACGCACTTCGCGAATCGCTTCAATAATCAGCTTGGCCTGTGTGGAAGGCTCCCCTTCACAACCTTGTCCAAAACTAATGATGGACTCCGGCGTCTTCAAGTGTTCCAGCATAACCTCCACAATCTCATCCACACGTGGTCGGAAGTTCATACGTGTCTGCGGGGAAACAAAGCCGCTATCATCCGGTTGCTCGGAGATACACCCGAAACAGCCCGCATTGCAAGAATAGGATACCGGCACTCCACCTTCCCAACGATTCAGGAACGTGTTTGATGAAGTTAGACATTCATATCCAAGCGCACAGTTTGATAGATGGGTGTAAAGACGGTTCTCGGGGTATTGTTCCGTCAATCGTTTGACCCCGGAACGCACATCGTCACGATCACAGTTGAGTGGATTCCATTTTTCAGGACTATCCGACTTCGAAGCGGTGACATAGAAACCGCCATCTTTCCAGACTACTGCGGAATAACCGAACAAAGGCAACTTATACTCCTTATCCGTCTTCACGTATCCAGGGAGACACAAACGAGTGAATCCCTGTGGAAGCAAAGCACCTACAGCCTGTGTGTCCGTTGGCATTGGTAGCATCTCACCGGTATCCGGGTCCATACCAATGGGCCGGGTGCTCGGGAGTCCAACCAACGTTGCACCCTCTGGCAAAGGGATGAGTTCGTCTTCCATAATCTCAACGATCATATCTCCACTGCGGGCAAGCCCGTACAGGGAAGGATGATCAAATACATTACCTTTTTCATCTGCGTATACTAAATACATGATGTTCTCCTCACATCTAATGGGTTAAACCTAACGACGAGTGTATTGTAAAATTCACAGCAACGCTGTAAAAGTATGTTATTGGTTGAACGACACTTAAGTCGATGTACCTGACGTTGCTGTCTGTCTAGGTGAGCGACGGGTTGTTGTTGTACCCGAATTGCTTGTCGGGCTGTTACCAGCCGAATCAAATGCCGCCAAAAACTCTGCATTTGTCTTACTGTTACGAAGTTTTTTCAGGAATCCTTCAACAAAGTCATGGGAATCATTCATGTTTTTACGAATTGCCCAGATTGTATCCAACTCTTCCTTGCTGAGCAACACTTCTTCACGACGTGTACCCGAACGACGAATGTCGATCGCCGGGAATATGCGGCGTTCTGCCAGACGACGGTCCAGATGGAGCTCCATGTTACCTGTACCCTTAAACTCTTCATAAATGACATCATCCATACGTGAACCGGTATCAATTAATGCCGTTGCCAGGATGGTCAAGCTTCCGCCTTCTTCCACATTCCGGGCAGAACCAAAGAAACGTTTCGGACGATGGAATGCAGCTGGGTCAATACCACCACTAAGCGTACGACCGGATGGTGGAATAACCAGGTTATATGCACGGGCAAGACGTGTAATGCTATCCAGCAGGATAACGACATCCTTTTTAGCCTCAACCAGACGAAGCGCACGTTCAAGCACCAATTCCGCCACCTTGATATGATTCTCAGGCAGTTCATCAAATGTCGAAGCCACAACTTCCCCTTTTACCGAACGCGACATATCCGTTACTTCCTCTGGACGTTCATCAATCAACAGGACAAACAGTTCAATTTCAGGATTGTTAGTTGAGATGCTGTTGGCAATTTCTTTGAGGAGAAGCGTTTTACCCGCTTTGGGAGGTGCTACGATCAATCCGCGCTGTCCCAATCCTACCGGGGCGAGCACATCCATAATTCGTGTGGACAAATGGTTGGGGGATGTTTCGAGAACCAGTTTTTTCTGCGGATACAGTGGGGTTAGTGCCGGGAAGTGAAGTCGCTCTGCAGCCGCCGATGGATTCTCACCATTTACAGCGTTGACTTGCAACAAACCGAAGTATCTCTCGTTTTCCTTAGGCGTTCTACACTTACCTGATACGAGGTCACCTGTTCTTAGGTCAAACTTGCGAATCTGAGAAGCTGAGATGTAGATGTCTTCCGTACTTGGCAAGTAGTTGATAGGTCTTAAGAAACCGTAACCTTCAGGTAAAATCTCGAGTACGCCTTGCATGAACATCAGGCCGCTCTGTTCAGCTTGTGCACGTAGTATAGCAAAGATTAATTCTTTCTTTTTTAACGTACCATAGTAAGGTATCTGATATTTTTTGGCCAGTTTGTAGAGGTCCGTTAGTTTCATTTCTTCCAAATCGGAAATTTGTAGATCCATATAATAACCACCTATTCAATTAATAAGTCCGTGTGAAATGGATAGTTTCGCTAGATGTTCCGGCTATAGAGAGTGGCGTCTGCCACAATCCCTTCTGTCCATTGTACGGAATGTAACCGTTATAATGCAAATACTTGTCTTTGAGTGTAAGTTTCCGGGTGGGATGGCCAACATTCGGCAAGATCCGCTATTGAGTGAACGATGCATTGAGGCGATCAATCCGGATAGACCGGCTATGGAGCGCAGTTCAAACAAAACCGGGGGTTGGGGATGAGAAATGATGTTCTTACAGCCATATGAAGTTTATTTCAAAAAAAGACCCTCCGGTAAAGGAAACAGAAACATTTCGTCTTATGCCGGAGAGACTGAGAACTCTATTAAAACAGGTTTACCTAATCATCAAAAAGATATGCAGTTCAGTTAAAATAAACATGTGTAGGACTGAATCATGCATAATGCTTCCTATTAATCAGTTTCCCGCCATACATCTGCACCGAGCAGGCGCAGATTAGTCACCAGATGATCATAACCGCGGTCGATATATTCGACCCCCGTTACTTCAGTCACACCTTCACTGACGGTGAGACCTGCAATCACCAGCGCTGCTCCAGCGCGAAGATCGGATGCTTTTACTTTGGCCGCGTTTAATGCACTGCCTTCAATAATTGCTGACCGTCCTTCTACTCGAATCTTTGCGCCCATCCGCACCAACTCAGGCACATGCTTGAATCGATTACTGTATACAAAGTCGCTCAGGACGCTCACACCAGTTGCCTGTGTCAAAACACTGGTCATGGGTGACTGTAGATCCGTTGGGAAACCAGGATATACAAGTGCCTTCACGTCCACATGGTTATAGCTTGGTTTACCAATGACACGTATACTTTCATCCAATTCCTCAATGCCAACACCCATTTCTAGCAGCTTTGCCGTTAAAGCTTCCAGATGTTTGGGAATCACATTGTCAATCAGAACATCTCCGCGCGTTGCCGCTGCAGCGATCATATACGTACCTGC
Organism: Paenibacillus sp. GM1FR; assembly: GCF_002803315.1. Taxonomy (NCBI): domain Bacteria; kingdom Bacillati; phylum Bacillota; class Bacilli; order Caryophanales; family Paenibacillaceae; genus Paenibacillus; species Paenibacillus sp. GM1FR. Next base: position 41,200 of record NZ_MKZL01000025.1, on the reverse strand, counting down.
TTGGATACGGTCCGGAATGATGGAATGACGGCAGCCTTTAAGCTCCGAGACCCCTTCAATACGGATCGTTTCGGTACCTGCACCCTTGATGCTGGCACCCATGGAATTCAGAAGTGTTGCTACATCTATAATCTCAGGCTCTTTAGCCGCGTTTTCGATAATTGTAGAGCCTTTGGCACGAGTAGCCGCCAGCATGATATTAATGGTTGCGCCGACACTGCTTACATCAAGATAGATTTTTGCTCCCCGCAGCTCTTTGGCATGCAAATGGATGGAGCCATGTTCGTTTGTTACGGTTGCGCCAAGCGCTTCAAACCCTTTGATATGTTGATCAATTGGACGAGGCTCAAAATTACAGCCCCCTGGTAAACCTATGGTCGCTTCTTTGAAACGTCCTAGCAATGCACCCATCATATAATACGAAGCACGAAGCTTCTTCACGGGACCATTCGGCATAGGAATGGATTTAATGTCAGAAGGGTCAATCTTCATCTGACTGCCTTCCCAAGTCACATGTGCTCCGAGTTCCTCCAAAATTTCTGCATAAACCGCCACGTCACTCAAAAGCGGCAGGTTGTCCAACACGACTTCTGACTCGGCAAGCAATGCTGCAGGAATAAGCGCAATGGCGCTGTTCTTGGCGCCGCTTATAGTTACAGTTCCCTGTAACGGACGTCCGCCACTAATCATCAATTTTTCCATAAAGCTTAATGTCCCCCTACGTGTTTTGCAGCCGATGAACGGCAATACGTGCTGTTGGCTTCCGATGTAGAAATAAGGTGTGAAAATGGAAAGACACCGGCTAGGCGGTGTTTTTCCATTTCACAGTATGGAACTGGTAAAGATAAATTACGCTTTGTTGTTAGAACCAAACTCGCGGATTTTACCTTTAACGGTTTCTTTAATTGCTTCACGGCCTGGTACGATGAATGTACGTGGATCGTAAGCGTCTGGTTTAGCTGCAAGCACTTCACGAACCACTCTTGCAAAAGCAATTTGGTTCTCTGTGTTTACGTTGATTTTGGACGTACCCAGGGAAATGGCTTTGTCGATGTCGTGTTTAGGAATACCTGTACCACCGTGCAATACGAGTGGAACTTGTACCGCGTCACGAACTTCTTCCATTTCTTTGAAGCCCAGGTTAGGCTCGCCATGGTAAGGACCGTGTACGGAACCAAGAGCTGGTGCCAATGTATCGATACCTGTTTCTTTAACGATACGGATACACTCGTTCAGGTCAGCGTACATGATACCGCCAATAACGTCGTCTTCTTGTCCGCCTACAGTACCTACTTCAGCTTCTACAGAAACGCCTTTAGCGTGTGCATATTCAACAACTTTTTTAGTCATTTCGATGTTCTCATCGATAGAGTGGTGGGAACCGTCGATCATTACGGATGTGAATCCAGCGTCGATCGCTTCTTTACACTTGTCGAAGCTTGAACCGTGGTCCAGGTGAATTGCAACTGGAACAGTGATTTTCATGTCGTGAATGAGTCCTTCTACCATTTTAACTACAGTGTAGAAGCCACCAATGTGACGTGCTGCGCCTTCGGATACACCCAAGATTACTGGGGATTTCTCTTCTTCAGCAGCACCAAGAATCGCTTGAGTCCACTCAAGGTTATTGATGTTGTATTGACCAACTGCATATTTTCCTTCAAGTGCTTTGTTCAACATGTCTGTCATAGATACTAATGGCATGGTTTCAATCCTCCTAGGGGTTTGGGTTGTGTCTATGGTTTTTAGCCGAAATCACATACGGGCTTATTATACCACATCCCATGTCAAATACTAAACAAGCATTTGCAAAAATGCTGTGCTTTGCAGCACAGTTTTCATAGACACCGCTTTATAACTTCCCCATTTCCAATATTCCCCGGATGAAGGAGTGAAATACCTCATTTTCCCACCAAGTACCTTCTATGTTCTCCACACGCAAAAAAATCCTGTATCAACAGGATTCAGCTGCATTTATTGGCGGTACCGTTGCGAAGTTGCATATTCACAGCCACTCGCATCTCGTCGATATCAAACGGTTTCGTAAAGTGCATGAGCGCTCCGAGATCCGTGGCTTCCTTAATCATGTCCAGTTCACCATAAGCGGTCATCATGATCACCTTGATACCCGGATCAATTTCTTTAATATGCTTCAGGATTTCCAGACCGTCCATCCCAGGAATCTTCATATCGAGCAATACCAGGTCAGGCTTGTCATTATTCACAATCTCCAGAGCAACCTTGCCGTTGGGTGCTTGAAACGTGTTATACCCCTCACTGCTGAACACTTCCATTAACAGGATTCGAATACCATTCTGGTCATCAACAATCAAAACTTTTTTATCTTCCACTCTGTAACCTCCTAGAATTAGGAAAGAATGCACACCTTCGAATCTGGATAACTATCCCATAGTCGTCATGATAAGTATTCTACCTCTTCCATTAAAATCCTGCTACCTTCACAAAATGACAAAAAGCATTTCCACCCACTTTTTACGAAAAAAAAAAGGATGTTCCGGCATCCGCTATGGTTGCCAGGAACATCCCCAATATCTATTACGTTAAACAATAAAACCATGTATTACTTCTGCGCATTCTCCAGAGAAGCTTTTACAAAATCACGGAACAATGGTTGCGGACGGTTCGGACGGGAAGTGAATTCCGGATGGAATTGTACCGCCAGGAACCATGGGTGTCCTGGAAGTTCCACGATCTCAACCAGACGTCCATCCGGGGATGTACCCGAGATAACCAGTCCTGCTTTTTCGATCGTTTCACGGTATTCATTGTTAAACTCATACCGGTGACGGTGTCTCTCATACACCAGCTCGTCATCATAACAAGCCATCGCCAAAGAACCTTCCTGAAGCTTACAAGGATACAGACCCAGACGCATCGTGCCACCCAGATTCTCGATATCTTTTTGCTCAGGCAACAGGTCAATCACAGGGAATTCCGTAGCCGGATTAATTTCGGAACTGTTCGCACCATTCAAGCCAACGATGGAACGTGCATACTCAATAACGGAAACCTGCATACCCAGGCAAATACCGAAGAACGGAATTTGTTTCTCACGAGCATAACGGATTGCCGATACTTTACCTTCAATACCACGATCTCCGAATCCACCAGGAACAAGGATACCCCCAATACCATGTAACAAGTCGCCTACATTCTCATCCGTAATATCTTCAGAAGGAACCCAGCGAATTTTCACATCAGCATTGGATGCAAATCCTGCATGAGACAACGACTCAACAACACTCAGGTATGCATCATGCAACGCTACATATTTACCAACAATAGCGATCTCAACTGTATGCTCCAACTTGTTGATCCGGTCAACCAGCCCTTCCCACTCGCTCATATCCGGTGCAGGAGTAGTCAGTTTCAGGTGATTTACCACGATCTCATCCAAGCCTTCTTCACGCAGGTTCAAAGGTACTTGATACAACGTGTCTGCATCACGACATTCAACCACGGCATTCTCATCAATGTCGCAGAAGAGAGCGATCTTGGCTTTCATGTCTTTAGACAATTCATACTCCGTACGGCATACAATCACATTCGGTTGAATACCGATGCTGCGTAATTCCTTAACACTATGTTGCGTTGGTTTTGTTTTCACTTCACCAGCTGCTTTGATATAAGGAATAAGTGTTACGTGGATGTACATCACATTGTCGCGACCTACATCACTCTTGATCTGACGGATAGCTTCCAGGAAAGGCAAACTCTCAATGTCGCCCACTGTTCCACCAATTTCCGTAATAACCACATCCGAACCCGCTTCACGTCCAGCGCGGAATACACGCTCTTTGATCTCGTTCGTAATGTGTGGAATAACTTGTACCGTTCCGCCCAGATATTCCCCGCGCCGCTCTTTGCTGATGACGGAAGAGTATACTTTACCAGTCGTGACGTTGCTGTTTTTGGAGAGATTAATATCAATAAAACGTTCATAGTGGCCAAGGTCCAGATCCGTTTCCGCGCCATCATCCGTTACAAAAACCTCGCCGTGCTGATAAGGACTCATTGTTCCCGGGTCGATGTTAATATATGGATCAAATTTCTGGATCGTTACCTTAAGCCCTCTGTTTTTCAGCAATCTGCCCAGAGAAGCAGCCGTAATCCCTTTGCCCAGGGAGGACACAACTCCGCCCGTCACGAAAATATACTTTGTCACTGTTATTACCCTCCTAATATAAGTACAGAAATTCAGGCGATATATGGTGTTATCGTAACCTGTTTCCCAGGTAATCATCGTTAAAAAGAGCAATGGCAGAAATTCCCTGCATCTGCGAACTGCTCTTTCTGCGAAGACGGTTTAAATACACGTTGTTCTACAGCAAAAAATGGTGCAAATATTCCGATGGCCTTCATTCCATTTGGTGTTTTTGATATACAAAAACGGGCCACGAAATGTTGGCCGGGAGCATACGGAAAAAAATCATTTTGCAAAATTATGCCTCTAAAAATACAAAAAAAAGTACTCCCGCAGGACGGGGCACCTTCTATAAAAAACATAAATATATTGTCGCTCATTCATAAGCCCATGCAATAGTTTACCCGTTACCCCGTCTGCTGTCAAGGCTGACTATTCCGGGGAAACGGGTAAATTATAGACGTCAAAAATGACTACCGATTATCAGAATCGTCGTCAAATTCATCCTCGTTTTCGGACTCTTCTTCGTCTTCTTCGAGGTCTTCATCTTCCAGATCGTCATCTTCAACCAGCACTTCTTCTTCGCTGTCTTCTTCGTCAAAGATGTCGTCTTCTTCTTCCTCTTCTTCGTCTTCTTCTTCGTCTTTATCCGTGCTGTCGAAGCCTTCATCGCTGCTATAGCTGTCTTCTTCTTCACCGAAGTCTTCATCTTCCAGATCATCGTCTTCATCGTTGATGATACGCGGACGCTTCGCACCCGTCATGGAATCTTCTGTTCCAGCTACCGGATACCAGCGCTTTAAGCCCCACAGACTTGTACCGACGCAAGCAAAACGGCCATCGATATTAATCTCGGTATATAGCTGGGCGATAAACTCGTTGATTTCTTCATCAGTCATTCCGCGCTGCTTCGCTACCTCATTCATTAAGTCACGATAGTAATACGGCGTATTAGCCGCTTTCAGCACCATAAAGGCAAGGTCCACCAAAGGGATCTCTTTTACCTTTTCTTTATCAATTTTCAAATTGAGCGAGGTACTCACTGCAGACACTTCCTCTCACACAAAATTCACTTTTTAACCCCTACGAACTGGACTGTTACGTATAACATATCCATTAACAAACCTAAGTAAAACCTATTTAGCGTTAAAAAGCAAGTTTTTATGTACGGATGTGACGCAAATGCGGAGAGCAGCAACAATATGTCCACATATTAAACGTGAAGTGACATCAAACCCACAGGAATATCCTCTTTTGCCAAAGAGACAACTCCATAATAAAAAAGACGGAGTCCCCTCCGCCTTCTGACTGTATACCCTTGGAGGATTACTCCTCACCAGGTTCCCCGCAAGAGCCCTCTAGCTCTCCATCCATCATATGTCCCTGCGCCCGTTTTGACACGAAGAGAATGTGTTTTTGTAAAAAAAGGGCAAGTTCCCCATGCGGCGGGATGAGCGCATTCATAGAATACCTCAGCATGTTCATCCCGAAGGGGGCTGCCCATTATGGACTATACTGGTTTATTGCATCAATTGATTGACGGAATGCGACGCCCTGAACCAGAACAGGGAGGGCGATATTTGATCCGATTTGCCAAACCGCAGCAGTACGAGGCCTGTCTCGTAGAATTGTCCCGAATGCGGAATGAATTCACCGACCTTGGGGCTGTCCGTTCCTCGCGACTAGCTCGTTCCATTATCGCTCCAGTCCAACGCCCGGAGGACCTATACCGCTATGGGGATGAAATTACGATTGAAGAAGACGTTCCCATCTCCCTTCATGCCAACGCACTCCACAGCAAACCAAGCAATGCTCAAGGCATACCCTGGGGAGTGAAGCAGATTCGGGCGCCCAAAGTATGGTCTGTGTCTACCGGACACCGGATTAAAATCGGTGTGATTGATACAGGTGCTGATTATCATCATCCTGATCTTCGTTATTCACTGGCACGTGGAATCAATCTGTTAAACCGCAGCCTGCTTCCTCATGATGATAACGGACATGGCACCCACATTGCAGGGACCATCGCCGCAGCCAACAGTACCGCAGGCATGATTGGTGTAGCTCCACGCTCCCTGATCTATCCGGTGAAAGCATTTGACCACAACGGATCGGCTTATGTATCCGACATTGTACTTGGCATCGACTGGTGTGTACGCAACAAGGTCGATATCATCAATATGAGCTTTGGCATGAAAACACGTAGCAAGGCGCTTCTTGACGTTGTCAACCGTGCGTACCATGCCGGAATCGTTATTGTTGCTTCGTCAGGAAATGACGGCAAACGCCGCAGTATTGATTACCCTGCACGGTATCCCCAGACCATATCTGTTGGGGCAACCGACAAAAACAGACGTATTGCGTCCTTCAGCAATCGTGGCGCATATGTGGATGTCTATGCACCCGGTGATAAAATTGTCTCCTCCTGGGTACAAGGAAAGCACCACGAGATGAGCGGCACATCCATGGCGACGTCCCATGTGAGTGGCGCTATCGCCTTGCTACTCTCCAAACATCCGGGGTTATCCCCTAGTGAAATCAAGACACTCGTCAAACGTGCTACGATCCCTTTGCGCGCCCGCAAGACTACCACCGCAAAGAGCAAGGTGCGCGGTGGTGAGATTGATGCCCTGAAGCTAATGCAGGAGGGCGGGGAGTGAGCCAGCTCTGTCAGCCGTCAGCAGAACTTGATTGAGGCTCGTGGCGAAACGCAGTAGCCCGGCCCAGGTAGTACGCACGAGGGAGTATTACGTAGCGGCTGAAACTCTAGGTTACGCCCACTGTGATGTCAGAGCAGGCTAGTGTGCCTTGGATGGGTCAGGCATTTCGTTTTCTTCAACTCCGGGTACACAATAAAAAAAGTCTCCATGTACCACGTTGAAGTTGCAACGTGGACTTGGAGACTTTTTTGTTAGGCAGAGCGGCGGATGTGCCGCTAGCCTGGAATTTACATTTTGTCAGGAGCGGTTACGCCTACCAGACGAAGCGCTGTTGCGATAACGGTACGTACAGCACCGATCAGTGCCAGACGTGCTTGAGTTTGCTGCGTGTCTTCCGTAATGACACGTTCTGCACGATAGTAGCTGTGGAACAGGGATGCCAGCTCGTATACATAACGGATGATACGATGAGGCGCATATCCTGTTGCTGCTGCCGAGATTTCCTCAGGCAACTCTCCCATTTTGCGGAGAAGGTCATACTCGTGCTCTGTTGTCAGCTTGGACAGGTCAATCTGTGCCAGTGGCAACAGTTCAATACCTTGTTCTTCAGCCTGACGGTATACGCTGCATACACGGGCATGCGCGTATTGTACGTAGAATACCGGATTCTCATTGGATGTCGAAATCGCAAGGTCCATATCAAAGTCCAGATGGGAGTCCATGCTGCGCATTGTGAAGAAGTAACGGATGGCATCAATGCCGACTTCATCCATCAGATCTTCCATCGTTACAGCTTTACCTGTACGCTTGGACATCTTCACTTTTTCACCGTTCTGGAACAAGCTCACCATCTGTGCAATCAAGACCACCAGTTTCTCAGGGTCATTACCCAGTGCTTGCATCGCGGCTTTCATCCGTGGAATATATCCATGGTGATCGGCACCCCAGATGTTGATCATCGTGTCGTATCCACGAGCATATTTGTCGCGGTGATAAGCAATATCTGGCGTCAGGTAAGTATACGTGCCATCGTTCTTGATCAATACACGTTCTTTGTCGTCACCGTACTGCATCGTTTTCAACCAAGTTGCTCCATCTTGCTCATAGATCTCATTACGGTCACGCAATTCATCAAGCACTCGCAGCACTTCTCCGTTATCGTACAGGGAAGTTTCGCTGAACCAGATGTCAAAGTTAACACGGAAGCGATTCAAGTCACGTTTGATCTTGTCCAGTTCCTTCTCCAGACCAAAGTCACGGAAATAAGCCGCACGGTCACCCGGATGCATGGACAGCAATTCGTCACCCTTTTCAGCAACAAGCTGCTTGGCGAATCCTTTAATATCTTCACCGTGATAACCGTCTTCAGGCATCTCAGCATCCTGACCCAGCTCTTGCAGATAACGAGCTTCAATGGAACGAGCCAGATTAAACACCTGATTACCTGCATCATTAATGTAGTATTCACGGGTTACATCATATCCTGCGTAGTCAAGGATGTTACATAGTGCATCACCTACAGCTGCTCCACGGGCATGACCCAGATGCAGGCTGCCTGTCGGGTTGGCACTGACAAACTCCATCTCGACTTTGCGTCCTTCTCCGATGTTAATTCTTCCGTAATCTTTACCCTGCTCCTGCACAAGCGCAAGTACTGGATAAAGGTAACTCTTGTCCAATTTGAAGTTAATGAATCCTGGGCCCGCAATCTCAGCCTTCTCGATTCCGGCTTCAGCCAGATTCAGATTGGCAATGATCTCTTCAGCAATCTGACGCGGATTGCGCTTGGCAATCTTGGTCAGCTGCATGGCAGCATTGGTCGCCAAGTCCCCGTGTGTCTTCTCACGTGGCACTTCCAATGTGATGGCTGGCAATTCATCCTGCGTAACAATTCCGGCCGTCACAATGGCGTTGCCGATGGCCGTACTTACCCGTTCGTTAATCGTATCTAGTGGATTACGTGTCATGAAATTGGTTCCTCCTGTATATGCAAACTAATCGCGAAATGTCCAGATTCTTCATCAAAGCGGTAAAAGTCGTAGCTCCACGCTGCGCGTGCGCTCAATCCCTGAATGGAAAGTTCCAGCTTCTGTGTATGCGTGGACAGGGCAAACGACATGTATGGTGATCGGTAGAAACCAGGAAGCTTCCGATTCAACTCAAAAGTCTGCTCCGATTCCACCTCACCATGACGTATAATCTTGATGGATTGTCCGCCCAGCTTCAATGTTGTACGGGTTGTACCTCCCTCAGGTCCAACCTGCGGTTCTTCATAACGAACATAAAGAACAGACCCTTTTAACACGGCTTCACCCTGCATTTCCTGCAGCACATCTTCACCTTCATAACGGCTGTGCAGCCGGATGTGTACCGGTCGCATGTTCGACATGAATGTTAACCTCCATTATATTCGAGGCGACGCAAAATCAGGCACGGCTGGTGAGAACAGCCCTTCCCGTATTGTTGTGTCGCTATACGCGCTCATATTCCCGGATAGCTCGCTATCCTACACTCTACTGTATAACTATATCCAGTTCCCTCGCTCAATTCAAATCCAAATTCAGAGTTTTTTCCTCATCAAGCCAAAAAAGAAGAGCCGCACCGGTAAAGTGCAACTCCCTTTTGCTTCATTATAATAAGATTCGTTCCTCCGATCAGGCCCATTGGGATTCATAAGGAAAAGGACATGTCGACTCACTCAGCTTCGCTCGCACCTGTACGAGACAACCACAATGCCGACAAGTTGTGCCATATTGCAATCCCGGACAAGCAGAGCAGATGGATAGCCGACGTTCATATTCCTCATCCTGTACCGTCGGACGCGAACGTGAGGCAATCTCCACAAGTCTGGCCATTTTGGCATCGCTAATCTTCACATCGTACTGATCATTACAGCCTTTGCAAGGTTCCTGTCTTTTCATGCATTAACCCTCGACAGCGAGCACCCCAACCGATGCTGGTGGAAGGACAAAACGCAGTGTGTTATTCTCCAGTGTGATTCCATCCCACGCCACAGGCTGAACATGATTCGGCTGTTCAAAGGTATTAAATGCTCCAAAATCAGTATGGTGCAGAATCTGCCCGTTTACTTTAGCCGCTTGAGCTGCGTCCAGCTGACACACAACTTCCAACTCATCCGTGTGACTCAGATTACAAGCTGTCACATGAATGACCCCATCCTTGTTGCGGGAAGCTGATAAGCTGAGCTGCGGAATGGTCTCTTCTCCGAATGTGTATCCTGGGCTTTCATAATTCAAATCCAGTCGCTGTGCATCCATATGGACCTGATACATATCAAATACATGGTACGTAGGGGTCAGGAGCATTTTGTCCCCTTCCGTGAGCACAAGCGATTGAAGCACATTGACGATCTGCGCAAGATTTGCCATGTGTACCCGTTTATTATGTTGGTTGAAAATATTCAGGTTAACACCTGCAAGCACAGCGTCCCGCATCGTATTCTGTTGATACAGGAACCCTGGATTAGTTCCCGGCTCAACGTTATACCACGTGCCCCATTCATCCACAATAATGCCGACTCTGCCCTCTGGATCATATTTGTCCATAATCTCGGAGTGCTTCACCAGTAATTCATCCATATGGAGCGTCTTTTTCAAGGTAGTGAACCATTCAGCCTCACCAAATCCTGTAGCTGCGCCTTTATCATTCCACTCTCCTGTAGGGATGGTGTAATAATGAAGACTGATTCCATCCATAAAGCGAGCAGCCTCCCGCATCAGGACTTCCATCCATTCATAGTTACCTTCGTTCGGTCCGCAAGCGATTTTATAAATCTCGTTCCCGGAATAGTTACGTACGTATGTAGCATACCGGCGATATTCATCCGCATAATATTCAGGACGCATATTGCCGCCGCATCCCCAGTTCTCATTTCCCACGCCAAAATACTTCATTTTCCACGGTTCTTCCCTACCGTTACTCTTACGCCAGTTCGCCATCGGCGATTCGCCATCAAACGTGATGTACTCCACCCATTCCTGCATCTCCTGCACTGTACCGCTACCCAGATTGCCACTGATGTATGGCTCCGTGCCGAGTAGCTCACATAATCTCAAGAATTCATGTGTACCAAAGTGATTGTTCTCTTCCACACCGCCCCAGTGTGTATTGATCATACGAGCACGCTCACTCTTCGGACCTACACCATCTTTCCAGTGATATTCATCGGCAAAACAACCGCCTGGCCAGCGAAGTACTGGAATATTAAGCTTCTGCAAGGCCGTCAATACATCATTTCGAATCCCATCCGTATTCGGAATAGGTGAATCTTCTCCTACCCACAGCCCCTCATAAATACAACGTCCCAAGTGTTCGGAAAAGTGACCATATATATTGCGATTTATTAATCCTTGATCTGAATCGGCCTTTAAAATAACATCAACCATGATTTCAACCTCCATAAATTATATTGTTATCGCTTACAATAACTCGTTTCAGAGTAGGTTTCAACCGTTTTTATTTCTACACAAACAAGCCTCTTCCTGTGTAATTGATTAGGAAGAGGCTTGTTTGTTATAGAAATTCATACAGAGACTTACCAAATTGATTTTTATACATTTCTAATTTGGATTTGCCCGTTTATTATTTCAGAATAACAGGCTACTTAATCCTGCTCTGAAGGCAACAACATTTTTTGTGTCCACGTCGTTCCACCATCTATAGTCTGATAGATCGCAGGAGAGTTATCACTTGTGACTACGAGCCAACCCGTCTTGGCCGATGAGAACGAGATACGGGAACTGTATCCCGGATCTTTCAGGTCAATATTTTTCCACGTGGAACCTGTATCATAAGAACGTCCAATACCCACTTTGCCAGCTGCGGGTGAACCTGCAGACAGATACGCCGTCTGATTACCAATCAACGCCATGTTGCCGGGATGACCACCCGGGTTGGCTGGTCCGTTTCCTTTGCCCGTACTGTTTGTACCCGGTGCAGGACCTCCCCCTGCTGTGGATTGCGCAAATACTTGGGTCCAGTTCTTGCCTTGATTACCGCTCGCATAGAGGGAGTACGATTGTTGGGACATGCCTGCATCACCATACAAAAGGACCCATACTTGCTGGCCATGTGCATACAGATCCCCTCCGCTCCATGTGTCTGAGACAACTCGAAGAGAGGTTGTCCAGTTCTTGCCGCCATCACTCGTTTGCTTCAGATGATATCCCGATCCAGGTACAACCACGACGGCATACCCTTGTTTCTCTGTTGCAAAGGCAGCTGCACGCGTGTTGGCAGGTGTATTCATTTTAATCCAGGTTACCCCGCCATCCTTCGTCTGATATGCACCATTATAGGTGTAACCATAACCTACATCTTTATTGCGAAAATCAATTCGTTTGAATTGAAGGCCCGGCGTATCGAGCCGCGTCCAGTGCGATCCCCCATCATGGGTACGGATCAGATAGGTTGCAGGTGAATCCTTCACTCGCGCCAGCGCATATCCGTTCACATTATTCGGAAAATCAAGCTGAGTGAATTGCCACTGCCCGGTATATATGGACTGCCACGTACATCCTGCATTCGAAGTACCGATCAGGAAGCCTTCACCCCCAGCTCGTCCAGTCATATCATTAAGAAAATCAATGTCAGTAAATTGCAGGTGTTGCTCTTCCACACCGCTGCCCTTTTTTAATGTAGCAGATAGTCCATGATCTCCCTTTCCACATGCCTGTGAGGATGCAGCGTTAGCACCTGATAGCGTATGTACCGGACCCATCCCCCAAGCCAGCGTTAACGATAATGCGAGTGCACTAATCCGTTTCCATGTCATTGTACTCTTGGTTGTCATCGTAACACCTCCTTCTATGGTTTTACCCAAATATGATGGTTCTAACGTAACAATCTGATTAACCCTGATGACAATTTCGCAAGAAAAAAACCACCTTTACCCATGATTGGATCATGTAGGCAAGGGTGGTTCATCACCAAACATTGTGTACTCTAAATTAAATGGGATACGTCACCACAGCAAGGATAACAAAACTGATACTTAATAAAAGGCATAAATATTAAGATGGAGTCATGCCAAGGCAGGAAATCTGCATGTGCGAGCTATACTAAATACATGAAATAAATGGTAGAGGCAAGGGAACATACGTGCTATAATTAATGTTATGGACTTTTGAATATCGGTGGATGTTTTCCAGACCACGGCGCAGCTTCCCGAAAGGGGGTGACGTCGTTGGTCAAACTTGTGGCGTTGCTTGATGTAATTCGATGGATTGCTGCGATCCTCAGTATTGTACTGAGTGGGCGAAAGCTTTACCGTTGGTTACGCAAAAAGTTTCGTAGCAAGCGAAAACCCACCTCATAAGGTCGGAAGCCTGACGGTGGGTTTTGCTTGAATAGCATTATTTAGTTCATGCGCGCCGTGGCAATCCACAGCCTTTCGGGTCCTAAGAGTCTTTACCGTTGGCAGCGGTAAAGGCTCTTTTTAGTATATGACCGAACCCGATCACCATATACTTCACGAATGTAATATATCAATTAATATACTACTGAATACTTATGTAGTCAGTATAGCACAGCTCTGTACAAAAGTTAACAATACAAAACGCCCTCCCCTGCGCAAAGTTGAACCCGCGCAGACAGAGAGCGTTATACTTATCGATTATTCTGTGATTATTTCACGAATCCAAGCAGCATTTCACGAATCAGCTTCGCAGCTACAATCTGTGTCTGTTGTGTTGGATCATAGATTGGTGCAACTTCAACCAAGTCACAACCAACTACATTTACATCAGATCCTGCGATCATATGAATGGCTTCCAGCAGTTCCTTGGACGTAATGCCGCCCGCTTCTGCTGTACCTGTTCCTGGCGCTGCTGACGGATCAAGCACATCGATGTCGATGGTCACATACACCGGACGGTTGCCCATCTTCGGAAGAGCTTCCTTCATCGGAGCTGCCACTTCAAATGGATAGAAGTTGATGTTCTCGCGACCGTACTGGAACTCCTCACGGGAACCGGAACGGATACCGAACTGATAGATGTTTTTGCCACCCATCAACTCAGCTGCTTTACGTACTGGCGTGGAGTGGGACAATGGCTCGCCTTCATAGTTTTCACGAAGGTCTGCGTGTGCATCAATATGAATCAGAATAAGATCCGGGTATTTCTTGTACATCTGTTGGATGACTGGCCAAGTAACCAGATGTTCGCCACCGAGACCAACTGGGAATTTGTCGTCAGCGAGCAGACTGCCGATGTATTCATGAATTACCTCAAGGCTGCGTCCCGCGTTACCGAAAGGCAAGAGCAGGTCTCCAGCGTCAAAGTATGTCATGTCTACAATGCTTTTGTCGAGATATGGGCTGTACTCTTCAAGTCCAACCGATGCCTGACGGATATGAGATGGGCCGAAACGGGAACCCGGGCGGAAGCTGACGGTGTAATCCATCGGCATGCCATAGATAACTGCTTTGGAGTTCTCATAATCCTCAGAGCTGCAAATAAATACGTTTCCTGAATAAGCTTGATCCAGTTTCATTAATGATTTCCCCTTTTATTTCGTTAAATCTTCCACGAATTTAGGAAGTACAAATGCTGCTTTGTGCAGACGCGGAGAGTAATACTTGGTATCCATCTCCGGGATTTGAGAATCATCCACTTCAAGCGGGTCATGTTTCTTGCTACCCATAGTGAATGTCCACAAACCACTTGGATAGGTTGGAATATTACAGCCGTACACATGTACGATCGGGAAGATTTCTTTGACGTCTTTGTTCACCTTCTGGATCAGATCCGCCTTGAACCAAGGGTTGTCCGTTTGGGCAACGAAGATTCCGTCTTCTTTCAATGCTTCGTAGATGCCTTGGTAGAACCCACGCTCAAACAATGGCGCAGCCGGGCCCACAGGCTCCGTGGAGTCTACGATGATCACATCGTATTCATTTTTATGTTCAATAATATGCATGTAGCCGTCGTTTACGAGCACTTCAACATTAGGCTCGTCCAACTTGCCGGCGATTTCAGGCAAATATTTTTTAGAGTATTCAATAACTTTACCGTCAATTTCGACGAGAACTGCTTTTTCTACAGCAGCATGTTTAATGACTTCACGAATGACTCCGCCATCGCCGCCACCGACAACCAGAACTTTTTTCGGATTCGGGTGAGTGTTCAGCGCAGGGTGTGCCGCCATTTCGTGATATACGAATTCGTCTTTTACAGTCGTCATCACCATGCCATCAAGAAGCAACATGTTACCGAATTCTTCGGTCTCTACCATGGCCAAATCTTGAAAATCCGTTTTCTCTGTAACATAGGTCTGCTTAATCTTCGCGGTGATCCCGAATACCGGGGTCTGCTTCTCCGTAAACCACAATTCCATAATCTCTACCTTCTTTCCGTAAAGTTAATGATCAGCCATACCCGATCAAGCGCTGTGCACTATAATCGGTTCGCCCAAGCACGTCCAGCGTTCGGCGCCATATCGCGTTATAATTGCTGGCCTGCGGGAAAGGTCCGCGGTTTCACTTCATTATATAGATTAAATTGACCAGAGCGTGCAGAGCGTCTGACTAATCAATGAATCAATGACCATTCGTCTGTTCGTCCTTACGCGCTTTAGTATCTTGTGCCGAATCTTACCTTTTCATTACCCTTTTGCATTATACGCGATTGACGTTTATACTGCAAAACGGTTTTTCCGGCGAAAATGCTACATTTTGTTCGCTTATGCACCCGATTGAATATCCCTGCCAATCAAGTCCCATACTGGAAGAAAAGAGAGGAGCCCGTTCCATGACCAAGCCAAATCAAAAGACCCGCAAACGCGGGTTCCGTGTACGTAAATTGTTTAAAAACCTGTCTCTGCTCGCCGTGCTCGCCATACTTGCTACCGCTGCAGGATTGGTCTATCTATACGCAACCAGCCTTCCCCTAGCAGACTCTGATCGGAATTCCAGATTACTGGACAGTCAGGGTGAAGTCATCGCTACCTTCTCCGCAGGTGGCAAAGACTCTGTACCCGTTCAACTGGAGGATATCGCTCCAGATTTGGTCCATGCCACTCTGGCTGTAGAGGACCGCAAATTCTATAATCACTACGGGTTCGACGTGCAAGGGATGGGACGGGCTGTGCTCGTTAACCTCGAACATATGCAGATGTCGCAAGGTGCGAGTACATTGACTCAACAGCTGGCGCGTAACCTATATCTATCTCATGAGAAAACATGGACTCGCAAAGCCAAGGAAGCCATGTACACGGCACAATTGGAGATGAAATACAGCAAGGATGAAATCTTGCAGATGTATCTGAACGAAATCTATTATGGGCATGGTGCGTACGGAATCGAAGCGGCTTCACGAATGTATTTTGGCAAATCAGCCAAACAGCTGGATCTTGCAGAGAGTGCCATGCTGGCAGGAATCCCGAAAGGACCTACCTACTATTCACCCTATAACCATATGAAAAATGCCAAAGACCGACAGAAGATTGTGCTGAATGCCATGGCTGATATCGGCAAGATCACCCAGGCCGAAGCGGATAAGGCCTATGAGAAAATGCTTTCGTTCAAACCGGAAAGTGAGCGTAAAACGGTGGAAAGCGCCCCGTATTTCCGTGACTATATCCGGAATCTGGCCATCAAAGAGTTGGGAATCAGTGAAGCGATGCTGGATCATGGGGGATTGAACATCTACACCACCCTGGATCTGCGTGTACAAAAAGCAGCGGAAGACGCCATAGCGAAGGGTATGGATGCCAAAAGTGAGCTGGAGACGGCCCTCGTGTCCATCGACCCTCGTACGGGCTACATCAAAGCCATGGTAGGCGGCAAGAATTACCGTACCAATCAGATTAACCATGTTCTAGCGACAACGCGCCAGCCAGGTTCGGCGTTTAAACCGATTATGTATCTGGCAGCCCTGGAATCCAAGCAGCTCACCAGTGCATCCATATTTAACAGTGAACCTACCCTTTTTCACTATGACAATGACCGCAAAACCTATAAACCCGGCAACTTTGGAGACAAGTATCTGGGTGAGATTGATCTAAGACAGGCGATCGCCGCTTCAGACAATATTTATGCGGTGAACACCATTATGCAGATCGGTCCTGAGCAGGTTGTGAGTATGGCAAAAAACCTCGGCATTACAAGCAACCTGAGCGCCGTACCTTCTCTTGCACTGGGAACGTCACCTGTCAGCCCGCTGGAGATGGCGTCGGCCTTTTCCGTGATTGCTGCTGGTGGACAACGGACGCCACCTGTAGCCATTCTACAAGTGACAGATGCTGCAGGACGTGTGCTCTATGAATCGCCTCAGACGAAGGCTGAGACCGTTGTGGAACCTGCGGCAGCTTATGTACTGACTCGTTTAATGGAAAGTGTCTTCGAAAATGGAGGAACGGGCAACCGGGTGTCTAAGGCGATCAAACGCCCGGTTGCGGGAAAAACGGGAACAACCAACACGGATGCCTGGCTCGTTGGATTCACACCTGAGCTCTCCACCGCGGTATGGGTTGGGTACGATCAAGGCAAAGCCATCTCAACTTCGGATGGCCGCCGGGCAGCGCCGATCTTTGCCCAGTTCACAGAACAGGCCCTTGCGAGCGTACCACCCAAAATCTTCACCGTGCCTGATCATGTCGTAAGTGTCTATATTGATCCGGAATCCGGCAAGCTGGCAGGCAACGGTTGTGAAGAGAAACGATTGGAAGTTTTTATTGATGGTACTGAACCGACAGAGGTATGCCATGGCACGACGGATGATTCGGATTCTGGAGAAGATGAGAAGACTCGTCAGGTACAGAATCAACAAGGCATACAGGAAGAGAAACATTCTTGGTGGGGAGATTTCAAACGTTGGTGGGTAGAATGACGTAAATGGGCGATGACTTAGTTGCGTCACCTATAACCCCTGGTTATATTGAACAATTGGAAATTCACTTTGGATGAAAACTCATAATTATTCAGATCGATGAATACGATTAAGGCACAAGCAAAAGACCCCCAACCGAACTTTCCGGTCAAGGGGCCTTTTGCTTTTTTTCTTTTAGACTGTGTTGAAAGATCTGCCTTAGGCGAGTGCTTCCTTCAATACATCTGGAGAAGCATTCCACCAGTCTTCGTTGTGTGAGATCAACAGTGTCTTAAGTGCAGCTCGAGCTTCAGGTCCAAGCTCATCCAGCATGAAGCGACGCTTCAAGGCATAATCCATGCGATTCACATGTTCCGCCAGCAGTTTCCATCCACGTCTTGCTTCCGTATCAATCCACATCTCACATGCCGTTGCTCCACCATACAGTTGGCCTTCCTCCGTGCGGTCGACAGCTACCCACACCAGCCATACCTGGCGTCCGTTGGGCACATCCTCACGATTAGTAGAGAACTTGATATTGCGTTCCACTTTGCTCTTCGCATGCATCGCACCGATATCGATTTTGGCTTCGCCATTATCAATAATGACCGGGGAAAGGTTATTCAGCTCAATGGAGCCTGCACCGAAGCCTTTATGCTTGCTTTTTGCACTAACGATATTCAAGGCAATCTGTTTTTTGCCGTTTTGCTCGTTTTGGTCCATGTTTATAACCTCCAAGGGTTGATACAAATATTTTAACTAATAATTGCCCCATTGCAAACATATACATGCTGTAGATGCTTGTCAACGGGAGGTATTTAACGATGATTCCACGACGCGCCAAGAGCTGGCTCACCGCATCCCTGGCCCTGTGTGTACTTGCCGGAGGGATATGGATCACTCTGGGTTATAATCGCTCAACTCATTCCGAATTGCCAGTACTCGCCCCCGAATCGGGCAAGCCTAAGGCAATAGCCCCAACGCCAGCACCTCCAGAAAGTGTACAGACCCCTACTGCCGAAGTGTACAGCAACCGTGTTGTGGAATATCACATGGATGTAAAACTGGTCGAAGGGAATGTACTGGAAGGGACTCAGACGATTACCTGGACACATCCAGGTAAAAAAACCGTCAGCGAGCTTTACTTTCATATGTATCCCAACGCCTTCTCTTCTGCTGACACCACCTTTATGAAGGAATCCGGTGGAAAGCTTCGGGGTGATGTCATGCCTACCAATGGCTACGGCTCCATGAACATTACCGAAATGAAAACGGAGGACGGGCTCTCTCTGCTACACCGGATGCAGTATGTGCAACCAGATGACGGAAATATCAAGGACACCACCCTCATTAAAGTACGCTTGCCCAAACCCGTCAAAGGCGGGGAAAGCATCACGCTCCACACCCGATTTGAAGTGAATCTGCCGAAGATTTTTGCCCGGATGGGAACTGCTGATCATTTTGTCATGGCAGGTCAATGGTTTCCCAAATTAAGTGCCTATGAACCTGTGGGCAGACGTGGACGAACAACGGAAGGCTGGAATCTGCACCAGTACCATGGCAATTCAGAGTTTTACGCTGACTTCGGTATATATAGTGTGCGTATTCGGGTGCCTGAAACATACAAAGTGGCTGCTACTGGATTTCCGACGCAGCAAGCCGTGGTGAAGAATGGAGAAAAGGTCTATCAATTTTACGCCGATGATGTGCATGACTTCGCATGGGCAGCTTCACCGGATTTTGTCTACGCCGAGGAACCCTTCTCTGCACCCAATGTGCCTGGTGTACGAATCAAGTTATATCTGGACCCTGCTCATCAGGATCTGAAAGAACGTTACTTCTACGCCGCGAAGGCCGCACTAGCCAATTATAGCAAATGGTTTGGCCCATATCCTTATGCTACCTTATCCATCGTAGTTCCACCCAAAGCGGGGAACGGTGCTGGAGGTATGGAATACCCTACGCTAGTTACAGCCTTTGGAGCCGATGACACCACGCCAGGTTATGACCTGGAACGAACCGTAGTCCACGAGATCGGACACCAGTACTTCTACGGCATGGTTGCCAGCAACGAATTCGAGGAAGCCTGGCTGGATGAGGGATTCACCTCTTATGCAGAAGACAAACTGATGGAGCAGGAATACGGATTGATTCCGAATCTGCCGGTACAATCGGGACTGATTACATCTCCTTCATCCTTAACACAAGAGTCCTGGAAGTTCGATTCACAGGATGAGTATGCAGCCAATGTCTACACACGCGGCAAGCTAGTATTGCTCGGCATTGAACATCAAGTTGGTGCCAAGAAGATGGAGCGTATTCTCTCTACCTATGTGAAGAAGTACCGTTTCAAACATCCCACATCCGCTGATTTTCAAAAAATTGTGGAGCAAGTGACCCGCACTTCCTGGTCTGATTATTTTGATCAATACGTCTATGGTAATGGGATGGCTGACTTTGCTGTAGAGAAGATTCGTATTACGCCCGTACAGAAAGACGGTCAAACATTGTACGAGTCATCCGTGACGATCGCAAAAAAAGGGAGTGATTACAGCGCCGTTCCTGTTCGCATTGCTTTTGAAGACGGGCATATCCTCACCAAGCAATGGAATGGCAAAGAAGATCGCATCACGTATAAATTAACTCACACATCCCCCGTATCCTGGGCCATGACCGATCCCCTGTACTCGATCGTGCTGGAGAACCGCCATATGAACAATTTCCTGAAATCCGGACTGGATGAGCGGGCGAAGTCCCGCTGGAGCATGAGTGTAACCAAACTAATAGAAGCCATATTCGGAGGTCTGTCATGGTGAGGTGGAAACGGTGAAAGCGAAAATACGTGAAGGCTGGTTTCTCGTCCGTCAGCATATGTTCATTGCCGCACTCTTATTTCTTTATCAACTCATTTGGGGATATTTCTTCTATCGAATGGTACAATCGGCCGTCATCCCACTGCTCCTTCGCTATCCAGATGCTGATGCCGGTGAGCTGAGTACACTTTTGTTCAAAATGGAAAGTCAACTTAACCTGTCTACCCATCCGGAGGTTCATCGTTATCTATGGATTCTCGGGGGCATGTTGCTGGTTCGCATGTTGATCAGCCCCCTCATTCAGGCAGGACTGCTCTACTCACTTCAGCACTTTAATTCTACAGAAGAGCGTATCCCCTTTGTCCGCGGAATCAAAAATCTGTGGAAACCGATGCTGCTGCTCCACACCATACGTACATTATTGATACTTCTGCCCGCCTACTGGCTCATACCGAAGCTCTACTCGATTCTCATGGACGGATTTCATTCCCTTCAATTACTTTTGCCTGGTATACCTTATGTTGCTGCCTGGATTGTATATGGTTGGATCATCCACCATGTCATACTCTACATGCAGTTCGGTGTTTCGGCACCAGAAGGAGAAGGGGGGGCTCACGGTACCCTCAAAGCCCTCTGGATTGCACTGCGTCATCTCATCGCCGTAATCGGCATTGCACTCCTGCTGGGCGGAGTACACCTGCTCGTCTTTGGGGCATTCACTACAGCCTCATGGTTATTAACGGGACTTACCGGACTTATACTACAACAGACGTATCCACTTGCCAGATGTCTATTAAGTCTGTGGAAAATATGCAGCCATTTCCGATTATGGCAGTCCAAAATATCCAAAGGTGAGAGCAGATAGTTTAAAAATTGTTACCATCACATGTTAAACTCATGGCCTAATATGTACTTATAAATAGGCAAACCTCAACCTTTCCCCGTCAAAGGTCGAGGTTTTTTTTGCTAAATTTGTTGCTAAACGTTGCCAAAGCCGTACTCCTCTGTTACAATAATCGCAGTGAGTTTTTAGTAACAACTTTGTAATCTTTACATTCATATTTGTAACTACTTAAAATTAAATCGTCATTTCTTGATTTCGCAGGTGCATAACTAGCATAGCCAAATTCCTGGCACCTGGGAAGCGGGGGAACCAGTTATGGGTGAATTGATCTTGCTACAGAGGGATCATAGGGGACCTTCAACCGAATCCTTAAGCTAACCTCGCAGGCATTGGAAGGGGAATATCTCTTGTTCAAGAAGAAATTAACCGCAGCTGTACTTAGCATCACATTCGCTTTATCGCTTGGTGCAGGTAGCGCATTCGCAGATTCAAAGATGGACACAGTAATTGATTCAGCAATGGGAACTACATACAAAAGTGGGGGAACAACGCTTAACGGCTTTGACTGCTCCGGATTTACCCGGTATGTATTCGACAAGTTGGGTATTGATTTGGCACGCCAATCCAGTTCCCAATTCGACATGGGCGATTCCGTATCCCGCATGGAAATGAGAGCTGGCGATCTGGTGTTCTTTAATACAACAGGTAAAGGCGTATCTCATGTAGGTATCTTTGTAGGGGATGGAAAGTTCGCACACTCCTCTTCTTCCAAAGGCGTTACGATCAGTGCATTGAGTGAAAACTATTGGGCCAATCGTTATGTTGGCGCAAAACGGATTATGAGCACGGACGCATATGAATCACTGGCCCTTGAATAGGGACAAGCTGAGCAACATGATGCTGTAACCATTAACCATACTGGAACGAAGCAAGAAGCATAACAGAACCGCCCGGTACATTCTCCGCAGGAATGTATCCGGCGGTTTTTTTGTGCTTCAATCCTTATTCATGTTGCAAGTTATACTCGGGGCATATCCTGCGACATCAACAGGTTCATTTTGCGTTCGTTCGTCCGTGCCCTTATGATGTTTTTACCCATCCCGTTATAATATAAACGAAATTACCGGAACTTTTGTTTCATTTTTTTTCTTGGAAGGAAGACTTGCTAAATGAACATCTCTTTTGTAGAGTGGACAAAGAGTTCTGTTTCAAGGAAAGGAGCATGCAGGTGTATGAAGGAAACCCCTGTGACGTTTCACGTTGTACCCATGCGAGAAGAACATGCGGAGCTTATCTGCAGTTGGCAGTATGATCCGCCTTACAATATCTACAGCTGGCTCCCCTGGGAGCAGATGAAAGCTCTGGAAGTGGAATTCGGAGATGCACAGCTGCGGCAGGAGCAATATGCAATCGTCCTGGATCAGAACGATCGTATATGTGGGTTTGCTCAATACTTCCCACTTCAAGGGGTAACCCGGATTGGCCTTGGCATGCATCCAGAGCTGTGTGGTCAGGGTCAAGGGACAGCTTTTGTCTCTGCCATTGTACAGGAAGCTATTCGCCGAAATCCCACGAATGAGATTGATCTGGAAGTACTCACTTGGAATGCTCGTGCCATTCAAGTCTATCTGAAGAGTGGATTTATCACCCAGGATACATACGAACGACAGACCCCAAGCGGCTTGAAGCCCTTTCACTGTATGGTTTATGAAGGGCCTCGCGGTTAGAATCCATTGCAAAACAACCAAATTCGCCCCTTGTTATGTGATTAGTTCAAAAAATTCCCACAAAATGCTATGATGTCAGTACAGGTTCCGTTATAATGATATGGATAGTTTCAGGTTAGATGATCTTTCATTCTGGAGGGGACATAAGGGATGCACAAATGGATCATGAGCGGAGTATTTTTTGCAGCATGCGCTTTAGCTATTGTTTTAATGTTTACGCTTCCAGGGAAAGAAGAAGTGGCTGAAGAAGCCAAGCCAACCATGCCGGAAGTAACATTGGATGCCGGACAAGCTGAAGCACTGGTCAAAGCCAATTGTATCTCCTGTCACGGGGATCAGCTTCAAGGTGGCGTAGGACCTGCTCTGGCCAACATCGGCAGCCAGGATGATCTGGAGAAGATCTATTCTACGATTGTCAAAGGTAAAGGTGGTATGCCTTCCTTCAAGGGCAAACTGCAGGATGAAGAGATTGCAAATATCGCCATGTGGCTGTCAGAGAAGAAATAATCTCTGCACACGCATAACAAAGAGGCGCTTAATCCCCTTTTGGGAGAATAAGAGCCTCTTTGTTATACCAACTATTAGGCCTCTGCGGCATGCTCAGCCAGAAAGGCCTCAACTTCACGTGCGGACGGCATCCCGGACTGGGCGCCGAGCTTCGTCACGGATAACGCGGCCGCACCCATGGCAAAGCCTACGGCCGCGTCCAAAGTCTCACCGCGCGCGAGGGCTACCGCCAGCGCGCCGTTGAAGCAATCGCCAGCGCCGGTCGTATCGACGGCGCTTACGGCGTAGCCGGGCGCACGGCACGCGCCGGCACGCCCTGCTTGTACGCGGCCACCAGGCGCCGCCGCGTACACAGCCCCCTCGGGGCCGAGCGTCGTGACGACAGCGGCCCCGAGGGATGCGGCGAGCTCTGCGACCGCCGCATCCAGGTCTTCCGGCCGGAGATGATCCCGGCCGGTAAGCACGGCAAGCTCACTGCGGTTCGGCGTGACAACGTCGACGCACCGCAGGAGCTCCTGGGGCAGATCCGGCACCGCGGGAGCCGGGTTGAGCACCACCAGTGCGCTGCCTTCAGCCGCCAGTTGGGCGGCGCGGGTAACCGCTGGCAGCGGGATCTCCAGCTGCAGCAGCACCGCTGTGGCTGCAGTCAGGCTTTTAACCGTATCCGCCTCTTCCAGCATCTCAGGCACCACTTGCCCATTCGCACCAGGAATAACGATAATCCGGTTGTCTCCCCGAGAGAGCCAGATGGAAGCCGTCCCTGTTACCGTGTCTTCCAATATGCGAACCCGCGAGGCATCTGCACCACTTTCCGTCAGACTGTGCAGCAGACGTTCGCCAAAACCGTCCGATCCCACCGCACCAATCATCGTAGTCTGTCCACCCAGACGCGCAGCGGCAACAGCCTGGTTGGCCCCTTTGCCACCAGCGAGATAATGCAGCTCCTCACCGCTCACCGTCTCTCCCTCTTCCGGAATTGTGTCTGTCTTCACCACAAGATCCATATTGAGACTGCCTACGACAGCAATAAGAGATTGTTTCTGATTATAGTCTGACATGTATGGTTCACTCACTTCTGGCCGCGTGATAATAACCAACCTCGTTATTGCGACCTCATTTTGTCATAAGCTTCGTTATATTGGCCTGCTTCCTTGATATCTACAGATGTGATACCACCCGCATCCCATGACGTGAGACGCAGTGTAACCGTTGTATAATCAATTGTAATAAAAGGATGATGATTGAATGCTTCCGAGATCGCAGCGACCTCATCCACAAATGCAATCCCTTTCATGTAGTTGGAGAACACGAATTTACGTACAATCCACCGTCCCTCTTCCAGTTCCCAGCCTTCCAGCCTTCCCAGATGAGCTTCGACTTCCTCTTGCGAAAAAACCATGCGTTATCTTCCTCCCCATAGGATGGTACATTACAGACATGCGTCCGTATAACCACCGACACCTTCAGTGCGATCAACAGCAACCTCAAAGGCCAGGCTCACCGCCATGCGGTTGGCCCATTTCACGACTAACATCTTACCACGGACAAGCTTCAAAATCCAATCAACTACATGGCATAGAACCAATAACCATAAGGCTTTGAGGGGAATTCCAATTCCATTTACACCCCTAAAGATGCAAGTAAACACACTAAATTAAAGGTACAAATGTCAACTCTTCTTCCCCGATCAAAATATGAATGCGGTGCTGTTCCTTATCATGGATGACCACGCCACTTCCAACCGGAATAACGGACTCCTCGCCCAGCGCATAGAACAGATCCTCCGCCAATGCCTCATCCACTTCAAGTTGGTCAGATGCAGCCAGTCTCCCCCACTCTTCCGCGTCCATTTCAAAGAAAACATACCGATCCGGTATGCGTCCGATTGCCGTTGTCAGATCTGTCAAAATTCCTTCATAATCCCGTCCATGCTTTACGCCCATTGGCTTTTCACTCCTATTCGGCCCCTAAGGAGCGGATTTGATCTTATTATACCTGAAAATAGCCCTTAAAAAAAAAGGCCTTCTGGTCGATAAATACATATATGACCGTTTTAACTGTTTTAGCAACCGTAAGGAATGCCTAACATTGAACGGATTGCGGCCAAAAATTCGTCCGGAAGCCCGAACACAGCCGCTTGAAAGGATTCAATTTTATCTCATGGATGAGGTGTATGATGAACATTTCAACGATTATTGGACTAATTTTGGGGCTGGTCTCCCTTGTATTTGGTATGTTCTTGAAGGGTGCGCCCTTAATCAACCTGGTTAACAATCCCGCAGCCTACATTATTATCTTTGTTGGTACAGCAGGAACCATCTTTATCGCATTTCCGATGTCTGAAGTTAAGAAAATCCCTAAGCTTTTCGGGATTGTTTTCAAAAATCAAGTACTTATTGATCGCGTATCCCTGATCGGCACATTTATGGATTGGGCTTCCACTACCCGTCGTGAAGGTTTGCTTGCACTGGAATCAAAAGTAGAAGAGATTGACGATCAGTTCCTTCGTGGCGGTATGCGTATGATTATAGACGGCAACGATCAGGAATTTGTAAGTGATGTGCTCATGGAAGATATTCATGCTACAGAGGAGCGCCACCGTGGCAGTGCCTTGATCTTCGCTCAGGCGGGGATGTACGCACCAACGCTCGGGGTTCTCGGGGCCGTTGTAGGTCTCATCGCAGCACTTGCCGATCTCAGTGACATGGAGAAACTCTCCCATGCGATTGCGGCAGCATTTATCGCAACACTCCTTGGTATATTTAGTGGTTACGTGTTATGGCACCCGATGTCTAACAAGCTGAAACGGATGTCCAAGCAAGAAATGGAGATCAAGCTGATGATGGTTGAAGGACTGTTATCTATACAATCCGGTGTCTCCACCATCGCCATCAACCAAAAGTTATCCGTATTCCTGACACCTTCCGAACGTAAACAACTGGAAGAGAAGGAGGGATCACCAGGTGAAAAAGGCTAAGAAGCACGAACCACATGAAGAGCATATAGACGAGAGCTGGTTGCTTCCCTATTCCGACTTGATGACCTTGTTGCTCGCTCTGTTTATTGTATTGTTCGGTATGAGTTCAATCGATGCAGCTAAGTTCGAGCAGATGGCTTCCGCACTAAACAGTGCATTAAATGGAGGTTCCGGGATTCTGGACCATTCGTCCATGAATCCGGATACGCCAGGTGCTGATTTGGGTAAGAACAAACAGGAACCTACAGAAATCACCAAGAAAACACCAGCTCAGATTACAGATGCACAGATGGCTAAGAAAGAACAAGAAGACCTGGAGAAACTCAAAGAGCGACTCGACAAATATATCTCGAAGAACGGGCTCTCGGACCAGCTGAACACCAAGCTGAATCAGTCTGAATTGAAGATCACCATCAGTGATAACGCCCTGTTCTCCTCAGGCCGAGCAGATGTGAAGCCTGAATCACGATCCCTGGCCAAAGCAATCTCAAGCATGCTGCAGGAGTTCCCTGAATATGAAGTGGTTGTATCCGGTCATACCGATAATATTCCCATTTCGAACAACCAATATAAGGATAACTGGGATCTAAGCGCAGATCGTGCGCTCAACTTCCTGAAAATCCTGTTGCTGAACTCGCAATTGGACCCTTCCAAATTCACACCAAGTGGTTATGGAGAGTATCACCCAATTGCCAGCAATGACACCAATACGGGACGGGCACAGAATCGCCGTGTAGAGGTATCTATCATTCGGAAGTATCAAAGTAACAATACAAATGTAAAAGCCGTTGGCGGAGGAAACTAGAGGCCTGCAGCGATTCATTAACCAAAGACCGTTCTCCAGGTACAAGGAGAACGGTCTTTTAGGTTTATATAAGGCTTATGCCTGGTTCATCTACATATTTCCTTACTATTCGGTATTATTGACTAGTCTTCATTAACTCTGCTTTCCGAGAAAAAGCCCTGCGCTCCTTTTCGGAAAGCAGAGCTTTAATCGGTTAAATTAGTCGAACTCGAACCAACTATTCCAGTGAATAGTCTAACAGACCGCCCAGCTCCGCTTTTTCAGCAGGGGTAAGCTCTCTCCATGAACCTGTCGCCATTTCTCCAAGATGGATGTTCATGATCCGAATACGCTTCAACTTACGAACCTCGTAACCAAAGGCACTACACATCCGCCGAATCTGACGGTTCTTTCCTTCAGTCAGGATGATACGGAATACTCGATCCGTCATCCGGGTCACTGTACAAGGCAGGGTCATTTCACCCAGGATCTTCACCCCAGTGCTCATACCTCTAAGGAAACTCGGGGTTACAGATCGATCAACAGTAACGATATACTCTTTCTCATGGCGCCCTTCTGATCTAAGAATCCGGTTAACGATATCACCATCATTGGTCATCAGGATCAAACCTTCCGAGTCCTTATCCAGACGTCCAATAGGAAAGATACGTTCATCGTGCCCGACAAAATCAACGATATTGCCCTGAATATGCTGCTCGGTTGTACTTGTGATCCCGATCGGTTTATTCAGCGCGATATATACGTGTTTTCTCTTTTCCTTGATTGGCTTGCCATTGATTCGTACATCGTCGCCTTCTTCTGCCTGACTGCCCAGTTCAGCCTTAACTCCATTAATGGTTACCTGACCACTATCCACCAACTTGTCGGCTTCACGCCGGGAGCAATAACCTGTTTCACTAATAAATTTATTAATACGCAAAAGGTAATCTCACCTCATCTATTTCTCTTCATCTGTAAGTGTGTCATCTGTTACCTGATCTACCTCAATAACTTCCGGTTGTTGCTCGGATGCAGGCAGTTCAATAATAACCGTTGTTCCCTTGTTCATGACGCTTTTAATATCCATCATGCCCTTATGTGATTGAATAATGCGTTGACTGACCATCAGGCCAAGCCCTGTTCCAGACTCTTTATTCGTAAAGAAAGGCTCCCCAAGCTTGGGCATCATCTCTTCCGGGATACCGATCCCTTCATCCCTGATCTCAATTCTGACGCGTTTCGATTGCTCGTCATGCTTGAGCTTGATATGGATGTTTCCTCCATTTGGCATGGCCTCCATACCATTTTTCAGCAAATTGATGAATACCTGCTTCAATTGGTTCTCTTCACAGTGTACCATAGCCGAATCGGATGAGGCACGCAGTACAAATTCTACACCATGCAGATGCGCTTGACTATCCAGTAACGAGATGACATCGCCAAGAATAAAACGAATATCCCGATTCTGAAAATGAACCGCCTGCGGTTTCGCCAGAATCAAAAATTCACCAACAATAAGGTTGATTCGATCCAGCTCCGATAACATCAGATCCAGATGACGATGATTCAGCTTGTTGCTCTCTTGCTGTAACTGCAGGAATCCGCGCAGCGTGGTCAGTGGATTACGAATCTCATGTGCCACACCTGCTGCAAGCTGGCCCACGGTTGTTAGCTTCTCAGAACGTCTCAGCAACTCTTCCATCCGATTACGGCTTGTAATGTCCCTGGAGACACTAATGAGCGCGGTAATCTCTCCAGCCTCGTCTCGTACCGGAGCCGTACTGACACTGACCTCTACTCGGGTCCCGTCTTTCTTCATCCAGGTAGTTTCGTTGGACGTAATGGACATCCCCTCAACGAGTTGGGCATGCTGACGTTTCATTTCTTCTTCTGCCTCTGGCGGGATGATCTTCAGATTACGACCTTCCACCTCACGACTTCGAAAGCCATATAATTGTTCAAATGCGCGGTTAACCCGCAACACTTTTCCTTCAAGATCCGTAATGTGAATGGCGTCCGCTGTCTGATTGATAATGGACTCCAGATGTTCTTTCACCGCCCGATTCTCTTCATACATCTGTTTCAGACGGCTCGTATAATGGCCCAGATTACGAATCATGGCATTAATACGATTGGCCAGCTGGCCAAGTTCATCCTTCCTCTTTACTTTCAGACGGAAATCAAAGTGCCCATCCGCTACATCATTCACTTTGCCCAGTATGGATTGGATCGGACGTGTAATATACCCTGCGAGCAAATAGCTGCCAAAAATCACAATCTCCAGCAAAACCAACGATATGGAGGCATGGCTCACCAACTGCTCAGATACCATGGAGGATATTTGCTTATAGTCCATGACAATACTGATCACATAGGAAGACTGATTGGGTGTGAAAATGGGAATAAAACTCTTCAGTACCTTCTGTTCGTGCGTTTCACTGACAAAAGATACATTTTGCCCTGTTCGAATGGCGCGCACCACAGCACGATGATCCTCATCCGTAGAACCATACTGGTATGTACCAAAACGAATCGGTCTGTTATTCAACTTGCTAAAGTTCGAATCTCTTCCGTCATCACCCATGTTCGGGCTGCCAAAAGTCAACGGATTGATGCCTGTAATCTCCAGAATGGAGGGATTGACCTCACGAATTTTATTTAAAATCTCATCCGGACTAGAGATTTTCACATAGTCATCAACTTCCGTATTATTATAGAAGGGATTGATTATGTAGTTTCTCTTTCCATCATGGTAGTAACCCCAGATATCAATATCCGAAGGACTGGATGTCGAGTATTCGAATCCATCTGACCAGAAATGCTCCAACTTCTGCCCTTGGGGAATCGTCACCTGCTGTTTTTCAAACAATTGCTTAAAGGCCTGATACCAATATGTCATGGATTTGGTGGACAGCCCGATTTCTCTCGGATCTGAGGAGCGGCTAACAACGATGTCATCATCCGTCTGCTCCATTAACGAAATATGTGAGACGCCGACCTTTTGGCTCAAGCGTACAAGTTCTTCATTTGTGATATTATTAATATCCGGGTCCAATTCTTCCGCTG
This sequence comes from Paenibacillus sp. GM1FR, assembly GCF_002803315.1. Lineage (NCBI taxonomy): Bacteria > Bacillati > Bacillota > Bacilli > Caryophanales > Paenibacillaceae > Paenibacillus > Paenibacillus sp. GM1FR. Next base: position 10,828 of record NZ_MKZL01000025.1, on the reverse strand, counting down.
CCATAACAGCAGCAAGCCACAGATTGTTTCCAATCTGCCGTTTTACATAATCCGAACTGTATTGATTCTGTTCGACAGCAATTGCAATCTGCTTTGCAGTGAGCACCATCTTGGTTTCACTGTCCTGCCTCAGATTCTCTTCTGTAGTATAATAACTCAGTGCGATATTCAACACTAAAATAACGAGCACTGAGCACGACATAATCATGGATAATTTCGTTTTAATAGACAAGTTTTTTTGTTCACCTCTCGGCTTGTACCCTCTGGCGATATATGGCAAAACCTATCTCCATCATAACGCTTGTATGTCTTTTTGAAAAGGATAATTGACCCGTGTCCAAAAGTTACCGAATGACTGAAAAGCTCGAAATTCGTTGTTTTTTGCATTTTCGAACTCTACAATGAAATTAATCACTATATTTATCCACATACCCACAGGCTTGTGGATAGTTTGTTCATAACTATGTGAGCAACTACACGGTTATCCACAATTCTATACACAACATGTTAACAACCCGAATATTTGTTCGCTGAATAAACGATTTTGGAAGGAGTTATATAGTAATGAATGACCATTCTCCCCAGCCCGATCTTGGGAATTTATCTGAAGAGGCTCAACATGAGCACTGGATGCGAGAGGCCATTGCCGAGGCCTACAAGGCTGAAGCTCTCGGGGAAGTGCCGATTGGAGCTGTAATCGTACAAAATAACCAAATTATTGGTCGGGGATACAATCTGCGTGAAACTACACTGGATTCCACCGCCCATGCAGAGATGGTGGCTATTCGTCAGGCCAGCGAGACCATCGGAGCTTGGCGTTTGTTGGATTGTTCTCTGTACGTCACACTGGAACCTTGTCCAATGTGTGCAGGTGCAATTGTACAATCCAGAGTTCCCCGCGTTATCTATGGTACGGCTGATCCCAAGGCAGGCTGTGCAGGTACACTGATGAATCTGCTACAGGAGCCGCGTTTTAACCATCGCACCGAGGTTATTGCGGATATTCTTCAACCTGAATGCTCCACGATGCTAACTCAATTTTTCAGAAGTCTGCGCCAAAAGTTAAAGTAGTCACCGACTACAAACATCCCAATTAGAAAGGAAGTGTGCTGTAATGGCACTAACACTCTATGATACAGCCAATGGCATAAGCCTTCGGTTGCTCACCCCCCAAGATACACAGTCCTATCTGGACCTGGTTCAGATCACACGCGTCCCCTACCAGTCTGTAGAACCCGTGCGAGACGATGAATTCTATACACTGGATGCTCAGACTCGGCGGATTGAGGATCGGGTCAAGGCAGCAGAAGATGGTACAGGATATCAATTTGGAATCTATACTATTAAAGACAGCCTGCTAATTGGACAAGTAAGTATCAACAATGTCGTATTGGGCGTTGCCAATTATGCGGATATGGGTTACTTTATCCATCCAGATTATCAGGGTGGCGGACGAATGACAGCAGCGGTTAAACTGGCCGTAGCTTATGGCTTCCGTGCGCTGAAGTTAAATCGGATTCAGGCTGCAGTATTGCCCTCCAACAAAGGTTCACAGCGCGTTCTGGAGAAGAACGGATTCCAGTTTGAAGGTACTGCTCGCAAATACCTCAAGATCAACGGCAAATATCAGGATCATCAGATCTATGCTGTACTTGCTGAAGACTTGGACGAACTTGCAAACTAATTAAGAAGAAACGTATCCTCAACCGTCTGCATTCCAATTCAAAATATACAAATTTAATGTACAAAACCGCACTACCCTAGCTATGTAGGAGAGAGTGCGGTTTTATTAGTATAGATCACCAGCCACGATTCAAAATCAAAGATCATTATTTTGCGGATATCCCCTCTTACGCTGTCTAACAAAAAAAACCGCCTGTACCCAAGCGGAAGGAGATTATCCTTCACTTGAATCACAGACGGTTGAACTCAGCGAGATTAGTATCCGTATGAAGCGTTCATCAGTTCTTCGAACTCTTGCATAGTAATTACGTCATCGCCAGTAGGGATGTTGATTTTGAATGCTGCTTTTTCGTTAATCTTGGTGTACGTATTGGAACCGGTAAATGCCAATTTCACTTCGTCTTTTGTACCTTCTGGCTTGATCAGCACATCAGCGACCATCTTTTGATATACAGGGAAGTCGTTTTTGTCCAATGCGAAATCGATGTTGAATTGGTTGATTGTCAGAACATCTTTCAATTTATCCAAGTCTTTAGCCATTTCAGCCTGATCTGCTTCAGTGATCTTCAGATCTTCTTTAGCTTTGTCGATATCAGCCTGATCCATTTGCAGCATTTCACGATATTCCTCTTTGGACAGAATATCCAATACTTTAGGCATAGCTTTTGTTACCAGTACAGTAACTGCTTCCTTAACATTGTCATTATTCACCGAGAATTGTACAACTTGCTTCGCATCTACACCTTCAGGAAGTTTTGCATCTTTGGTGTCTAGATTTTTGAAGAATTTAGCTTGATCGTACTCGCTCAGCACTGCGTCCATAACTTCGTTACTCAGCTTTTGCGTTTTGGCTGCGTCCATAGCATCAGGGTTCCATTCTGTACCCTCTTGCTCAGCCAGTTCTTTCAGGTCAAGTTCCAGGAATTTGCCTACAACGTTCTCCGGAATCGGGAAGAACGGAATATTCGGCACTTTCACATAGAGTTTCTCTGCCGTCATCACCATTGGGATGTTAAAGGTCATACCCATGTCGCCTTTAAGCTCGATGCCAAGAGTCATCTCTGTCTGCATTGGCTCACTTTGGTATACACCTGTTACATTCAACTGAGCATCCTTCAGCATGCTCATAAACTGAGTCATGGTAGGATCAGTTTGTGAAGCATCCCCAGGTTTATAGCTCAATTCATTAATGGTGAAATTAGAACTCATTTCATACGAAGTCAATTTGGAAGCATTGGCCGCAGCCGTCTTCAATGCCTCTTTTGGTTCCTGCTTGCTGCTACATGCTGTCAATGCCATAGATACGGTCAACAGCAACGTGAGAAGAAGCGCCCCCATACGTTTAGTCATTTGTTTCTCTCCTCTCGTGATAACCCCAAAAAAAAGTAATTCAATATCAATGATATACCATATCACCAGATACCGAAACCTAATTTGGGAAAAATGTGATCTTTCCTCTTTAAAATGGCTACAAAGACCTATATCAGCTTGTGAATAACCATGTGCCTGTCTTTATATATGTATGAATACGCAAAAGCCCCCTGTTAGGTAACAAGGGACTTTTGCGTGAATCTGTTTCTTCTATTAACCTTGGGGATTCAAATGATCCACATGATTTTGATTTTTTACTTTTTTGGAACCGGATAATGGTTCCTGCATGGAAGAGCGTTTGGATGAATGACGATGCTGTTCGGATGCTTGCGCTTCCGGTACGGGAATTGTTTTTGGTTTGCTCATATTATTGCCCCCTCATCATTGTTAGGAATGGGATGGGTCCCTATCTTCCGTTTTGTCATGATTCAGTGCATCCTGATGACGGCGATCATTAATATCTTGCTGAATTTGCTGGGCATGATGACTGTTTACGGCAGGTTGCTCCAGATCATCGACTACATTTTGCAGGTTTTTGTCTACTCCCGCTTTGGCTTTAGTCAATTGAGTTCACTCCTTCAGATTTCAGGCTATTATCTCGTCTGGGATTGTAACGACTGGGCGCATTCATGAATGTGCCGTGTATAATCGTGAGCCAGTTCCTGAATCGGTTCTGTACGCTCATCCGTCGTTCGTCCATCCCGTTCCACATCAATCAGCTGTACGCTGACTTCACGGGAATCGACATATGCACATTTGAAATCAAAAGAGTACATCTCGTGCCCTGCTGTAGCAATGTGTATCCGAATCGCCTGCTGATCGGCTTCGTCGGCCATTACCTGAGCCTGGTCTCCAACATTCAGGACTTGAGGCAAACGTTCTTGCCAAGCCCCTACAAGCTCTGTCTGATCGATGTTTAACTCGCGGTTCATCTTACCACCTCCACTCCTATAAAGTGCGGCGATGAAGATGTTTTTATACATATTAGCCTTATTCAAAATATAACGTTGTACTGAGCAACGTATACATCGGTCACCAACCTGTATGCTCACTACGCTGGACAAACTCACAACGCAAAAAAGGACCCGAGCGATATCGCTCGAATCCTTGTTATAAGTGTAGTATGGCGGAGAGGGTGGGATTCGAACCCACGTGGAGTTGCCCCCTAACGGTTTTCAAGACCGCCCCGTTATGACCGCTTCGGTACCTCTCCAGGGAATTAACTTTTATAAACTTGCCACGAAAAGTATCATACCACATCTCGACATTATAATGCAACCTTTTATATTAAAATTGATGATCCCGTATCAGACAACTGCCTCAGTTATACAAAACACTCCAATCCGCCATTCCGAAATGACGGATTGAATTTGTATTCCCCTTGATGAGGATGGTTAGCTAACTCTTACTTAAGAGCGACGTGCAATCACACTTGCACCGCCCATATAAGGACGCAATGCTTCAGGAATGACAACCGTACCATCTTCCTGTTGATAGTTCTCCAGGATAGCGGCTACCGTCCGTCCAACAGCCAATCCTGACCCGTTCAATGTATGAACAAATTCCGGTTTGGCTTTTGGCTCTCTGCGGAAACGGATATTGGCACGACGTGCCTGGAAGTCCTCACAGTTGGAGCACGAAGAAATCTCACGATAAGTGTCGCTCTCAGGCAACCACACTTCAATATCATACGTTTTAGCTGAAGTGAAGCCCATATCTGCCGTGCACAATGTCAGGACGCGATACGGCAAGCCCAACAATTGAAGCACACGCTCCGCATTTTGAGTCATTTGCTCCAGCTCTTCATACGAAGTCTCCGGAGTAGAGAGCTTGAGCAGCTCTACTTTGTTGAATTGATGCTGACGAATCAAGCCGCGTGTATCCCGTCCAGCCGAACCGGCTTCAGAGCGGAAACAAGAGCTGTATGCCACAAAGTGCTTAGGCAATTGATCTACATTCAGAATCTCTTCGCGATGGTAGTTCGTTACCGGAACTTCAGCAGTAGGGATCAGATAATATTCGGTATCTTTCAACTTGAACAGGTCTTCTTCGAACTTAGGCAGTTGACCTGTTCCAAACAAGCTGTCCCGATTAACGATGTATGGAGGCAGAATCTCTTCATATCCATGTTGATCGCTGTGCAGATCCATCATGAAGTTAATCAATGCACGTTCCAGACGTGCGCCCAGACCTTTATAAAAGGTAAAACGGGAACCTGTTACTTTGGCAGCTGCTTCAAAATCAAGAATATCGAGATCCTGTGCAATTTCCCAGTGTGCTTTTGGTGCAAAAGTAAATGACTTCGGCTCTTCCCAACGACGAATCTCAACATTGTCGTCTTCAGAAGCTCCAATAGGTACGCTTTCGTTAGGAATGTTCGGAATCGCCATTGTGAGATCATTGATCTTCACTTCCAGTTCCCGAACTTCCTCGTCCATGGCTTTGATTCGATCAGACACTTCGCGCATCTCCACAATCAGATCATCAGCATTCTCACGATTTTTCTTCAGTCTAGCAACTTCCGCAGAGACCGTATTCCGACGGCTCTTCAGTGTTTCACTCTCTTGAAGCAATTCCCGACGCTTGGCATCCATCTCGGTAAATCCAGCGATAAGATCCAGCGATTTGCCACGTTTAGTCAATGCTTCTTCTACACGTGCATACTCATTCCGCAATATTTTCACATCAAGCACGATATACCCCTCCTAAATAACCTCACAACGTGAAGCCTTATGTTAAATCCATTCTCAAAACTCTACTGTATACACCTTACTATATACTTATCGGAACCTGTAACCCAAAAAACAACCTATATCCCCCTTGTCACCCTCCGCTGCGATTCCCGCTATGAAGCAGATACAGGCAACATCAGGCATCCGTTCAGATGCAACTGCCAACCAGTGGCCTTACACGGCTTCTGGTGAAGTGATCCGATGACCGGGAGATCATAGGTTGTACATCATGCATTATTTAGAGTCTACCGTGTGTTTGTAGGATCTGGCCATGTCTACAAAATAAGTATGCAGACGATAGTCATCCGTCAATTCCGGATGGTAGGAGCAAGCCAACAAATGTCCCTGACGAGCCGTAACAATCTCATCCTTGTATGTGGAGAGTACCTCCACCTGGTCTCCGACACTCTCGATCAAGGGTGCTCGTATAAATACAGCCCTTACCGTCTCCTCAATGCCTTTGACTGGCAAATCCGTCTCAAAACTCTCTCTCTGCCGTCCAAATGCATTTCGGGATACAGTCATATCCATTAGCTCCAAATGAGCTTCTTCTTGCCCTGCAATGTGTTTAGCCATAACGATCAAGCCAGCACAGGTACCAAATACCGGTTTACCCTCAGCAGCAAACGCCCGAATGGCATCCATAAACCCATACTTGCGCATCAGTTTACCGATCGTCGTGCTTTCCCCGCCAGGAAGGATAAGACCATCCAAGTTCTCCAATTGCTGAACCTGTTTGATAGCTATACCTTCTGCTCCAGCACGTTCAATACTTCGAATATGCTCTGTGACAGCTCCTTGAAGTGCTAAAACGCCGATCTTCATACGCTCATTCCCCTTCTCTTACCAGCCACGATCTTGCATACGGTAAACGAACATTGTACTTTTTTACTTCATCATACGTGAATTCTAACTTGATATTTTACCGGAAAAATTGTAAATATACAATCCATCCGGTCGGAATAACTTGTATTTTGTCAATGATATGACCATGTAAGCTTAAAATCATGATCATACTCTTTCCATGAAGTTTGCTAAGGCTTAGAACAGGTTTTTGATTCCGTCAAAAAGATCCACAAAGAAATCCTTCACAGCACGGAAGAACAAACGGAACCATCCGCCTTTTTCAGCCTCTTCAGCAGTGATCAAGTTCACTGTTTTTTCCTGTGGCTCAATTCCCTCTGCTTTATACGTGTACGTTACCGTACCAACCTTCGTACCTGCCTTGAGTGGTGCTACCAGCTTGTCAGCCTCAGTTACGTTGGCTTTGAATGTCACATCCAGGTTCTGAGTACCTTTGGGTACAACAAAACTTACCGCATTATCTGTTACAACAGGAACGTTTGTTTCTTTCCCTTTTTTCAAAGGTACCGCTTCCCAGCCCGTCACTTTGGTCTTGCCCGCAACAGCCTGTTTCACTTCAAAGTTGTTAAATCCATAGTCCAATACCTTTTTAGTTTCTCTGAAACGTGCGGATTCCGAATCTGTGCCCATAACAACACTAATTAGACGCATCCCGTTACGTTCTGCTGTACCTGTAAAGTTATTACCTGCGTTCGTGGTATGGCCTGTTTTCATTCCATCCAGACCTTCATAGGCATAGCTTTTGAAATTGGTTATATTTTTATTCGCTTCCAGCATCCAGTTGTAATTGATAATTGGAGCTTTATCATTGGGACGGAACTTGTAGGATTGAATCGTTGTAAATTCTGTGTAGTCCGGGTGATCCATAATGATGTATCGGCATAGAATTGCAGCATCCAGAGCGGACATCACTGTTTCCTTGTCTTCAGCTGGGCGGAAGTCAGCAGGCATATCTGCTCGATCCAGACCCGAAGAGTTGATGAAGAACGTATCCTTCATGCCCATACGCTTCGCTTCATCATTCATCATTTTCACGAAAGCTTCTTCCGAACCGGCAACATGTTCAGCCAAAGCAACCGTAGCATCATTGGCAGAGCCAACAGCCATAGCAATATAGAGATCCTTAACTGTGTGCTGGTCACCTTCCGCGAGGAAAATTCGCGACCCGATACTTTGTGCAGCATTCTTTTTAACAGTTACAATATCGTCCCAACCGAATTTACCTTGTTTGACTTGTTCGGCGACAATGTACTCTGTCATCATTTTGGTCATACTTGCAGGTGGCATCGCTTTATCCGCATCAACATTTAGTAGAATCTGTCCCGTTGAGGCTTCCATTAGCACCGCTGATCTAACCTCAAGCCCAAGTGAGTCTACCCCAGGCACCTTTACGGCTTTTTCCGTCTTTGTTGTTGTTGCCGCAGCAGTCAGAACCTGACTGGAGTTGTCCACAGCAGCCATGACCGGCATTACTGCAGACATGCAAAGCATGTTAATTAGCATTACCGAGGCTACGCTCTTTTTGAGCATTTGGCGTTTCTTTTTATTCATGTGTTTGGCTTTCAATGATGAATACTCCCTTCGATCCAAAGCATTATTAATTGCTTCAGTGCAGCTTATGCTGCGATTTTCTTGTTCCCTAATCTGTGTGTTTGATGTATGAGATGTGTGCTATATGCGCTGTATCGAACGAGCAATATTATTGCTCCTAAAGTTCGTTATCGATTGTCACTTAGTCCGCATTTTGCAAATGCTTATGTAAAAGGACGTCCGCGCTTCTGTTTACCTGGCAGCCTTTTCTGGCACTGCATTTGCTTTTCAAAACCATATTCATAGATTCACGTCAAAAAGCCGCCGCAACGCCTTAATCCATCCATGGATCGTCACCGCTTGTTCTATTCTATCACAGGGGTATCTGCAAAAAAAGACAGACCCGGTGAAAATCACCGAGCCTGTCCTGGAAATGATTAACTCTCTTCCGATTACAACGAGTAGTTAGGTGCTTCTTTGGTAATCTGTACATCATGGGGATGACTTTCGCGCAGTCCCGCACCTGTAATTCGGATAAAGCCTGTATCGTTACGAAGTTGCTCCAAGTTACTTGTACCACAGTATCCCATACCCGAACGCAGACCACCAATTAGTTGGTGGATCGTATCAGACAAAGGCCCTTTGTAAGCGACACGACCTTCGATTCCTTCCGGAACCAGTTTCTTGTCATCATCTTGGAAGTAACGATCTTTACTACCTTGTTTCATTGCAGCCATTGAACCCATACCGCGGTATACTTTGTAGCTACGTCCTTGGAAGATTTCAGTTTCTCCCGGGCTTTCTGCTGTGCCGGCAAACAAACTTCCCAGCATCACCGCGTGTGCGCCTGCAGCCAGTGCCTTCGTAATTTCACCAGAATATTTAATTCCGCCATCCGCGATAATCGGAACTCCATATTCGCGTGCCACTGTTGCACAATCGTACACTGCAGTTACTTGAGGTACACCAATACCAGCGATAACACGTGTTGTACAAATCGAACCTGGACCAATACCTACTTTGACTACCGAAGCCCCTGCTTCGATCAGGTCACGAGTGGCTGCGCCAGTAGCGACGTTACCTGCAACGATGGTCAGACTAGGGAAACGTTCACGAAGCTGACGTACAGCTTCAATGATATTGATGTGGTGTCCGTGAGCCGAGTCTACCGTAATCAGGTCGACACCAGCTTGTACCAAAGCATCTGCACGTTCAAATGTATCTTTGGAAATACCAATCGCTGCACCAACCAACAAACGTCCTTGAGCATCTTTGGCTGCATGAGGGAATTGAATGGCTTTCTCAATATCTTTAATCGTGATAAGACCTTTCAACGTGTTTGTCTCATCAACTAATGGAAGTTTCTCGATCTTATGCTTCTGAAGGATACCTTCAGCTTCTTGCAGTGTAGTGCCAACAGGAGCGGTAACCAGATTCTCATGAGTCATGACTTCGCTAATTTTGATGCCGTAATCATGGATAAAACGCAAATCGCGGTTGGTCAAAATACCAACCAGCTTCTGATCTCCTTCAATAATAGGTACACCGGAGATCCGATATTTCGCCATTACTGCTTCCGCATCAGATACCAGATGATCTGCCGTCAGTGAGAACGGGTTTGTAATAACACCACTCTCCGAACGCTTAACACGATCTACTTCTTCTGCCTGTTGTTCAACCGACATATTTTTATGAATAATACCGATACCGCCTTCACGTGCAATGGCAATAGCCAATGTCGCTTCAGTTACTGTATCCATACCCGCACTGATCAAAGGAATATTTAGCTTTACAGTATCACTCAAACGAATAGATACATCTACTTCTTTAGGCAGTGTCTCGGATTTCCGTGGCACTAGCAATACATCATCAAAGGTGAGGCCTTCCTTACCAAATTTATCTTCCCACACGCAAGTGTTCCTCCTTATGTTTGCTCAGCTTTACGGTCCAAAACCCGAAGATTCCAGGCTGTATTTTACGCCGAAAATACGTTTTCTGAAAAATTTATTATTGCCATCTTAGCAAAGCGATATTTAGACTGTCAAGGAAAAGTACTTGGTTATATCAGGTGTATTGCCTGATGAACACAACTGTTTTTCCAGAGCGGACAAGTCTAGTTATTACGCAAAAAAACGTCAATTCTTATCGAATAACGTTACCTGTATACATCCTATTGTGCTGAGAAATCACCAAATTCAATCTGTATTTTAATCCCATACTGCATAATAAAACTATATAATAAAAACCACCACCGAATAACATCGGCAGTGGTTCTTTGCTTGGCGGCGTCCTACTCTCCCAGGACCCTGCGGTCCAAGTACCATCGGCGCTAGAGGGCTTAACGGTCGTGTTCGGGATGGGTACGTGTGGAACCCCTCCGCCATCGCCACCAAACGCAACGCTTAGCTTACATTTCAGAGTTGTTGTTCTCTGAAAACTAGATTCGAAACGAAACACGCGAATGACAACTTGCTATTGGATAAGCCCTCGACCGATTAGTACTGGTCAGCTCCATGCATTGCTGCACTTCCACCCCCAGCCTATCTACCTCGTCGTCTTCAAGGGGTCTTACATACTGGGAAATCTCATCTTGAGGGGGGCTTCACGCTTAGATGCTTTCAGCGTTTATCCCGTCCGTACATAGCTAC
>NZ_MKZL01000024.1:0-53613 GCF_002803315.1 Paenibacillus sp. GM1FR | reverse complement strand
TTTTCATAAGTATTACGTCATCCGTACTCATGTTGCAGCTTTCATGAAACGGGTCAATCAGAGTCCTTTTGAATTAATTGATCGGCTACTGGTTCGGGCGTAAAGATTTTCAGTTCAATCTATATAGGTCTGCTTCTTCAGTGCACGAAGATCTTTATGTATGCGTGGGGCAACTTGGTAAATGTTCATATGCGTCACTGTTAATACCAACGTAATTCATCGTTTGGCGCAGCTCCGATACAAATTCCATAAAATACACTTCAGGACTACGGCTTCCGGCATAATACTGCAAGTCATAATCGTAATTTAACCTCGAAAATACATCATGCAGATCGTCAACCAGTATCTTTTTCATATCCTCTCTCGTAATAGCTGGGTCCATGCTGCACTCGTTGGCCAGGGTCTGCATTGTCTCCTTGAGCGCCTGCTGATCGTATAACGGGTTAGACAACAGATGTTGCAAATCATACAAGTCTTTAAACCTGGGCCTCACTATCGTTTGATGCAGCTTCCATGCAATTTGGATGGAGAGTGGTACAGTGTAAGGAACGACAAAAGCTTCACCAACCATGGGTTGGTAGGATAGAGTAACAGGCTTCTCATCCAAGTCGAGGTTAAAAGATATATCAAGATGCAGTTCATCCTCATACTCATTTTCATTCCTTGGTTCACTATCAATATAAAAGGCAAGCTCCGTGTTCACCGTAGGAAAATCATCCGCCATCGCGTAGTCTATTCTTCTCCAGAAGGCATTCTCCCGAAAGCTTCGGAATATGATACCGTCATTCAGGTCCATCTCCGTTACCCGGATCATCCAGTCTGTAAATACTGCATTGGCCTGATCCTCAGTCTCAATTCGACCTGTATACAGAAAGTCGATGTCATCCACATAACGAATATTGGGATTCTCCAAATACTGTCTTGTTAATAAGCTTCCTTTTAATACAAATGGACTATTCACTAGAGAAGCGCGTTTTAATAGAGCTTCTAACACAACAATGAATCTCTCATCCTCATTTAGGAGGTGCATTTTTATGTTTTTTTCTGACACTCGTTCTCCTCCTCCATTCATCGTACTCAACATCCAATTAGATCCATCCACGATCCAGTTCTTCCCGGCTGTCATAGATGCACAGTTCATATTGCTGTTTTAACAGTTCGATCTTGTTCGTATGCAAAATGGCATGGATCTCTCCCACTTTACGATAAAAATGTTCTGCACTCTCATATTCACGGACCGTTACGAATCTCACTTTGCCATCTGCATTAAGTGAGTTCCGTGAGATATGTCCGCCCGAATCCGCGCACAGTTGCTTAAATACGGCCACATCATCCACACATACCTTTCCGTGCCATTCGAAATAAGGCTTGGACTGTGCCAGCATCGGCTGATCAAAATACGTTTCTTCCTTAGCCGGAATTTCCACCTTCGTCCGAACAACTGTGAATCCGTTATCCCGAAACTTCGCCCCAACTTCTTCAATAACATTCTTCACTTCTTCGTAATTCGTGCTATGTACAATGCCTGTAATCATTGGCTGATTAATATATTCACCTTTGTCCAAGACGATCAACACGGGCTTCACGTTCTCTTGATTACAGATGTTGATAAAGGTCTCTTTCTCGTTCTGCTTCAGATCACGCATGGTTACATGATATTCAAATTCCATCAGGTCACTTCCTTACTGATTTTTGTCATCTCTCATTAGACAGATCTCTCTTCTATCTTCTGTTAATTCTCCACTCACATCGCTCAACTCAAATATTTCCACAGATCTTCTTTAAGTTTTAGAATTCACGTTCAAAACGCACCCCTAATTTCTCTACAAGATACTGACAACTGGGGCATTCGTTAACATGAACTAGGAGAACTTTATTTACTCAGCAATTCAAAAAATTCTAATATATTGGTCGCGACTTTTTGTGTCACAGGAGAAAACTCCTCTGACTCTTCATGAAACCAAATAACTACAGTAGGCTCTTCTGTTTCTCTAAAATCCAAACAAATAAAATCTCCTGAAAAAAGCGCTGCAATAGGAACTACATTCATTCCCACTAAATCTTCATTATCAGTTAATCTATCACCTATTTGCGTAATAGTAACTTCAATATCATACCATCCATTAATAGGATCAGACTCACTGTCATCCAATATACATAGAAATTTTTCTATTATGTATTCTTGCTGATTCATACTAAACATATTTGTGATTGGTACAGCTCCGTTATGTTCCTTAATAAAGTGCCTATAAGATTCAGGGAATGAAACTCTGAAACTTCGCTCAACTGCATCTAATAAATCATCGCCTGGTAATGGAACGACAATCGTATTAACATCCATTCTCATATGCTTCACTTCCCATTCTCATCTTTTAACACATGCCCCACCACATGGACTTTAACCAGGAAGATCAGAATCCCCTAACAACAACTTCCTTTCGTACACACCATTAGTATAAAACTGGATATGATGCTCTTTCTACCATTTGGAAACTCAAAATAACTCGATTCCATTTGAGTGTTGTCGTCATCATTTTGGCATAGGAATCTGAAACAGGCTCTCCTGTATAGGGGTGAACTCCCAGCTCAAACAAGCACACCTTTAGGTAACAGATGTAACAACTATAGCCATTTCATCAAACTATAAAAAACTCACTCCTGACTCATTGTTCGAGTAGGAGTAAGCCTTTTAATTTTTCTCATATGATTGCATTATAGGAAGAACCTATTCTTCTAGCATATCAAGAAAACGATTAACATTATCTGCAATTTTTTCTGTAACTGGGTCATACTCATCTGATTCCTCATTATACCATATACAAACAACTGGATCGATTTTACTTTCAGTATAGTCTAGACAAACAAATTCTCCTGCAAATAGAGCTGCAATTGGTACTAATTCAGCACCTGTCATATCTCCATCAAAGAGTATCCTTTCATCCAATTGACTGAAACAACCTTGATATCATACATACCTTTATCATGCTCGCTTGGCTTGTCCAATAAACAAAGAAAACGATCAACCACATATCTATTCGATTTAAATTCAAAAAATCGAGTTATTGGAATAAATCCATTGCTTTCCGATATAAAATCTATAAAATCTTTAGGAAACTCGATTTCAAAATTCTCTTCTACACGCTTAATTAAATTACTACCTGGAAGCGGATAAATTATACTGTTATTTTTTATTTTTAACATATTTCACCTCTCAAATTAATGTCTTGGGGCGTCTGCTCAATGTCCCTTTGTTCTTCCTCCATTATGCTTTTGCAATATTATGAATACCAAAAGGTACAAGTTGCATCAATCCGCTTTCCTCATTATGGTGACAAATTGTTCTTCTGGTTGTACTTTATTTGGTAATCTAGCGTTCAGTCACTTGAATTGTACAACCTCTGTTGCCTTCAAAAGTTCCTTGGTAATATATCTTCTACAATACTACACTTCATATCGGAGATTTCAAACCTTTTAATTTCTTCACTTTAACCGTCGGGAAAACCGCTTCGTACTCCTCAATCGCCATGAACAGTGGCTCTAGCTCTGGTGGCAGATTCGCTACATGAACAGGCGCTTTGTTGCTGCCCTCCTGTTGCAATAGGCCAGCTCGTACCATGGCCTCCCCTCCAAAATGGGTGAGAAAGCGAACATAACAAAAAACAGATCCATTATGGTGGTATCTGAACATAATCGACCCGTTCAACTTGATGCTATTAAGTTAAGTAGGGGATAAAATTTAAGCGTTGATGTGCGTACAAACAAAATGAAGAAATCTCTATACAGGTACTACATAGGTTAAGTATGGGATTAGTTAAATGATGGCTTCATTTGGTACTGGGTGGGGGTTACTTCATTAATCGCCGCCATCTATATCAGAGAATGAAAAAGACCACAACACGGGCGGCTAACTCGCATTGTGGCATTATACGATCTTGTTGCTGGGGTTATAAACCAAGTTTACACTAAGTCTTTGACAGCCCCTGTTAAAGTACAATATCTTGAAGACCCACTTCTATTACTTCTTCATTTTCAACACCAATACCCAATCCGTGTTCTTGTTCCCAAGTGCAATCACATAATATCCCTACTCTTCTAATACCATCCTCGAAATCATATCTTATTAGCAAACCTGTAGGCGTAACAAGTCTCCCTAACTCGTCTATTGATGAAATCTTTGGAGCAATTTTTTCAACTTCTTCACTATCACTTTGCATTGCTCGATAATCTTCAAAGTTCTCTAAATAATACTCTAAAATCTTATCTTCGCTTTCCTTTACTATGCTAGGCATATTCGCTTTGAATTGCGAAAAAGCATCCCGTTGGTTCGGAGTAATTTCTTCATTCTCTTCGCCATAAATATTCAAAAGTATTTTTCGTTTTTCTCCAAATATAGTTATCTCTGTCGTCCCTATCCATAAATCTTCATAAACAATTTTTCCAAACAACTCATCTTTTTTCATTTTTAGAGTATCGTCCTTTCTTATTTAACTTCACTTACACCACCAAGGTGTCCAAAATTAGAATTAACACTACTCGGAACCAATTGTATGGTTTTCCCATCATTAAGTTCATACTAAGTATACTTGTTTTTTTGTTCTCCATATTGCCATTTCAGCCTTGCCCTTAAAATTAAATTCCGTATCCAGGCCTCTTTTGCATTGCATCATTTTATCTTTCACATCATACGATATGTAGTCATGAGAAACCCGGACTCCTAGCTGTTCATCCAATTTTTTTGTCATTTTTCATATAATTCTTAATGACTTTATGTATCATATGGTTGATCAAAGTTTTGACTTTTAAAACGCAAGATTAACCCTTTCTAAAAAACCTCAAAACAAATAAGCTCCAGACAAATAACTGGAGCTTATTTGTTTTATCTTTGAACTAAATATACAACTGGATATGACGCTCTTTTTCAGGAATATCTTCATCTTCTAATAAATCCACTTGAGTTAGCGCACCCTCATGCTTAAGTTCAGCGATGAACAATGCATAGAAGTCTCCTGCTGTCGGATAGGAGAATAAACCATATCCTTTTCGAGAAATTAACTTGTTCACTTCCCTTATTTTCTCAGGGAGATATTTGTAGTCAAACTCTCCTAACTCTTCTAGCTGATCTGCAGTTCCCAATTCGATATCATAGGCATACTCATAGTCTAAAATGTAATTGACGATTTCCTGATCCACTTCTCCTTTGTAGTCCAGAAATAAAAACCGTTTGGTCGCTAAGCCATGATTCAGCATACTATAATACGCCAGTGATTCATCCGGATCATTCAAAATCATGTCGATATCCTCTGTATTATCAAATATTAACGGCACCAAATCTTCATCTGCCATGCAATCTTCCTCCTCTCCTACTCAAACAGAACTCCATGGTGGTTCGGGATATACTCAGGATAGTTTTTCCGATAAAAATCATCAATCATTCGTAGAACGGGGTCCCACTCTGGATACGGTTCAGGATCTTGAATATTCATTTTAGCCTCCGGTGAGTTCATCAGGAAATCATCAAAATGACTTGGATTGGGCAGACCTTGTTTTTTTCTCACATGAAGCAAATACAAAATTTCATAAGGATAGAAAGCGTAATCATAATTACCAAATTCAAGCGATTTCCCTAACTCCGATGCAAGCATGGAATGATGTTCGGACATTCTTCCAATTAAACGTGTAATTTCATCCAATTCAGGCGTATTCCATTGTTCCAATACTTCTCTGTAGATTCCAAGTTCTTCTGGAATCAAGCCACATGGCTGTTCCCGATCTGTTAATGCGGATTTCACAGCCAAGTGAACATATTTATTAGTTCCTTCAATTTCTTGCTTGGTATGTTGGAGATATAACTCTAGTAAAAACCAGATATGTTGATTCCAATCATTGGCTTCCATTAAATTATCTCCAATATATTTGACTATAAAATCAAAAAATATCTGTTCCTCCTTCGCCCATCCAAATAAATTGAAGTGAACTAATGATACGATGCTATTTTGAAAAGAATAATCAATTACTTTCATCTCAGGATAACGATCTTTATAAATGTGCCTGCACATACATTGATAAAAAGTTACTTGCTGTATGTGTTTCAACCCCATAGGATTTACCCCTTCTTTAATTAACACTTCATTTTTCCATACTTCCAACCAATAAGAAGATATTTTGTACATTCTATTCAACAATTTGTGATCTTGATCTACTGCATTACTTTCTACCAAAGAAACAATCTCAAGTTTAGCTTCATCATATTTAGCTTGAACATCATTCAAACCGTCATCAAAGTTTTTGACATAGCGCTTGTATGCCATTTTCATTTTTTTCACATTCATTTATAGTCCCCCTAATTTTCAATTTATTTCCTTACTCCAATCTTTTACTTTGACGACATCTACCCCAAAACCTACGGATGTTTTAGAAATATCCACTTCAACCCTAATATAATCAAATTTCAATCCAGGATAATCGTCAATTAGCTTTTGAAGTTTCTCTTGAAAAACAGAAAAACTTTTATTTTTACGGCTTGACATCACTTCAAAATATTTTGGACCACCGAGTTTTTGCTCTGTTGAATAGTTGAAATTTCCCCACTCGGAAGTCTTAGCCTCAATCATGGTTAATTTAGGAGGCGGACCTTTGGACAAAAAGGCTCCATCTATTCCGTTCCTACCAACTTGAAATTGATCGGAAATATCCTTACCCAGATTGTTGTTTATTGCGATTTTTTTCGCAACTTCCTCGCCAAAGTCACCCTTATCATGATCATAATATTTTTTATTATCGATTTTTCGCTCATACCCTTCTACACCGGATAAATCAAATTTACTACTTATATCATCTGGAGTATCTAGTTGATTGGCCAGCTTACTTCGTTCTCGTTTTAACTTCTTAATTTCTTCTTCACTGGCCCCTACTTTTTCCTTAATTTTAATTTTCTGATCCAGATCGTCAAGTTCTTGTTGGATTTGCTTTTGACTCTTTCCTTTTTTCTTTTTCAGATTGTCATTAGTATTTGGTTCTTTTGTATCATTTGGTTTCTTCGTTTGTTCGCTAGGGCTGCCCTCGTCCTTCTTCGTGGTTGTAGACGGTTTCCAAGTGTTCACTTCATTCGGTGTTTTATTGTTAACTGAATTCGAACTTTCTGGCTTTGTTCTTGCATCTTTGAGTTTCGTACTTGAACCATTTTGTTTAGTCCCTGTACTTGAAGAACTTGGTTTTGAGTTTGCTGGCTTGTTATTTCCAGATGAACCGGTTTTTACAGTCTGCTTCGAAGATTCAGCTGCAGTCTTGGGAGGGTTCCCAGAGTTAGGACTCGTTTCAGTTTCAGCTTCTGTTTTACCACCAGAACTTGCTTGTCCCGTTTTTTTCGACTTATCCCCGCTCCAATCGCTTCCTCCACCAGAAACGATCCTCATTTTCTGACCGTCTGTCCATTTCTTCTTTGCAAATGTCGCTGCTGTTTTTAATCCGTTACCAACAACTTGCATGACCTTTCCTTCAATGTCTGGCGTCCTTACCCTTAGATTACCACCAATCATCGTTCCGTTCTCTATTAAATCGCGATGCATTTCATAATCGTAGATCATCTCTACGAATTTCTCATCGCTAATCGGATTGTAAATCAACTGTGTCAGATATTTCATCTGTTCCAATGTCAGGTCCTGACGCAACCAAAAATCGTAATCTTTTACTTCCTCGACGGTAATATTATGATATATGCCAGCCCTGTCTAATGCCCATGAAATTTCTTGGTAATAGGGCGAAAAGAAGGTTTGATGTTGAACATCGTCTTTCTCCACACTCTTGAAAAATTCCAGCGACTTCTGCAGGTCACGTTGGGCTTTTTCATGCGCCCACTTCTCACGGAAGTAACTCGGAATCTGCTCATAAGCAAGGCTAATCTCCTTGTTCTGTTGTTCCAACTTCTTAAAGAAATCGGTCACCGAAGTCGATGTAGTCAACTCTTTGGCGGCCGTCAGCATTTTACCCAACATCGTCCATTTTGCTTCGTTCTCCTGCTGTTGCAGCTCAGCAAAACCATTCGTAAATCGGTCCAGCAAATTCAGAGCCGAAGGCTTGAAGGAGCCTATCTTCGGCACGCTCGCGATGAGACCCGTGGCAACGGCAGCAATGCCTACGCCGATGGCTGTCTGGGCAGCAATCCCCCCTAGAGCTCCCAGGATCGGAATCATAGCAGTGATGGCCAATGCAGCTCCAGCCAACGATCCATCTTTCGGGTTCGTCGTTGATGCCTGCGTCACTCCAGCAGCCTCTGCGGCTGCTGCGGCCTGAGCCGCTTCGTACTCCTCAATCGGCATCAGCGGTGGCTCCGGCTCCGGAGGCAGATCCGCCACATGAACAGGCGCTTTGTTGCTACCCTCCTGTTGCAATAGACCTGCTCGTACGTTGGCCTCCCCGTCCAAAATGAAGCTACCACCCCCGCCAAGAAGCCAAATCGCTTCTGGTGCTGTAGCTTCGATCTGTCCGGCCGCAAGCAGGATATTGCTACCTTGAATGGACAGATTGCCTGGACTATTCAATACGATCCCCTGATCATTCAAGGTAATCGTTAACCCGGATCCGGCTTGCAGTGTAACCTCCTCAGGCGACATCCCGATAGAGCTCCCGGCAGGATGCCCCCAGACTTTATGGTCTGTCCCTCCGTTAGTGGAACGTTTACCCTCAGAGATGGAATGACGAATGTACGCTCCGGATTCAAGACTACTTGGAAAATATAATTCCACCTGATCCCCGATCTCCGGCATCATGTATAATCCGCTATGCCCTTCCGCAGCATAAACTGGCGCGACCGGATAGGGGCAGGCGGAGCCTGGCGTCATCGGGCCCTCATCCATGGGTAATTTGATCTGAATGTGATCATGAATCACGCGGACCACCTCGCCGTACAGCGATAACCCAATCAGGTCCGATAGGTTGCATCTAGGTACACGAATGTGGTCTTCGAGTACCATGCGGTATGTCGTCATGAGCAACCCGGATTCCAGTCGCGAATGGGCATACACCACGGTCAGCTCTCTACCATCCGGAAGTTCGACCTTGTCTCCGAGCGAATAGGTCTCGACACTTTCCACCGTATATTGCAATACGCCTTGCGATCCCTTGGAGCCCTGAATGATATATCGATCTTCCGTTCCGGAGCCGTGCCAGTCGATTCCAGCCAGTTCCTTACGAACCTGATAAGGTTGGTCTTCTGGCCATTTCCACAACTTGCCTGCGGGCAAACCGATATACAGTTTGGGTGATGCCGCTGTGATTTCCGGGACCAGCACTGTACCGAATCGCGAGGCAAGCCTGCGTAGGAACATCCAATCGGTCTCTTTATATTGTAATACAAGTCCGCTCAATGAGGTATTTCCGGTAACCTGATCCATGACATCCGAATAGCGGTAAGAATTCATAATGAATTGAATGAGTTCCTTGAACGTCCACCCTCTGTTTTGAAAGGCTCGTTCCTCAATTCGCATATCCATTTGATAGGAGTTGGACAAGGCTTCAAGTTCGAATCGATAGACCCCTCCCGACAAATGAACCGAGAGCGATGTCATTACGCCATGGAAGAGTCTCCTCACTGATCTACCATTTTCATCGACTTGTCTGAGTACGATAGATTCCCCTTCAGCCTGAACTTGAAGAATGCCCGGCCCATCCTCTTCCGGAATTATACCGCTGACGTAGAGTTTCGCATGCTCGTTCACTTGGCGGGTAATTTGCACGCCTTCTAACGACTGTGCACGATAAGGCCAATATAGACGTATTTGCTCATAGCCGATCTGGTCGAGTTTCTTCTCCGTAATTTCATTCATCGTCAAAAGTCCAATTGCTGTCCGTCATTCTCTATGACGATATCTCCGCCGTACAGACACTTGTGCGTACAGTGACTGAGCAGTGCAGCTTTCCCTTCCACCTTGGTATCTCCCTTTCCATGAAGCCAAGGCATGGTCAGCACGGGAACGCAAGGCGCTTTCTTAACCCCATAGATGTCAACCATCGTGCTTGCCGCCACTACTGGATTAACTGGATTGGAACAGTTACCGAACGATCCAATATGAATACCTGGAACATAATCCTCGACAGTCATCTTCGCCTTTCCCTTGATATATACGCCATGACTGAATGGTATCTTCAATCGTGTACGCTGCGTCCCACAATTGCATTTAAGTATTGCTCCTGCAACGACATAGCTTTTAGAGGCTTCTCCAGCCGTATGAATCTGGGGATCATGATCTTGACTTCGCGCCATCATAACCTCTCCTTTCTAATTCGTTTGTTCCAAGTCCAACGGAATGAATTGTACTCCTGCAACATCTCGCCGCAGAATGCTCTCCGACAACGCTAGATTGACAATGATCACGGTTTCGCGCAGCTCCATTAATTGGAACAGGGGTAACTCCGGGAAATCTCGCTTCAGTACGATCCGCTCCAGACTTCCATCCATGCGCCGACGGGTATGAGGAGATAATACGTTTGCCAGTGCAGGAGGGTGAATGGCCCAATACGTCTCTTGGGTCATTCGCTCCTTGTCCGTTAATACGGTAGCCCTTCGCTTGAGCTGAGGACAATACAAAATAAGTGTTTCAAGCAATTGATCTGAAACCAAGGGAACCGGCTGTTCCAAATAATCCGTATAATCCACATGGAATCCGCTTCGCACATAAAGGTTAATGGCTGTATGCTCACTGCCCGAATCATGAAAAGCCTGATTCCAGGTCCTGCGTTGCAGTTCACCAACAGGCTCAGTCTCTACCCGGTGTATCCATCTGGGATCGGCCATTAGACGAAAGTATCGGATAACCCTCGCCTCCTCTCGTCATCGTCAAAAATCGCACCCTCCACATCAGCACCCTCCCATAACGTATCTGTTAGATTAGCTCCACGGAATATGGCTCCACGAAGGTGTGCCCCTCGGAAGTCAGCACCTGAAAGGTTTGAATTCTCGAAGTTAAGCGCATCGTATTCTGGACCCTGAGCGAGTCCTTCCGGATGTCCTACCTCCCCTATGATCTCCCTGAAAACAGCTCTTTCCAGAGAACACCCGCTGAAATCTGCCCCATATAGAATGCTTCCGGTGAAATCGGTATTCTCCAGACTACAATTGCGCCAACGTGTCCCTATCAAGATACAGCGTTGAAAATCGGTAGAATGCATATCGATACGATCAAAACGGCTGTAACGAAAATCCAGATCGCTACATTCCATTTCGCTCATATCCAGTCCCTGAAAGTGCGCGTACACGACCTCAAGACCATCACTTTCTTCCAATGCTTCACCAATCTCCTCAATGCTCCTATTCCTTCGATCAAGACGAAATACGCACTCACTAGCATCCAAGTATTCTCCTACACGTACTTCGAATATCTGTTCCAGATCCATAAGAGAGTTCCATTCGAAGTCCTCCAGCGCGCGACAGCTACGGCGTATAAAATGTACAAGATATCGATTCACCAACGCCGCTTCCTGTAACATGATTCGGTCCAGTTCTACCGCTGTAACGGTTCCTTGATAGTGAGGAAGTTCTTCTCTTAATCCATTGAGCATCCGTTCAAGACACTCATAGGCCCAGTGGGAAGAATAGAATGAACGGATGGGTGTTCGATCCAGCAACCATGAAGCATCATATGCTTCGACCAGGACATTCATCGCCCCTCCAAGAAGTTCTGTTCGCAACATAGAATATTGAATGTAAGCGATCGGCCCTTTCGCCCCACGCTTTTGGGCGTCGCTGACTTCCTGAATCATCAACCTGAAATGACTTAGGAACTCGGCTGTCAATTCCGTATACCTTGTATGCAACGTATGCTGCAAATCATCCATAAGTTTGGCCCGCGCAGGTTTTACCTGATGGGTATAAAAATGCAACATAGATTCCTTGCGATCCATTGGAAATTATCCCTCCTGCCCATACGTCACGTATCATGCTAGTTGGCTTTCACTTCTGATCCACTCATTTTTGCCTGTCCATCCAATTTGAATGTCCCTCCCCCGCCTTCCAGCAACAATTGTGAATCGGCAGACAACGTTATTTTCTTCCCGGCTTTGAGCGAGATATTGCCCCCGGCAGACATCCGAATCTGCTGGCTTCCGATGATCTGAATGCCCTCGTCCCCGCTGAGACGAATGAACACCTCGCCCTCTTTGCTGCTAATGGAGATGGAATCTGGGGTCAGTCTGATTTCTTTGCCATAAGGCGTACGGAAAATTTTATGATCCGGTTTGTTTAATTGGTTTGTTCCAGTTACCTTATTATCCAGACGGGGTGCTCCTGTCGCATAGGCCTCTTCTTCGTTTTGCGTTGGAAAATATACGGCCACCGGATCACCCACTTCAGGCATGACATACCAACCTGTCTGCCCCTCTGCGATGTATGGCGACTGATACAACAGCCACAACGCTTCCTCTTCCTCCTGTTTTTCATCACAGTCCAGCTGAACTCTTACATGACCACCATGCACTGAAAGGATGCGACCAAGTAATGAGCTTCCGGCAATTATCGAATTGTAATATGTCTTTTGTCGTAGTCCTCTATGAAGGCTAAGTACATATTGGTGCTTCACTATTCCTCCCACAAGCTCGGTATATGCCTCAGTCACATATAGGCTTCTGCCTCGGAAGGTAATATGATGTCCAAGCTCCATCACCTGATCTGTCTCGATTTCATATATAATGAAATCTGATTCGTTGACCTTTAACGTATCGTTTTCGGTAAAGTACATGAATGGTGCCATGTTTTTGCGGATTGTATAACGTGTATTGTCCAGATCGATTGAGTTTCCGTGCTCAAAGACGCCAAAATAAAATTTGGGGCTGTCAAACTGAGCGGCCGGCATTAAGCTCGTGTGAAAGCGAGAAGCAAGTCTCCTGAGAAATGCCCAATCCGTTTCTTGATATTGCACGGCAACCTTCCCGATCTTGGCCCCCCCTGTTCCCTCATCAATCACGTCCAGCCCCGGATAATCCTGATCCAGTTCCTTTAACAAATCGGGTAACTTCATTTTGACATTTTGAAATGTACGCGTTCGTTTTGTAATGTCCATCCGGTATGTATGTGAAATGGCCTCCACGTGGAGCGTATATACGCCTCTGACAACCTGCACTTCAACAGATAGTGGAATGCCTTTGAACAGAGGCTTCTTATTGCCATCCTCATCTTTTTGCCACACTTCAATTGGGGTATTTTGATCCGTAACATCGACATAGCGATCCTTCCATTCCTCAGACACCATGCCCTTAAACACGAGCCGAGTGTGCTCATTCATTTTTTTCCGGATCGTCAGTTCTTGCAAATGCACCAGTTCATATGGTTCAATAATCAGATTCTCATAAGTCAAACTCATGTTGCCCATCTCCCTTCAACTTCAATGGATCGCAAGTGAATTTAGAATCGTCTCGCCAGGCTCCAGCCAATCGCGCTTTTCTTCATCCGTGCAATTAAATCCGTAAACAAGAACTGACTGGTCTAAAATCGAAAAACCTATATGGTTATAAATCTGATTATTCAACCCCTGAACGGAAAACTGACAGTAGCCCGTGAACTGTCCCGTTTCAGTAATTCGAACGCCATGTTTCTCCCATTGTCTGATTGGCTGCGTTCCGCGAATGACATTGGCCATCGTTTCGGTAAAGGAAGTCAGCTCCTCTTCCGAAATTCGATGCTCCAGTCTGTTAAACGTAAAATTGACTGTCCCTGAATCATTGGTATATATCCATTCCGGCCGATGAGACGAAGGATACTTCATGCTCGCTTCCTTCTCTGAAATTAAACGCAATGAACGTGGAAGGGATATGGCTACCCTACTATCGTACAGCTCAGTTCGTTTTAGAAATACGCTTTCCTTTCCAATACGGAGCCTCGCAGGCAGCTCTGTTGAATCAATAGCCTGGGATTTATGTGCTAATTTAACCGCCTCTTCTACTTCACTGTTTTGATCATTCTCTTCATTTTCACGATGGTTATATAATATGGGAATTACTTTGCGATCGAGATATTCCATATGAAAAACAACTTCCTTTCCTTGTGCTGAATCAATCCACAATCATACGATGTGGTCCACCCACCGGCATACCCGAACGTCCCGTTCCCCGACCTGCATTCGCGAGTATGCGATCCAGATATCGATGAATCTGCGCATTATCGTATTCTCTGTGCTCCAGCCCCAATCGACTGGCAATGTGATGCAAAATGACGCTACGTGCAACCGTTCCTTCATTGAGACACATCATGGCGAAGACCAGATCCTGGGGATCAGAGGTCCCCTTTCGAAGCAACCTCTCGGCATAATCCTTCATGACAACAGGGGATAAGGTGCTCGCCCCCTCGGCTGCATAAGGAACATGAATGACATGCAGCGTATTGAACTCCGTTGCCAAGTCGGCAAAGGTCTGATAGTCCCGCCGCAGCCGCGCCCCTTCCTTCAGCTTGAATCGAGCCAGCTCCAACTCTCTCGATGTGCACGTTGTCTCTTCATCCAAGAGCAGTTCCGAATGGCTTATCGTCATGTCACTCACGGTCTCCTCCGCGGTAAACCGAAGCTTTAGCACATTGACCCGGCCCGTAGCTTGGTATGCCAGTTCCATAGGTTCTGTCAGCATATAAATCCTTCCTTTATGCAGCACCATCCCAGGAGCAACAACCAGCTTGTCCGGGAACACTTCTACCTCTGCACCTGCAAGAATGCCATCTGCATAACCGCGATAGTACAGTTCGATGAAGTCTCTGGGGAAATCGCGTAGTCCCTCCAACATGGATGTTTTCAGAATTCTTCCCTTGTTAAAATGCGGATACGAATATGTGAACATGAGCGGTGTTCCTCCTTTCTGCTCGTAATCCTCACTTCATTCCGTCAAAGAAGTCCAGTTCCGATAAGTCTGTTTCAAACGGAAGCAGCTTCTGCGATCCCAGATACAGCCGTTCATTTCTACGAGCTACAGGCAACACATGGAAGCCCCAATGACGATCATCCGGAAAGACAAAAAACTTCGTCTCTCCATTCACGATGGAATCCGTATCATCCTGCGGAATTTTATCTCCGTATCGATCCCGAATGTCTTCATAAATCACCTCTTTATAGAAATCCGGACGGTTGGCATATACGAACTTCTGTCTCAGCTGGCCATCACTTCCGCTAAGGTATAACTCCACTTCTGCCGTCTCGAATGGACGGGAAATGCTACCCGGAATGCCATCACTCCGATCCAGACTGCTGATCAGCATTTTTTCACGTCCATTATGCGTGTAGGCACTTACGGTATACGGAATTACAGCGGCATCATGCGTGATGTCGGCTTGAACGCTTCCCGTTTTGCGCGCACTCAGATAACGAATCGCCCCTCGAAGGCAGGCAAGTTTAAGATCAGGCACACGCCCTTCCGCAGGTTTTTGCCGAAACTCAATGCTTCTGCCTGGAACGAACTCTTTCAATGCTTCCCGAAATACATCAATGCGACAGGACTGACCTGTCAACTTGATAATCGAGTACTGGTTCATCCGTCCCTGCCGATAGAAATCATCCAAAAACTTGCGAACCACCTCATAGATATCGGCCTTAATCAGCTGGGTAATTTCCTTGATATTGAACACCACATCGGGGAACTCATATTCATCCTTCAACTCCCCATTCCGTTCTACCGAGAGGAACCAACGCTCCATGGTGGTGATCTGCAGATCACTGTCCCCGTCGCCCTCCATCTCCGAGTGGAATCGGTTACGCAAGATGCCGGTTTTGCGGAAAAATTGTTGCTTCATCTCTTCTGCGATTTCCCACAGGAAGTAGAAGTTTCCTCTTACCCGCAAATACTCATCCCGTGAACGGTTCTCTCTGCGCGCAAACGCAGTCGGGATGATGTGTTCTGCCTCCTCATAGCGTTGCTCCAGCTTCTGATAAACGGACTTCACACCCTCTTCGTCCACCTGACGGAACACATCCGCACCAGGTGCCTCAATCAGGCTATCAATATCCGTCACCTGACGGCGTCCGCTATAGTAGTCGGCGAATACAATTTTCATGAATTGCATAATACGATAGGTAATGTTGTGACCTCCGAAGTTCGTATCCCCATTTTCGTAGGTAGTATGGATATCGAGCTTGTACGCCATATGTCCGTCCTCGATCGTAAAGGCACAGGAAGACAAATCGGTCGTTCCACCTCCACAATCAATCACGAGCGCATGGTACGTCTGCCCTTCCATGAAAGCACCACGTTCCATTCCGTCAGCAAGGGTGTTATAGAGCACAGCCATCCCCTCATCCAGCGCATACGTCTGCTCAATCCGATAATCCGGAAGCATCTCGCCGAACATCTGCAAAAACTGTGTTTTCATCTTCACGGGACTCGTAAAATGCACATGGCGAAACTTGCACTTGAACTGATGCTCTGCCGTTCGGATGATGTAATTCATGTACGCACGCAGCAGTTCCATACGAGAAACCATAGCCGCATTGCCATGAACATCGACGATTTCTTCCATTTTGTTGTAATTGTTTACCCAGCGCTTCATGCTGCGGAAGACACTCGCCCGGCTGCTGTACCCTCCCCGACGCATACTTCGCAGCGCTTCATAGCCGAACTCGTAACGAATGTTCGCTGGATCCGAACACTCCGCCACCCCAATAGCCGTAGGCAAGACCTCGATCCAATCCGTATCTTTGTATGTAGGATCGGGAAAAGAAACGTAGTTGATGGCATCCATACGAACTCGTCCATTCAGCAAATCCTGGCTGCTCGGCGCCTGAATATAACCGTTATGCAAATAGGCGCCTGCCGTCGTATTGGAGGTGCCAAAATCAATTGCAAGCACTGCTTCTGTCGGTTCAAGCTCCCGGATGTCCAGATCTGCCAGTGGGATTTGAGTATATTGAATATGAACCGGTGGAAGCGGTCTACTGGAATAATAGGTCTGATATAAATACTCCGAGTCGCGTTTACGGAAAAAGAGAAGACTATACTGTCTGTTTCTAGATCTCTTCCAGGTCGCCCCACTTCCTGCGGTCAAATAAAAGGTTCCCGATACGGAGTCGTCCTTAACCAGGTTGAAGATGCCGCACAGCTCCATGCTCTCATTGACTAAAAGTACGTTGGATTCGGTTAGTCCCCCCGGTGCCGTAACCACATATCGATCCAACTTGTCCACGTTCAATCCTTCGTACAGAATCAGTCGCGCAGGTACACTAATGCCTCCATCACTGCTCATGGGCGCCGTCATATGACGAGAAATAGCCTTTTGTATCCGCTCGAATCCACCTTCAACAGACTGATTGATCCACAATATATCGTCCGCTCCCAGAAATTTTAAAATAATCCGAATCAGTTCTTCCCGCTCCGTCCGAGGGCCCAATCCCTCGATTAACCGTTCCTTGTAGCAAATGTTCCGTAATTGGAACGTGGTCATGTCCATCAATTCTTCACGCGTATAACGCATGGTTCCTCTGGAACGTTCCCTGCTCGTGGCATCAGGATACAATCGGTATGAATAGCCGTTCATCTATACTTCCTCCTTACAACTGCTGGTGCTGCTTAATATAGGGCAATCCCGTCCTGTATCATCGTATAATCCACATCCAGAATGCCAAAATGATGCCCCCAGTATATTTCCGTGTCGAAACGAACCGGCAGAAAGAGTTCAAGAATCAGTTCCAGCTTCTCCTTCGCTTCCGTACGCTCTACCTGACCAATATACAAAAGCAATTCATCCTTTTCCTCACAATTGGCATATAGGGTTGAACGCGGGAACATTCGAACAAGGGTATCCCTCAGCAGATGAACCGCCTCTCCCGTATCATACAAACGGAGCATATTGCAGGCGATCACTTCCTGCTCCTCCTGTCCGAACAGCTCCAGTCGCCGCCGAACCCGATCCCCGTATACACCCGAATGCATATCCTTCAGAATGAAGCGAATATAATACTCCCTCTTGTTCATCCCCTGCATCAAATCCATATCCGCCAGAAAATGAATAACCAGATCAAAGAGTGCTTCCCGCAACTCCACCTGCTCTTCATTATTGATATCGAAGAGGTCCCGGAAAATATCAAAAAAGCGATAATACGGATTGACTTCAACCGTGCCTTCCACGCCTGAAGCATTCAGGTTTGTCTGGCTAAGTTCCATGTAAGGCGAATATACACGTGCTGGCACAAAGGTTACGTCGCGCAGATCGGTTCCATTACGCTTGGCCCGAATAATCAGATCCCAGATGTAATTCATGCTGTACTCACACCCATTCCCCTTCGCAGCAGTATTCCGGGAAAGCCAGCTGGATTTCGGATACCAGAAAGCTCAGCAGATCATCCAGAAAAATGGCCTGTCCCGGCTGCTTTCCGTGTCTGCTGAACCTTAAAATCATTCGATGTTTATCTGTTTCAACACGGACATGATCGCTAACAAATGCATTAAGTGGATACGTAATGCCCAAAGCGGGTCCTGGCGCCACCACTTGCACATCTTCCAGTTCCAACCCCTCTGCTGCCTGAAAAGCGTGAACCATGCGGGAAATCTCTCCTTTGGATCGTACAGAACGTCCTTCCTGGCGAGCATATTTACCGGCAAACCCTTCCCGCTTGTTATTGGAAAACAGCGGATAGTCCATCCTGCCAATGTGGGTTGCGACGGGACCCGCTATTTTCAGCACCGTCCATGAATCGGATTTTTCCAGTGGTGATACGATGGTGATATCTTCTTCCGATCTTTTGATATACCGAATATGCGATTCGTCTCCATCCACCAAATATCCGTGTTCCGTTCCGGTTTTGCGGAGTGGCAACACATGTTCATAATTGATTCGGTCCGAAGCCGGAACAGGGAATCCACCCGTTTTCATATCCAGCTTCTGAATGTTCCACAGCGGAATCATATTGGTTCTTTTATAAGACTCAAACTCTTCGAGATGGATGGAAAGTTCCTTGACAGCATGTTGTTTGTCCCATGCTTCTCCATCGTCCGAACTGACCAGAACACAATCAACGAATTTGAACACATAGGGTGCATTGATCGATTTCCATGGCAGACTGTTCTTACGAAAGACCCGGTACAATTCTTCAACTTTGGAGATATACGCTGCACTTGATTTCAACCGAACCGTTATGGCATGCCTGCCTCCACTGGTTACTATCTCCCCGCGAAATGTCCGATTACTGTTCAGTAGAGATTGGAGTTCCTGTTGCCCACATTCCATGTAGAACGTGAATAATTTCATCTCTTCCTGACGCGCCAGTGCCTCTGAAGCCTCACTCAAATAGACGGACTGTGATTCAGCATCCTCAGGAATGATCGGGTACAGAAATTCATGAATGGGATCCAGATCTTCCCGCGCACATAATGTGACATATACATCATGACGTTCCTCCTGCGGCAACACCTCATCAAAAACCCGTTGCTCAATCTGTTTGTTCAGCGTCTCCTGATACTCCACAAGATTAAGAAAAACGCCTGTCATGAGATCTTTGAGCATGCGGCGTTGTTCGAGATCCTCCATCTTATTAAGACGGTCACGAATCATGTCTTTCATCATGAATCTCCTCCTTCCGATGATTCCTGTTCGTTCACGTCAGCCTCCGTGGTATCGGTGCTTCCGTCAGCCTTGGAGGCAGAATTACTGCCAGCATTACTTGTCGTTTTTCCAGGAGAAGTACCTGAGCCGGAAGCATCCGCATTGCCATTTCCAGCCGAGGTGCCATTAGCAGTGGAAGAACCATTCCCCACTGTATTGCCTGTATTCACACTTCCTGTACTCCCGGTCATATCCGAGGTTATGCCCGATGTATTTGGTGAGTCTGATCCTGCCGTATCCTGCGTAAGATCAGCCGCCGGTACCGGTGGGTTTAATTTCTCATCCAGTTTGTTTATTTTCCGCTCCATGGCCAGCACACGTTCCAGCATATCGATCTCTTGATAAATTCCCTGTGCCGAAGCATAGGCATCCATGGCTCCGCTGTAGTCTCCGGCTTCATTGAAGCGGTCACCCTTCTGTTCCAGCGTATCTGCCTGAAGCTGCCGGGATTGTCGCTTGATATCTGCACGTTTGGTCTCGGCCGTCTCCAGTTGCGTAGCAATCTCCTTCAGCGCATCTTTGTAAGCTGTCTCCGTAGCGGCCGTTCTGGCCCGTTTATACAAAATGATTGCTCCACTGTAATCTCCGTTCTGGAGTTTCAGATCGCCCTCGGTGATCCAGTCTTGCACTTGCTGGAAAGTGGTCATCTGCTCCAGTCGCTCCTGAATAACTTCCCGGTTGAACATGCTATAGGATTCAGACAATTCCAATGCTTTGGTGTAACTCGCGGTTGCTTTGGTAATGTCGCCTTCTTTCAGGTGAGCTTCCCCATCAACCAGCGTCTGGGCAGCAGACATCTTCGCGGTCAACAGCTTTTTATGTATCGGGTCCTTGATTTTGATGGAATTATTACGCGCCAGGCTGTAGTCCGAGACCGCCTTGGCATACTCTTGTTCCTTGACGTACTGGTCTGCGGTCTGTTCATATTGCAGCATATCTACGGCCAATTCAGCTTTTTTGGCTGCACTTTTCACCGCGTAGAATATGCCGGCTCCACCAAAAATCAGGAGCATAACCAGCATGATGGCAATCCGCTTAATCCATTTCTTACGGTTCTTGGGCTCTTCATGAAAAATCTTGTTCACATATATGGCTGCCGCACTATAATTCTCGATACGTGCACGCTGCTTGCTAAGCATCACTTCTTCAAGTGTATCCGCTAGCGTCTGTGGGTCATTGGCACCTTCAACCGCATCGATCATCTCGGCATCCTGAACCCCCTCCCACAATCCAGGGGTGCATAGCACAAGTACGTCGCCATCGGCTAGCTTGATCTTATCCGATACATACGGCCTGATCATGCCAGGTTTGCCCGCATATTCATTCAGATTACCGCGTTCATCATGCTGATCCACACGATCCTCTGCAATCTGGCCTTCGGCTGCCAACTGGGCAGCAACGCTATGATCTTTGCTTTTTAGTGCAAGCCGATTTCCACGAAAATGATACAACCGGCTGTGTCCAGCAGATGCCCACACCATACGTGTATAATCTGTCACAACAATGACAAATCCCGCTTTGAGCCTGACTCGGCGGCTTTCATACTGCAACCATTCATGGGCAATCTTGATATACTCCGTTAGTCTGCGTTTGGACATGGTTGGCTTTTCCAAAAAGGATTCCAGAATGGTCTGCACTGTGATCTGTGCGCTATTCACTTCCGTATCTGTATCCAGGCCATCTGCAATGACATAACAGGCCCAATCTTCCAGCTCAACGCAGCCGTAGAAATCCCGATTTTTCAGGAAAGATCCCGCTTCCGAGACAAAAGCCGTCTTGAATTCACTGTTCTCCTTCCTCATCCGTCTCCCCATTTCCCTTCCCTGTGCGTTGCCTGATCCGTTACCATCCTTGCTCCAAAATGATAATCGTGGCATTATCCTGATGCACGAGCTGTTTTTCTTCAATCAAATCAATGATGGTCTGAGCTGCATCAAATGGCGACATGTCTTTCGCAAGTATAGTTTCCAGTTCCATCTCAGTAAGAGAGTTGTATACCCCGTCACTGCATAACACAATCTTGTCCGCCGGCTGCAGTGCAAACGGCTCGTCCGCGATTTCCATTTGTTTAAAATGGTCGTACCCCAAATAGTTGACCAGCCTTTTGCGCTGCGGATTATCCAACGCCTCCTGCTCCGATATTTCTCCAGACATATACTGTTCTTCCAGTTGGGTTTCCAGTGTATGTTTATGATTGATAGCAAGCAGCTCTCCTTTACGAAATACGGCCAAAATACTGTCTCCTACCGCGCCCCAATATAACTCTCTGCCCTTGATCATGGCCGATACCAACGTTGTTCCACCCGGAACGCCAAGCAAGTTACGAAGAATCGCCTGGTTTGCTGCATGGGAAGAAGCATCCCAAAACTCTTCCGGATCAGGAAACCGCTCCAACTCTTCAAACTCACGGATAAATGTTTCTACCGCAGTGGTACTGGCTACTTTCCCACCAGATAATCCGCTAATTCCATCGGCAAGTACCGCAAGCACACCATAAGGCTCCACGGCACAGGCAAAATAATCATCCTGTTCACTGCGAGCACCAATGGTCTGTCCATTCCCGATCTGAACGCCAACCGGCCTATCGTCACGTTGCCTTACCGGAATCCGGCTTCGGACGAATAACAACAACCAGATCGACAAACAGCCTGCTGCCAGAACCCAATAAGGCGTTAGCTCCTTGTCGTTCCACAAGATCATGAAGGTATTCACTGTTGCTCCCATTCAAAATGCACACCACATAATGGGATGAAAATAAATTTACTGCGTCCCAATTGAATGACGTCGTAGGCAGCCAGTTCCACCGGAGAATAGACCGCTTCGTTGTTATGGTAGGCAAGGCCGGAAGCATCGCCGGGCAGCAGATAGAAATTCCGTTTTTTGGGATCATATACAATCACCGCATGATTGCGCCTTGAAATCGTGTTATCCCCAAGGATTCGAACATGCATCTCTTCCGAACGTCCAATAAAGTTCTTTTCAGCCATAATCCGATAATCCTGGCCCATCTGTGGACCTTCGATACACACCATCCATCCCGTTACCGGTTCAATTCCTGTCGTTTCTCCCAGGTATGGCATCGTTCTGTCATCCTCTGCCGTGCGAGGCGCGCGTGGGATTGCTCCCCCTGCTTCACTATTGCCGGAAGGCGGTGACTCGACGGCCAGATTACAATATGGACAGGTGTTTCCGTGCCGTCTCGTGCTGAACATATGTCCGTTTCCACATCTTGTCAGACTCATTTCTTTTCATTCCCCCGTAAGCTTGTATGATGGTATGCCAACGTTATTTCACCAAAATTCGGGTATTGGCAATATAAATTAAGTCTCCTGCCTCAATCAGGCTGGGTTCTTCGATTTCCAATTTGGATGATCTGCTTTGATTTCCCTTACGTACGCCCACGCCGCTGGCGGAGTCAATATCCTCGATAAACCATTGGCCCGAGGCTTTGTTCAGCACAGCATGTTGCGGACTGATGAGGGAAGCATATGGAGTATCGGACAAATCAATGTCCGCCTCACTGCTCTTCGAACTTTTTCCGATCAATACACTTGTCTCACCCTGAATGTACCATTCCTTCACACTTGTACCGTCATCGTCCAACAGTACGAGTTTCACAACACGTGAAGACAACTTCTTCTTTTCCCTCTTGCTGGCAGGTAAGTATTTAAAAAACAAGTATGCTCCCCCGGAGAGGACCACAATAATTCCAGTTATCCACTGGGCACTCATGTCCCGGTTAATGATGAATATGTAATACAGCACGGCTAACGAAATCATGGCGACGCATGCGTCAACCCCTATCGTCATTACCGACCTTCCTCGTTTCACTTCCATAACCTCCGCCTGAACCGGCACGATCCATTACAGGCCACCGGCTTACTTTTTTCGAACTCCGAAATATCGGTCAAACATGGCGGACATATCCATTCCTTTGTTGGGATCGGCTTTGCCACTGTTTGAGCTGTCCTTGCCTTTGGGGCGATAGCCAAAAAATTGTTCAAATTGTTCCTGCATTCGTGATGGATCAGACCATACCTTCTCGGTATTCATAGGTCCATTTTGGGCTTGTCCACTCTTTTCTCGTGCAGTACTGGATGTTGCTCCATTTGCCCCTCCTGGGTTCCCTGTAGATCGAGGTTGTTGATTGTATGCAGCCCTTAACTCGGGATTTCCGAGTGTACTGTAGGCCTCATGGACTTGCTTGAAACGCATTTCTGCCTGCGCATCTCCCCCATTAACATCCGGGTGAAATTTCTTTGCCAATTGACGATAAGCCTTCTTGATCTGCTCCGGAGAAGCTTCACGTTCCACACCAAGCACGGCATAATAATCATTCATGGTATTCGTACCTGCCTCCCTGCCGTATTCGGGCGTAAATAAAGATTAAGGGGCACCAAGGCCCCTTAACTTGACAGAATTATTCTGGGCCAGCCATAACTGACCCGGAACATCAGCTTCTCCCTTTATACAGGGAAGCCGCCTTCAATTTTAGTGAATTCCGTTTTGTCTTTTTTCTGTTTGATGAACAGGCTGAATTCACCTACGCCTTCGGTATCTCCGAAACGTTCTGTGTAATCCACAACGAACGCGTTAGGCATGTAAATTTTGCGTACCACTTGATCCGCCGCAACCACTTCAAGGGTCACTTTACGGTAGCAATCTGCTTTTTCAGCTGGAACGAGTGACCACAGAGCAAGTTTCATCGTGTCATCCGCATTGTCACCGTCTGTTGCTGTAATAATTTTGCCACTGATGCGAAGTGTTGCACCTACATCTGTGGATCTAGCGTTGGAATCATCCGGTGTATCTGTGTCATACACTACTGTGCGGATATTATCCATTCCCAATTCGATTGTTTCTGCGCCTTCTACTTTCAATACAAAACCCATTAATAAAAACCTCCTTAAGATTAAAAAACAATGTGCCCGGCATGCTCTCCATCTGGGGAGAGGTACCGAAATATATGTATAAGGTCAGCCAATAAAGGCCGCCTCTAACACCAAAATCAATGTCTATAATTCGTTGTTTGAAGAATTATAGACATTTCTAAAACTTGTACCCACTCCAGTTTCTTACACCTTCATCGCGCTGGTGCCTTTAGTAATCATGACCTCCAGGTTCTTCACGTTGCCGTTGAATACCAGGTCAATGTGGCACATATTGCTCTTCTCATCGATGATAAAGCTCATGTCGTCACCTTCTTGAATGATCGAATTGATCGACCCTCGGGTTCCCAGCCACCGGCTCTTCTGACTGCTCGGATTGTTGCTGAAGAATTTGACGATATTTTCATGCTTGAAATCACCCGTCTGGAAACGGAGCAAGCGCTCAATGTAAGTACTTACGAGTGTCTTATACAAGGAATCAAAACCATCTTCGGACATCGCCATGCTTCTCGCTTTGTATACCGTGATCCGCTTGATGTCGCTATCCTGGATTTGGGCATTCTCCGATGAGAAAATAAATCCAAAGTTTTTGCGGTTAATCGAATCCTTGATGGTGTTCGTGAATCCGGAAATTTCTTTGGTCATCGTAGTCACTACACGCAGACTGTTATCGCCTGCCTCAATATCAAAACGCACACCTGGATAATCCCGGTTCACGGTTTTGAATGCGCCTCGTAGATACTCGGGGCACTGATATGCAGCCACAATTCCGGCAGATACATAAGACGCACCGACATACACACCTTCAATCCACAGCTTCAGAATGTCTTCTTTCTCCTTGGAAAGCTCCACACCATTCTCCGTCTGGAGCATACGACTGTCGATAACGACACCCGATTTCTCTTTCGGAATGATGGTGAAATTCGGAGCACTTGGAATGGCGAATTCGCTGTAGTCTTTGCGAGTTAATACCGCGCATTTATCAATATATTTATCGATGCCCGCAGTAGCCATGCTGCTGAATGTAGTCTCTTCTCCAGATTCAAAGCTAAAGAATACTTGTACTTTGTAGTCTTTAACGACTTGCAGAAGCATGGACAGAGATTCCATACTGTTTCCGTCTTGTTTAACCACTTTCTCGTTACCACGGAAACGGGCTCGACTGACTTGAACTTGTCCCGTATTCTCCAGTTCAACGGAAGGAACAATTCCGAACCAAATAGTGTCGGTAAAATCATTCTTCGCATTGACTGTGTTGAGATAGGTCTCCAGCCGCGGAATATTACTGCTCTTAACAAGCATATCCAGCTTGGCATTGGCAATCAGCATGGAAGGAAGCATGCCTTTGTTTTTGGTCGCATATTGATCAAAGAACATTTTGACACCCAAAATTTTCTCTACCAGCGGTTTTACGGTTTTTACAAAGTCATCCTTGGCGTTCTTGTAAAATTCCAGGTATGTATTGTAATTCTGTACTTCAACTGCCGTATCAACATCCGTCTGAACTGCAGGCAGTGGGCAGAAT
Source organism: Paenibacillus sp. GM1FR (assembly GCF_002803315.1). Classification (NCBI taxonomy): domain Bacteria; kingdom Bacillati; phylum Bacillota; class Bacilli; order Caryophanales; family Paenibacillaceae; genus Paenibacillus; species Paenibacillus sp. GM1FR. Next base: position 27,641 of record NZ_MKZL01000024.1, on the reverse strand, counting down.
GTACGAACGACCAGATCCTGTACATACGGTGAAGGTGCCTCGGAGAGTGAATCATAATCTTCGGCAAACACCTGAGTCAAATCTGTGCTTGTCGACTCATCCAGGAGCATCAACTCGTTGTTATCACTCTTTGGAGCTTCGATAATTTTCAATTCTCCGCTCTCACCAATTGTGAGTTGTCCTACCTGAATCGCTTCGGAAGAAGTTTCTTCTTGAGCACGGCCCAGCAACAAGCGGGTTTTGATATCTTCGATGGCCAGTGGCAGCATTGCCATAACATTGTTATAGTTCCGGCTAGCATCTTCAAACATGACATTAAGTTTATCCCCGATATCCAACTTCTTCGGGTCCCCGTCATCCAGCTTCTCATGCTGGCCGTACATGTAATGAATTTCTTTTCGTACCTGCCGAATGTCATCCATAACCTTTTTCGGTGAAATCATATCCAGCAAATTTTCAAACTTGAAATCTACATTCGTAATCCCCTGACTACGTTTGGTATCAATCAGGGTAAAGAGCATTCTCAGGAAGTCATTGCTATGATCAATTTTGATCTCAGAGATTGCTTCATCCGGAATCCCTTCGGGCTTTTTGAGCGTATACATGACTTTCTGGTTTACCGCATTGAAAAAGGAATACACACTGGGAGAAAACTTGTCCAAAAACTCATCGAAGCTTCGTACAAGCAGGTGTTCATTGATCTCCTTGATCTTGTCATCATTCAGACTGTCGATCCCTTTTACGTCACCGACAATCGTAATCAAATCCATTTTCTCAGGATTGATCTCTTCGAAAAGCATCGTTCGGTTCGTTTGATTAATAATATCCATTCAGGCAACATCCCCCTAATGATGGTTCATTCGGGCGAATGCTTCCCCCCCTCCATCAATTTTTGACACTCCGCACGCTCTATCAGTCTTTGGTCATGATCTAAGAGAATCATCTTCTCAGGCGATCACAAGTCCAATAGAACGAGCTGTCAACATATGACTGGAACTTATGTACCAGATTATGCCGTTTGCTTTGGAGATTTATGGAATTCATCTTAATCATCAGTGATATGTTTTGTCAATATTACCCTATATAGGTCTAAAAGCTCATTTTTGTGACTTCGATATACCTATAGAACTAATTTCCGATTTCCGCTTCACTTCCCATCGAATCATGCCGATGATAAAGAATATCCTATAATCTGGATGATGTTCAATGATTTAAAACTAGTGGAGTTTTCCCCCTAATCAAGAGGAAATCGCCTTAACGTATGCGGTGTTGCAATATTCTTCGCTTATCAAAACTACGCATAACGGGGTTTTGTCGAGTAGAAACAAAAGTTTTTCAACAAAAATCAGTTTGACCTCTAAAAACAATTGCAGTGCCCAAAACAGAAAGGAGATTCAAAGCATCGTATGATATTAACAAAATTCAAAAAAACATTTTTTTCTATCTTGGTAATCAGCTTTTTAATTCCAGCATGGGACATGGGGAGCATATACGCTGAATCATCCGTCAAGACCCAGACGTATGAAGGCCTCGATGCCATGTTTGTCCTGGATGTTAGCTACTCCATGAATGAGACCGACAAAGATCGCATTGCCGAAGAAGTTATACATATGTTTATGGATATGAGTAGTGGACCTAAGACCCGATTGGGATTCGTAGCTTATAATGACAAGATCACTTCATCCGTACCACTGATGGAGATTTCATCCTCTGGAGCTCGCAATAATCTTCGTAGCCGTGTGGATGGCTTAAAACGTTCGGGATATACAGATCTCGGACTTGGCTTACGCCGAGGGGCTAGCCTGCTCGAACAATCGCAGACGGACAAACGTAAACCATTTATGATTTTGCTCTCTGACGGAGAAACGGATTTGCGAGGATCGACGAGCAGAACACCTGCTGACTCCTCCAAAGATGTGGACAAAGTTATTGAGATGGCACAACAAGCTGGTTATCCCATCTATACTGTGGGACTAAACCGCGACGGTACCGTTAACCCGGCAGAACTGGAGCGTATCGCCAAAGAAACGGGTGGTTCTTCCTTTATCACCGGAAGTGCGGACGATCTGCCTGAAATCTTCAATCGGATTTTTGCAGATCAGATTCAATCCGTTCTTGTATCTGTAGCGGCTGTAACTGCAACAGGAGCAATGCAGGAAGTAACCGTGGATATTCCTAACTCCAGCATGGCGGATGCCAACATTATCATGCTATCTGATCATGCTGTCTCGGAAGCTCAGCTCTATTATCAATCGAGCAATGTCAGCTTCATACGGTCTGATAAATATGCTCTGATGAAGATCATTCGTCCGGTCAAAGGACAGTTTAAACTGAAATTCAAAGGCCGTAGCGGTGATCTGGTGAAGATTAACCTATTAGGGAACTACAACGTCTCTGCGGTCGCAAATATGGCAACGGAGCAGCCCGTCAAGGGGAAGAGCATCACATTTGAGGCATCACTCTACGATCAGGCTGTGGACCCTAAACCCATTAAGGACTTGGATGTGTACAAGGGACTGGAAGCGGAACTCATTGTAACTCCATCTGATGGAAAAACAGAACGTATCCCTTTGACCAATACAGGTAGCGGATTTACGGGAAAATACACTTTTCCCAAGTCGGATTTGTACACATGGGGACTACGAATCGACGGTCCGGACTTTTATCGGGAAATTACTCCGGTTGAAGTAGACATTACGAATCAAGCACCCGTAGCCACCGGCGAATCCATGGTGTTATCCAAAGATGACAGCAATACAGATGTCGACCTGAACAACTACTTTAAGGATGCCAATAATGATCCATTAACGTATGTCCTTGCAGACGGTGGAAGTGAGCGCAAACTTGGAGATGCCATCATTGAAGGCAACCTGTTGCGATGGTCTTCTCTACACACCGGAAGTTCAACGATCAAGGTGACAGCAACGGATTCTGAGGGAGCAAGTATAACTACAGACATTTCGTTGCAAATTCATTCTTTACGTGAAAAGGTACTGCTATATACAGGATTGGGCCTGCTTCTTGCTGGTGGTATTTTCGCACTGTATTGGTTCGTAATGAAGCCAAAACCCGTATTCCGGGGAAGACTGGAAGGATACTTTCTAGCGACAGCGAACGGCGAGGATATACCAGTGACCAATTGGCCTCTCACTTCATTGGAACGCCGAAAAGTAAGTCTCAGTGAACTGTTTGATCGCATGGACATCGGGGTCAAAGTACTAGAAGCGGGACGAATCTGGCTGGAAGCGGGTAAAAAAGAAACGTTATTGGTACGGCACGATACGAATTGTACGGTTGTCCGAGGCCGAACGCCAGTGAAACGCAGACACACGGAAGCTATGGAGTACAATGAAAAGTTGTATATCACGTTTGAGGATGGTGTTACGGAGATCGAAATTCGTTACAAAGCCATCAAACCAAGTACCAATATCTATGTAGGACAAAAGAGAGATCCACAGTAAACATTGTGTGTTAACTAAGTGGAAATGAAGCACGCTGATGTATGTTCTCTCTGAAAATATAAAAGAAACAAGCCAGTTCGCCCCATATGTACGGGTAAGAACTGGCTTGTTTCTATTTTACACCTATTTAACGGCTATGCTTTCATTGAAACGTCTACTTTATCAACATAGGTCATGACTGCTTACGCCGTCTCATGTTGCTTTTTCGACTCCACTTCATAGACCTGCGTATGTTCATTCTCGGCTAAAGACCACTCCACTGTACCTGGCTTGCGCACTTTCCATACCCAGGCTTGAACTCGCAGCGAGCTTCTGACCCAAGCTAAGGAAGCACAGCGTTTCTCAGAACGAACCGTCAACCCCCAATGAATAACACGAGCGAGCCAAGGATTCACATACTCATTATGTGAGCGAACAGATGGCAATTCATCCTGGAACAACCGCTGTTTCACGTCCATAGGGGGTTGCCCGCATGTCCAATAATGGAGCAGAGCCGCCAAACTATAGATGTCCGACATCGGTCCCTGACTGGATTTCTCCGAATAAAACTCCAGTGGAGAATAACCTGCCGATGTAAATATCACCTGTTTCTCTCCGGATTGCATAGGCCAACGGGTAGCTGAGCCAAAGTCCAGAAGTTTGGGTGTACCATCCTCCATAACCATAATGTTGGAAGGTTTCACATCCCGGTGAAGAATGCCTTGCTTATGTATGTAATCCAATGTATCCACCAGTGGAAGCAGCGTCTCCGTTATGAAAGCAGCATCAAGAGCATGATTATGTTCATTCAAATACTCGGTCAATGTGATTCCCGTGCAGTATTCCATAACCAGATACCCCGTACCATTCGCTTCAAAATGATCCATATACGATACAATATGGGGATGATCTAGTTTCGATAATAGTTCACCTTCGAGCAGAAATGCAGCCAGTAACTCCTGATATTGCCCACCGTATCCTCGTGAAGAGCAGAACACCCCTCGCTTGTCTGCCTGCCGTTCAGCCATTCTCTGTGGGAAAAATTCCTTAATGGCTACTTTGGCACCTGTGTTACGATCTCGCCCTGCATATACAATAGCCAACTCACTGCTGGCTAATACCTGTCTTACCTGATATGTATCATTTATAATCACATTGCGCTGCAATGCCATTTTACAATTGTCTTTTCTCATAACAGACCTCTTTTCAACCTTGTCGATCGGAAGACTTTCCGCGTAAATGCATCACTTGGTTCAACCAGTCAGCAATTCATCGCCAACTATACATATAAACCAAATGATGCAATTTGAAACACCTTCACGCGAAATATTTAAATATTAATGATATCAAGCCTTCTACGATATACCGCTAATCCCTATCCACACTATTCTATAGAAGAAAAGGATTCTCTTATATAGAGTATCGACAGATGGATGTAATTACTTTATTAAACTGGAGAAAAACATTTCTCATCCTTCATTTACAGCTTTTATTAATAATTATTCTGTAAAAAACGCCCGATTTCCTCGTTCATCTGAACCAATACGTCCTGTGAAGGAAAATGTCCTGTATCATACTTGATGGCTTTTACATTCGTAATAATCTTTTGAGCTCGCTCAATACACTTATCCGCAGGGAAAAAGACATCCTTCTCCCCTACCAATAACAAGGTTGGTGACGTATAATTCACCAGTTCTTCTCGCTCTGTGAGCTTGGGCAGATCCTGATCTATGCTGACATATTTAAAAAGTTTACCGATAATGTTTTTATCCATTTCTTTCATGCAGTTGCACGACATGTTGTCCGTAATTTTTTGCAAAGAAGATGGTGAAGACGTCATGCGGTACTTGACGAGTGGCAGCGTGATATCCTGAGCCGTTTTAATTTTGGAATTGACCGCAAGACCCGCAGGAGCAACCAATACGGCACACGAGATGCGTTCCGGAATATAGGTAGCCAGTCTGAGGATAATGCCTCCTCCAAACGATGGACCGATAAATGCACTCTTTTTGATATCATAGTGATCCAGCAGATCCGACACCCATAATGCCAAGCTATCAAACCGTGTCGAGATACTCGCTTCCTCACTATAACCAGGATGACCAATCGTATCAGGAGCAATAATCCGGTATTCTTTAAATAAAGAAGAAAACCATGACAACGTCATCGGATTCACACAATTACCGCCCTGGAGAATAAATAACGGCTTGCCATCTAGAGGACCCGTCAGTAAAACATGTGTCTTTCCAAAACGCGTCTCTACATACTCTCGAGTAAATTTCTCACCCAACTCATTCAAATAAATCTCATACTCTGCAAGTATGCTGCTCTTGCCTTCTTCACTTCTATAAATGGAACTCATGTCTGCCTCCTGCAATATATACTCAAATAACCCATTCTATTGAACGGACTTGCTAATCAATGGACCAAAAAGATAAAGAGGGCCTGCAGATGACAGGCTCCTCCATATGTTTAACTAATCATATTCAGATGATTATAGAGCGGAAACTGGAAATTGTAAATATCGATTCTAATAGACAAGAAATAAAGGAGGCATCCTTTGGAAAAATCAATTTCATAACTCACTAAAAATGGATTTTTGTAACTAGATATAGACAAATTAAACCGCTTTGATCTATATCTAGCCTTAATTGAAGCAGCGAAAGGTATTATGAAATTAATACGGATAAATACCTACTTCCGGCCGTAATCTGCCTTGATTTCGCCCCACTGTTTGGTCTGCCATTTTAGCACTTTATTGCTGTACGTATTCGTCTGGAGCCACTGCTCCGCACGATCAATCATCAGCCAGATTTCTTCTGTGGAGTTGTCTCTTGGTAAGGTCGTGGCTACTTTTTTCTGCTTCAGCCATTTCATGGCATTGACCGAGTCGGTATACACCGTTTTGGTGCTGCCTTCTTTTTTCAGATGTGCGAGGGCATGTACAATGGCCAAAAATTCGCCCAGATTGTTCGTGCCTTTGGAGATCGGTCCGACGGAGAAAATAACCTCACCAGTGCGGGTGTCTACCCCTTTGTATTCTACAGGTCCGGGGTTACCTCGTGTGCCCACATCAACAGAGATGCTGTCGTAATCCACTTCCTCTGACGTTTCCATGCCAGCACTTCTTCCGCTAGTAGCCGACTTTGTCTTCGACGCTCCGCCTGCACTTGAACCCCAGTTCCCTTTCCATCCAGCACGATACGCTTCTTCTGCGGCTGCTTTGGACTCATAGGATTTATATTTTGCTCCGGTATAATGATCCGTCTGCGCTTTGCAATCTGCCCATGTGTTATACACACCCGGCTTCTTGCCTTCCCAGACAACATAGTATTTCTGTTTTGCCACTGTAACCCGCTCCTTTGTTTACTTAATCAATACCCTATTGTAAACGATCCGGTGGGCGGAATGAAAGCTATGGATTTAGCCAACTGTATAATTCCTCCAACTCCAGAACAGCCATAGAAGCAAAGCGCATACTGGAATAGAAAGGAATATACGTATGGACTGGATATGGAAATCTGTTTTACTTGTACTTATCGGCATGATTCTGCTGCGAATTGCAGGACGCAAGTCGATCTCACAGATGAGTGTTGCCACAACCGTCATCATGATCTCCATCGGAACAACGATTGTACAACCCATCGCAAATCATGAGCTTGGCAAAGCGATTGGATCAGCATCGGTCTTCATTTTGACATTGCTTGTAGTGGAACAACTGCAATTGAAATTTAATATTTTTGAACGGTTAATGAGTGGCAGTTCCAAAATCGTGGTAGAGGACGGAAAGGTCATTATCCCGAATCTGAAACGCATGCGTTATACGATGGATCAGCTTGAGATGCATATGCGACAGCACGGAATTACAAGTGTAGATGATCTGGAGACGGCGACGGTGGAACCCAATGGTCAACTCGGTTATGTCCTGAAACGACATGCTCGTCCTGTGACGATTGGAGATCTGGAAGAGATCTTACGAAGTTATGCGATTACAGGTAGTAGCCCAGCACCGGGAGAACACTCCCAACAAGACAAGAGCAGTAAGTCTTCAACGCATATCGATAACTCCTCAGATGTCTTCCAAGAAGTCAGCAAAGGTGCTCATGCTCATCCCGTTGATCCTAAGCTTCAATAGACGCTCCTAGCCCCATCAAAAATTAAAGACCGGCCCTGCGAGCAATCAACAACAACAACAACATCGCTCCAACAGGTACGGTCTATGTTCATTTCAATTGATTATTTCGAATATTTCTCCACGTCATCCAAACAAAGATATAGCCCCAATCAACGTGTACTCAGGTATGCAATACCCAGGCCACCCGTAACTGGATTTGTATAGATTTCACAATCGACATCAAATACCTCACCAATCATCTCGCGAGTCAGAATATCTGCCGGTTTGCCATGGACCACAATCTGGCCCTTTTTCACTACATAGAGATAATCGCAATATTCTGTGGCGAGTTCGAGATCATGCAGCGCTGCCAGTATGCCAATGCCGAGTCCACGGACAATATTTAGAATCTGAAGTTGGTATTTGATGTCCAAATGGTTCGTTGGCTCGTCCAGGATCAAGAATTGGGGTTGCTGTGCCAAGACACGCGCCAAGACCACACGCTGTTTCTCTCCACCAGACAAAGACACGTAATTGCGGTCTGCATGTCCAGTCAGATGTACTTTTTCCAAAGCCTGCTCTACGATTTCATGATCCCGTTCATTATCCGTCTCCAGCATTTTTTTGTGTGGGGTACGGCCCATCATGACCATCTCACGCACCGTAAAATCAAAACTCAATTCATTAAACTGGCCAACAACGCCCATGTGTCTGGAAACAAGCTTTGGACTAGATTTGAGAATATCGGTATTGTCCAGAAAAACCTTACCTTGCTGCGGTTTGATCACTTTATAAATGCTCTTGAGCAGTGTTGACTTGCCACAACCATTGGGTCCGATCAGTCCAACGAACTGTTTACCGTTCACCTGTAATGAAATATCCTTGATGATGTCCGTGTTCAGCACAGAGATGGATACATTTTCTACGTTCAGCTTCATCTTTAATTTCCTCCAAAACCGTAGCCTTTTTTGACCAGCATATACATAAACATTGGTGCACCAATCATGGCCGTAATAATACCGATTGGCAACTCCACGCTGGATATGAGGGATCGTGCAATAACATCCGTCCAGATGAGGAAAATGGCTCCAAACAGCACAGATACAGGCATCACCTTACGATGGTCGGAACCCACGAGACCTCTGACGATATGCGGAATAATGAGGCCGACAAAACCAATCATGCCACAGCTCGCCACCATAACACCTGTCACCAAAGCGGTTAACAGCATGTACACCCTGCGGTACACACTCAGATTAATGCCCAGTGTAACGGCTGCTTCATCCCCCAATAACATCGTATTAAGAACTCTGGACTGTAAAAGGAAAAATAGAATCGCCACCAGCACGACGATACCCACGAGTGGAAGCTTGTTCCATCCGGAAGCCGCCAGGCTGCCCATGGTCCAGAACGTCACCGTTTTGATACCTTCAGCATTGTTGGCAAAATAAATAATAAAGTTCGAAAAAGCGCTGCATAGCGCGTTAATCACCATTCCGGCAAGCACCAGCTTGACCGACGTCATTTTCCCCCGAATCCCTGCCAAAGTCAGGACCAGTAAGGACGCACCCATCGCACCGGCAAAGGCCCAGAAAGCCACCCCCGTCTGACCTAGCCACCCAATCGCACCGAATCCAATAAGAATTGCAAAGGTTGCTCCAAGCGAAGCGCCTGAGGATATACCCAGTATGTAAGGATCAGCCAGCGGATTCTGCACAGCAGCCTGCATAACAGCACCGCACAAGGCCAAGCCTGCACCGATAAACATCGCCATCAGCACACGCGGGAAACGAATCTGCCAAATGATATCGGTAAAGGAACCTGCCTCAATGGGTGTTGTCCCCCACTGAAATCCCGTTAATTTGTATAAAAGAATACGATATGACTCCGCCAGTGGAATTTGTACCTGTCCAATGGAAACTGCAATACCTACGGATATAAGCGTAATCATGATTAAAACTGCAATCAGTAAAGCAAACCCGGATTTACTATGAATCAGAGACTCTCTTTTCCCCATACGCTGTGTCTGAACCTGAACCGTCTGTGCCATCTCTTCCCCCATCAATTCGCGTAAAATGTAGAACAAATTAAATTTAGCTATTTACAATGTGTTTTCTCGGATTATAATTGAGAATGATTATCTTTGTCAATTTAAAACACATAGAAAAGGGGTTCATCATTTAATGAAATTCACATCCAGAACCATTGGCATCGCTGCTCTAAATCTCCTGTTACTGCTGCTTGCAGCCTGTTCGAACGCTTCAACTTCTTCCCCTGCCGAAGAAACAACTTCAACTACTAACACGACAGAAACTTCAGCTCCTACTGAGAATACAAATAAAACGACGTACCCGCTCACCATTGAGAATTTCACGATCTCGGGTGAGGGCGGCGAGTGGAAACCCAAAGTGCAAGTATTCGATAAAGCACCTGAACGTGTTGTTGCGAATACCCAATCTGCGGCTGAGATGCTCATCAAATTAGGTCTGACCGATAAAATGGTCGGTGTTGCTGCTCTATATGGTTCCGTTACACCGGATGTGGCTGATGATTTCGCCCAAATTCCGGTATTGTCCAAGGATTATGTAGGTAAAGAGCTGGTTGTAGGTGCAAGCCCGGATCTGGTTCTCGGACGGGGCGACCTTTTCGCTGATGCAGACTGGGGCGTGGGTACCGTCGATGGATTGAATGACATGAATATCCGCACGTTTCTGCAAACGACGAATCACAAAGGCACACTCGAAACCCTCTATAGCGATATTGCACAACTTGGACAAATCTTCGACGTTCAGGATAATGCCGCAACATTCACCGAAAGTCTGAAGACTCGTGTTGAAGCTATTAAGGCAAGTGTAGCCGATCAGCCTGAGCAACGTTTTGCCTATATCGTACCCGCTACGGAAGACACCATTACGGTAAGCAGCATGCAGAACGATACGTATCAGCTTGATGCACTTGGCCTGTTGAAGCTGAAAAATACGTTTGATGGTGTGCAAGGTGAGGTAAGTGTTGAGCAACTGATCACAGCGAATCCGGACTACCTGCTCTTGTCCGCGTATGCCGGTTCACCGGATATCGATAAGCTAATTGAGAACCTGTATGCCAACCCTGCCCTGCAAAGCATGAACGCGATCAAGAACAAACAAATCTATGTGACAGATTTCAGCCAGTTCTGGGGTTATGGATATCAAATTCTGGACGGTATTGAGAAAATGGGACAGGAAATGAAAGCTAATCCGATGAAGTAATGACTTGAGCCAATGAGCAGGAGAAGACATTCTCACTGCTCTTTTTTTATACCGCGCATGCAATAAACGATGGATCAAAGCTTGACATTAGTTTGATAACAAACTATATTACACATATGAAAACAAGAGACGCTATTTCACTCATATCCAAAATTAAAGAGAAGGTCAACCGTTTCATCCTTACTGAGATGGCTGAGCAGGGAATCCAGGATCTCGCCACGTCCCATGGGGATATCATCTATGCCCTGTACAACAATCACAGGATGACCATGGCTGAAATCGCCAAAAAAATTGGCAAGGATAAATCCACGGTGACTGCACTTGTGGACAAATTGGTGCGGACAGGATACGTCCTCAAGGAGCGTGATGCAACAGATTCACGAGTTGTTCATGTGGCTTTGACTGCCAAAGGCGAACAATTAAAGCCAGTCTTCGAAGAGATATCACAGCGCATGCTGAACGTGTTCTATGCGGACGTTACGGAAGCGGAGAAAAAAGAACTGCTACGAATTTTAATGAAAATCCATAGCAACTTCTAATTTTTTTTGAAGAAATAGTTTGATATCAAACTAATAATTTAGAGGAGGTTTTTGGTATGACGGACTACACTCAATTGTTACCGGAACATGAAGTAAAGAAGATCGGAGAACATGATTTACACTTGGAGATATTCGCAGGAACCCCGCCTCATGACGAAAAAACAACGACCCAGAAGCCCCCACTGCTGTTCGTTCACGGTGCATACACAGGCAGCTGGATGTGGAGCAAATATATCCCCCACTTTGTCCAGCACGGTTGGACCTGTTATGTCATGAACCTGAGAAGTCACTACAAGAGTCGGGCCATGGATATGACAATGATTACATTTGACGATTATTTAGAGGATATTCGTGAAGTGTTAGCCGAGTTCAACGAGCCTCCCGTCCTCATTGGCTTTAGCATGGGTGGGATTCTCAGTCAAAAGATTGCAGAAACCGTTACTCTGGCAGGCCTGGTTGTGATCGACGCCAGTCTGAGCAAGGAAGTGCATGAGCTAATCCCCTACCCGGAAAGTAATCGTATCACACCTGGAATTATCATGCCTGCACCTGTCCGTGATGAACTAACCAGTATAGATGAGACGGCAGAAGACATTGCTTTTCAGCTTAAATATCTGCAAACGGAGTCCGCGAAGGCATTTGCTACCTTTTCTGTTCTTTGTGGAGCCGATGGAGTATCCATTAATGGTGACCTGATCCACTGCCCCAGCTTGGTGATCAAGGCTGTCTCCAGTGAAGACGAAGATCAGAGAGGCAACTTAACCGCCAAGCAACTGCATGCTGCATATGCCGGACTGTGGGATACGACCCATACGGGTTTACTGGTAGGCCAACGGTACATGGAACCTGTCGATATCATCCTTGAATGGATGAACAGACAGTTCCCCTTTGAATTAATGGAAAAACTCACAAAATAAAATAAATACCATGTTAAGACCTCCTTTTTACCTTTAATCCTGTATGCAAAAGTTTATTTTTTTTAGATAAGCTTATATGCATAGTTCTGGATAGGATTAAACGATAAGAAAAGAGGTTTTTATTCATGGCCATTAACACATCCCTCCCAAAGCAAAGGGAGCTACCTTCCATATCTTCAGAACGCCTTCCGTGGGCTGGGCTTCTTGCATTAGCCATGGCGGGATTTATTTGCATCCTCACTGAAAGCTTGCCTGCGGGACTGCTGCCGCAAATCGCAAAAGACTTGGGGATCACAGAAGCCCTCACAGGACAGTTGGTGACTCTTTATGCCATTGGATCACTTGTTGCTGCCATTCCATTGACTGCTGCTACACGCGGATGGAGACGCCGACCTCTACTGTTAGTATGCATTAGTGGTTTTCTTGTCTTTAACACCGTTACCGCCTTATCGTCAGATTATATCCTTACACTTGCTGCTCGTTTCATGGCGGGAGTCTCTGCGGGTGTGTTATGGGGCATGACAGCTGGTTATGCTCGTCGAATGGTCCCGGATTCGTTAAAAGGTAAAGCCATGGCTGTGGCTATGGTCGGCACACCCGTGGCACTAGCTCTTGGTGTTCCAATCGGTAGTTTTCTCAGTTCTTATATCGGCTGGCGCCTCATCTTCGCGATTGTATCTCTTCTGACCGTAGCTTTAATCGTATGGGTTCTCTGGAGAATGCCGGATTTTGCCGGAGAGCCAGCTGGTGAACGTCTTCCACTGCATAAGGTGTTTTTAATTCCGGGAGTTAGGCCTATTCTGTTTGTTGTTCTGGCCTGGATGCTTGCGCATAACATCCTATATACCTATATTTCTCCCTACCTTGTCCAGACCGTATTTGCTAACAGAGTAGACTTGATTTTGCTCATTTTCGGTATTACTTCCATTGTTGGAATTTGGTTAACCGGCATGCTCATTGACCGATTTTTGAGGAGATTGGTTATCATTAGCTTGGCATCATTCGCTCTGGCCTCTGTCGCGATGGGAATCGCTACTCATCAACCTATGATTATTATCCTTGGCGTCATGATCTGGGGACTTACGTTTGGCGGGGCTGCCACACTGTTACAAACTGCCATCGCTCAAGCCGGAGGCAAAAGCACAGATGTCGCCCAATCGATGCTGGTTACAGCATGGAATCTGGCGATTGGCGGAGGAGGCATTATCGGGGGCATCCTTCTTGAGCTATTTGGAGCAGGATACCTTTCTGGGGCACTGTTTATCTTGCTCATTCCTGCGTTGCTTGTAGCTATGCGTGCTTATAAATATGGATTTACCAGAGCAAATTAACAGGAAGGCATTTTGCATGAGTTACATGCAGGAGGAAAGAGGAGTTCAATTGATGTGGACTCCTCTTCTGTTTTTCATTTTAAAGACCAGAATCTTATTCTGCCTGTGCCAACAGATTTGGTCCTTCCACGAGATTCTTATGTGCAATTGGAGAAGACATGGTGATTAAAGTCATGTAAGTACCGTACGGATCACACTTGTTCTGAAACTCCTCGAGTCCCTGAATGGTATCTGTGAGGATTTTCAGCAAGTAATTGTACTCTCCGCTTATCCGATAACACTCCACAACTTCAGGGGACGCACGACAGAAATCCAGGAAAGGATAACAATCCCGCGTACGAAAAAGAACATAGGCTGTGCTCTGCTTGCCCAATTTGGATGGGGAGATCACGGTTCGATATTCCTCGATAACCCCCTTTTCTTCCATTCGTTTGACTCGTTCAGTAACGGCGGGCTGAGATAACCCCACCAATTTGCCTAGTTCGGTCATGGATAATCTCGCGTGATTCTCCAAGTGATACAGAATATGCTGATCTATTTCGTCCATGTAATCCACTCCTTTAAATACATAAGATATATTCAGAAATTACCTTAAGTATATTCGCTAATTCATTATAATGCCTTTAACAAACCATGTAATACAAGATCAATCATTTATATAATAAACACAGTTATCACGAGAAATCAAATACATCAGTTGGTGAGAGGAAGATAAGCATGAGAAAAAAAGACATGACGACATTGCATAATTATGTGGATGAAGCCATTGACCGCGCTCTAAGCGAAAAAAGAATCGTAGGAACAGTTGTACAAGTTGCTTTAAGAGGGGAACTGATATACAGCCGGGCTGCTGGTTTCGCGGACAGGGAGCAAAAGCGCAGCATGTCGGAAAACGCTCTGTTTCGACTTGCTTCCGTAACCAAACCTATTGTCTCGACAGCAGCTCTGGCATTAATCTCACAAGGAAAGCTGAGTCTCCATGAACCGGTGACCCGCTGGCTTCCTGCATTCCGGCCTAAACTTGCCAATGGTCAGGACGTTTTAATATCAGTACATCAGTTGATGACACACACCGCAGGCTTGACATACCGTTTCTTCCAAGAAGATCAGGGAACCTATGAGCTTGCAGGAGTATCGGACGGAATGGATTGGTCTGAAATTAGTCTGGAGGAGAATCTGCAAAGACTGGCTTCTGCTCCTCTTCTGTATGAGCCAGGCAACATGTGGAGATATTCCATTGCGACAGATGTACTTGGTGCCCTTATCGAAAAGGTAACTGGGATGTCACTACGAGAAGCTGTCCAAACGCTGGTTACTCATCCACTCCACATGACCGACACTGACTTTGTTGCGGTGGATTCGGAACGATTGACAACCGCATATGCTAATGGTTCTGAAGAACCACGTCTCCTTCATAAGGAGTTGGAGCTGATTCCTTTTATTGAGGGTACTGCTGGCTTCCGACTGTCACCCAATCGTGCGAATCATACTTCTGCTTACTTATCAGGCGGAGCGGGTATGGTTGGAAGTACCGGAGATTTTCTTACTTTACTTGAAGCATTGCGACAAGGAGGACAGCCTCTCCTTACAGAAGCCGTTGCGACTGAGATGTCCACCAATCAAATCGGGGATCTCGTGATGCCATACTGGCCAGGCAGAGGGTTTGGCCTTGGTTTTACCGTACTTAAAGATCCTGTCACAGCTGGTACACCGGAATCCCCGGGTACGTGGCGAATGGGTGGAACTTACGGCCATTCCTGGTTTGTTGATCCAAAAGAAGAACTTAGTGTTGCAGCATTCACCAACACGGCACTTGAAGGGATGTCGGGCCAGTATACCACCGATATCTGTGATGCCATCTACGCGAGCATTCGTGAAGGCAAAGAGGCTGCAAGAATTTAAATACGAATAGCCACCCAATATCATTGGGCGGCTATTTATTTGGCAACGATGGTAAGACCTACTGTCTGTTACTGCTCAAATTTTTCTTTTTAAAAAGGTAGATCCCCGCAACAAGAATAAACCACACCGGCGTGACAAACAGTGCCACACGCGTGTCATCGGCCAATGCCAATACCACTAGCACAAACGCCAGGAATGCCAGGATCAAGTAGTTCGAAAACGGATATAGTGGCAGTTTGAAGCGGCTGCGACTCGCCAGTTCCGGCTGAGTACGACGATATCTGAGATGACAGATGACCATGATGCCCCATACAAAGATGAAACACACGGTCGACACGCTCGTGATCAGCGTAAATACGCCTTCTGGCATGATATAGTTCAGAACAATTGCAATCAAAATAACAATCGTGGAGAAAAACAGCGCGTTGGAAGGGACTTTCCTCTTGTTCAGTCTTGCAAATGATTCAGGTGCGTTGTGATCCTTTGCCATGGAGAACACCATACGGCTTGTACTGAAAATGGCACTGTTACACGCTGACGCTGCGGAAGTCAGTACCACGAAGTTCACAATACCTGCTGCGGCTGCAATACCTACAGCGGCAAACACTTGTACAAACGGACTTTCAGTAGGCACAATGGCGTTCCACGGATAAATACTCATAATAATCAGCAGTGCGCCAACATAGAAGAGCAGTACTCGGATCGGAATCTGGTTAATGGCTCTCGGAATAACCTTCTCCGGGTTCTCCGTTTCCCCTGCTGTGAGTCCCACCAGTTCCATGCCTACAAAGGCGAACACCACCATCTGGAACGATATGATGAATCCATGCATTCCATTCGGGAACCATCCCCCATGACTCCACAGATTGGTGAAACTTGCTGGACCCTGATCCGTCGTAAAACCTTTGAAGATCATATATAAACCTACAACAATAAGTGCCAGAATAGCCACGACTTTAATCAGGGCAAACCAGAATTCCATCTCCCCGAACAACTTGACCGTTGCCAAGTTCATGATTAGCAAAATGACCAGCGCAATTAACCCTGGCATCCATTGAGGTACATTTGGAAACCAAAACTGTGTATACAATCCAACTGCCGTAATATCAGCCATGGCAATGGAGATCCAGCAGAACCAATAGGTCCAGCCTGTAATAAATGCCGCCATATTTCCCAGGTAATCACGCACAAAATCGACAAAGGAATGATACTGCAAGTTGCTTAACAGCAGCTCCCCCAATGCACGCATGATCAGGAACAACACAACACCCGTAATAATGTAGGCCAGCAAGATGGATGGCCCTGTTAGCTGGATCGTTTTGCCTGCTCCGAGAAACAGCCCTGTACCGATCGCACCTCCGATCGCCATCAACTGCACATGCCTGTTCTTTAATCCCCTTGTTAACGTTTCTTGCTGCATGATCAACCACCACTCTCTTTCTGCAAATGCTCTCTACGATGTAAAATATTATTACTCATCATATAATAATCTGCCCAGAATACATATCCCTCTTTTATATATTTTTTTGCACAGCAAAGAGGCCACCTTTGTAAAAGGTGACCACTTCATATGCTCCTATTTCATGCCCTTGGCTTTTATTAATCTTAAGTTGCATCCAATCCATACTATCATCAGCCTATGTATATTCCTTTGTTGTTATTCTCATGCCATGTCATGCTGATTATACATATCTATAGAAGTATACTAAAATATAAGCCAAGCATAGAGCGGCAACGACTAAAAAGGTAATTGCTAATGAACGTTCGTTTTTCCAAATTCGAATAGCATTTGCAACACTAATCATCGATAGCGCAATATAGTTAAGAACACTTGAATACGATTGGAACATGTTATAAACGATCATAATCATCCCAATGATACAGATTAACAAATACCACAGTGGAATCTTTTGAAAAAGCTGCTTCATTATGATGTACTCCTTATATATTAAATTGGTCTGTGTACAAGATATTCTTCAACGGGAATGGAAATTCCTTTATTTAGGTCATAATCCCAAATAATTAATACTAGTTAGATCCAGTTTTAAGTATCTTCACAGTAAAAAGGGCTCCCGATAAAGGCGCCCTCTGGTCTGTTCAACAACTACTTTTGCTTATAAAACTCATGATACAGCTTCATTAACGCCCGCTTCTCAATCCGTGATACATAAGAACGTGAGATGCCCAGTTCCTTCGCAATTTCGCGTTGAGTTCGTTCCTCCCCGCCTGCCTCCAGGCCAAATCGACCGATTACAACTTCCTTCTCCCGATCATCCAGGATGTCTAGATTGCGATAAATTTTGCTTTTTTCAATCTTGAGCTGTACCCGATCTACAACATCATCAGCTTCTGTGCCAAGGATATCGATTAATGTAATTTCATTGCCTTCTTTATCCGTACCGATAGGGTCGTGCAGGGATACATCTTTGCGTGTTTTCTTCAGAGAACGCAGATGCATAAGTATCTCGTTTTCAATACATCTCGCCGCAAATGTGGCAAGCTTTGTACCTTTGCCTTGTTGAAAACTTTCGATGGCTTTGATCAAACCAATGGTTCCGATGGAAATCAGGTCTTCCTGATCTTCACCCGTATTGTCGAACTTCTTGACGATATGCGCGACGAGGCGCAGATTGTGTTCAATGAGCAGATTGCGAGAGTGGGCATTGCCTTCAGCCATAAGGCGTAAATGTTTGGCTTCATCACCCTCAGCCAGTGGCTGGGGGAACGCATTATTTTTGACATACGAGACGAGTAACGTTAACTCTTTAATGAATAGAGCAATTGCGGTAAACAATCCGGGCACAGATGACACCTCCTGCAGTTTTACAACGATCTGGCCTGAGCACATGTGGGAACAGGGTCGATCTATTGTATGTAGGCAGAGGCCCAGAAGTGCACGTACACTTGAAAAAGGGGATGATCTTGCGAAGATTTCACAGACTCACAGAAACAATGGAGCCCACCCGCTGAAGCAGGAGAAATTCTTTTTCCACACTTTCGATAAAATATGTTTTCTCCCCAAATATAACGACATCGTTCTCCGTTAAGGTAACCTCACTTTTGAAATAAATCACATTGTCCGTTTCCCGGAATGCACCTTTGTAATAGAACATCCTATTTCTCTCCTTCATGTATCTACCTATGTAATTAACTACCCGCTCCATGTGGATCTGCTTCCTTCATGCTAACATATTCTCTCTCATTCATCATGTCATATTCGCACACTAACCAACATAAAGCCCCAGCCCTGTGCAGAACAGAACTGAGGCTACATATCGATATGAATTCCTGTTTCTCCTGTCGATTGCTTCAAGAAGCTAATTCAAATTAAGTTATTTGAAAATGCGTTGAGAGAACTGATACAGTCCACTGTTCCAGACAGATGGTTCGTGTCCACCTACATCCAGATAAAAGGTATGCGGAATATTCATGCTGCTCAAGCCGTTTTTGAAGTTCTGGCTGACCCATAACAGACCGTCACTTGATCCACAGGAGATCCACAACAATTTGAGTTGGCTGGCTACTTGTCCCGGGTTGGAAACCAGCTGTGATACAGATTGCGTATTCGGTGCAGCCGAGAAGGCCCCTACCCAAGCGAAGGTATTCAGATTTTTCAATCCGAAGTTAAGCGACTGCCCACCACCCATGGACAGTCCGGCTAGCGCACGACTATTCTTGTCTTTGTACACCGGATAATTGGCCTCGATATGAGGAATCAGATCCTTGAGCAGGTCTTGCTCAAACCGTTCAAACGCAGCCACTTTGTCCGGAGCAAAAATGTCACCGACTGGACGGTCGTCCTTCATGGCACGGCCATTCGGCATGACAACGATCATCTGGGACAACTTACCTTCAGAATACAGGTTGTCCAAAATGTTCTTGGGTTTCATTGCATTGACCCACTCATGCTCATCCCCGCCGATGCCGTGCAGGAGATACAAGACGTTATACTTTTTATTCGGAGAATATCCTGGCGGTGTATACACGGTCGCTTTCCGTGTATTGCCCACCGTTGTGGAGTAATAGGATATCAGATTGGTATTTCCGTGCGGAATATTGTTTCGATAGCCATCAAAACCCGGTGGTGCCGGCACCACCGGAGTATTAGCAAGCGCATTGTTTGCGTCATTGCCGGATACATTCATAGATTCATACGTTGTGTTCTGAGCACCAACCTCGCTGGAATCCGTAGCAAAAGCCATTGTTGGGGCAATCATGGCAACGATCATCGAAAGACTTAAAAGGATTGTAATACGTTTTTTCATCTCAATTTCTCCTCTCAATTTTGTCAAACTTAAGTATGCGTTTCTCGAAGTTTCACTGGATTACGCTTGATGCTGAAGTTCAACTTTTTTCTAACGCGGTGAAGCAAGCTTCCTCTCAACCCAATATTGAAAGCCCTTACAACAAACGAGTTAGATCACCTCCCTTCCCTTCAGAAAAACACTGAAACATGTAGATTTTACTCTGTTTTCCCGACATAGAATTACTTATATAGTATATTTAAACTTATTTATCCATTTTTTGCAACAATATTTTCATTTCTAGCGATTCAATTCAATGATCTTATAGCATCAGAGTTTTTCTTCTTTCTTCTTTATTTTCGAATCATAATTAAAAATTGTAAAATACTGTTGTTAAATTGAATATTTTACCTTATTATAGCTTCCATAGGGGGGTGTCTATGAACAATTTCAATAGATTCATAATATTTTTCTTCTGAGATATGCTTACGCAAAAGTTTCAACGTTTCGGCCACCAATATCTTTTGCAACTACTTTATTTTCTGGGAGGAAAATGATGATGTTCAATGTACGCTTTTCGATCAAAAAAGCATGGGCTTCATTCCTGGTTATTACATTATTGCTGCCTTTACTTGTGGGGTTATGGCCATCCAATGTCTATGCTGCATCTAACAATGAAGGAAAAATATCCATAACCGCAGATGATGAATTCACACTTTTTATAAACGGCAGACAGACGGGAAAAGGCACCGACTGGGCCAAAGCCTATACGTTCCCTGTGCCGATTCAATCTGGCATCAATGTGATTGCAGTTCAAGCGAAGGATATAGGCCTCTATGCGGGACTGCTGGCAGACCTTAGCTACGGGGATGAGAATCTGGTTACGGATTTCAACTGGAAAGTATCTGAACGATATATCGAAGGTTGGGAGCAACCCAATTTCGATGATTCGTCATGGTCACGTGCTACTGACTTCGGACGGTATGGCAGTGATCCTTGGAAACAGATTAGTGGCATGCCTGAGGAGACCAGTGCACGCTGGATCTGGGCAGGCAAGACCAATGTGAATGCTCCAGTTTCAGAAGCATATTTTCGAATCTCATTTAACATCTCCGAAGATGGACTGGCTATTAGCAATCCCATTTCTTCTTCAGGTCAATTCGAGCAAGTCGATTATCAGTTAAAACCGACCCAACCCATGCCTGCTTCCATGGTGAAGAGACTTCCCGTGGTAAATGCCGTCTTTGAAACGGTGGAAGAGAAAGGTTCTATAGAACTTAGCACCCAAGAGGCTGCCCAGATCGGTAATAACCTAGCTCCTGGTCAGATCTTTCTCGATCAGTCCTCTGCCCGGGCTATCAAAGTTACAAGCGTCAATAGAAGCTCTGGTGGTATGCGGGTAGATTACACCACTCCGGGTGTGGAGGAATTGTTCGATTACTATGATATTCCCGAGCAGGAGGTCTCGTTCGAAGAGCGCAATATCGTCATGCCTGATCCTGAGATGGTATTGGATAGCAAGGAATGGCTTGTTCAGGAAACCCCTTCCTTGTTAGAGACCGATATAACTGACGATGCTGAAATGCGACAGTTCAACATCGACAACACGATTCAAAATGATTTGGATGCAAATACGGACATGGTTGCGGATGCGGAAACAATGGATATCGCTTCCACGGATATCGCACCCATGGATCTGAATGATGTGAACTCCATGGACATGAATGATACAAATGATATGGATCTGAATGAAATAAACTCCACGGAATTAACTGATATTAATTCAACGGATCTGAATGATGTGATTCGTGCTGCTGGAGCAGGTGATTTTGCCAATTGCAAAAAATCCGGCAATGAGTTTGTCTGTGATTTCAAGAAGGTACTTGTAAATCAACAAAATGCAAACGGTAACAAAGTGTTCGTTGAAGCAGGTGGCAAGCTCACCTTGATTGCACCCAAAGTTACGGGGAAATACGGATTTTGGGGAAAATATGATCTGAAA
The DNA here is from genome assembly GCF_002803315.1 of Paenibacillus sp. GM1FR. Taxonomy (NCBI): domain Bacteria; kingdom Bacillati; phylum Bacillota; class Bacilli; order Caryophanales; family Paenibacillaceae; genus Paenibacillus; species Paenibacillus sp. GM1FR. Next base: position 5,904 of record NZ_MKZL01000024.1, on the reverse strand, counting down.
TTTACTGCTGGTGAGAAAGCCAACATCTATATCAAAGGTGATGCCAAGTTCAAAAAAGAGGTCAAAGTTCCAATCATGGGCTTCAACATTGGTGCTGGCAATCTCGGAGCCGTATCTGTCGGCGTTTTTCTGGTCATCGGTATTGACGGCAACGTCACCTTTGAATTTCAGGTCGATCAGGGATACACGGTTACCGCGGGAGTCAAAGGGAAAACACGTGTCTTTATTCCCGTGAAGATCCAGCCTTACAGCAGTGTGAACAGATATCTTACGGTAACCCATAAAATTGAAGGACAGATCACTGCTTGGGCAGGAGCCAAAGCGGAAGTCGGTCTGAAAATTGCCGGCAAAAAAATACTTGAGGTAAGTGTTTTTGCCGGCATTGAAGGCACAGGGAAATGGACAAGCAGCAATAATGTGCCCAGTACCATGTCTCTAAAGATTGATGCTCTCGTCAAAGGAGAAGGAGCTGTATTTAATAAGTCCTTCAAACTCTTCGAGCTGCGCTGGAATTTGGTGAATCTGGTGAAAACCCCTACCAATCCGGGAACCGGACAGAACCTGGCACGAAATGCTGCCATAACGGTAACTTCCACCTATCCCGGGTATTCAGCAGCCCGAATCAATGACGGGGATCGTAACACGGCCTTGGGGGAAAGTTATAGCTGGGCCAATAACCGTAATTCCTCACTTCCCCAATATGTCGTCATTGATTTGCCGGCATCGAGTTCAATCCAGCGAATTGATCTGTATACCACACAGGGATACCCGCTTGCCAATTATGAGCTGCAATACTGGAATGGCTCAAATTGGGTGAATCTTGTACAGATTACAGGCAATCAAGAGTTAACGCGTTCACACACATTTTCAGCGGTCAGTACCTCCAAGATCCGTGTCGTAGCGAGTAAAGGTCCTTCGCATCAGCCAACCTATGTGCGAATCAATGAGCTTGAAATCTATTAAAACATCATGCCCAAAAAGCCTCAGCCCCTGGTTACACAGGATGGCTGAGGCTTGCTTGACATCTGTTTAGTGTACGGATACTGGATTAACTACCTCTGCACCCTCGGGTGAAGCCAGTCTGTCTTTCATCAACAGACTGATGAACAAACCCAACAAACCCAGTGCAGCAATTACTGCGGCATACAAAGGCACTGAGATAAGTCCTGTATGCGTAATTGCATACCCACCCATATAGGCACCAGCGGCATTTCCCAGGTTAAATGCCGAATGACTTGAGGTTGTCGCCAGCAGCGGCGCTTCGCGGGTCATATTCATAATCCGAATCTGAAGTCCCGGCATAATACCAAACGCGGCTACACCCCAGAAGAATATGGTGATTACCGCGAGATAAGGATTCTCTAGTGTAATCGTAAGTGCAGCTAACAGAACAGCTAAGATCCCAAAGTTGACGATTAACGAAGGCATCAGCTTCCAGTCTGCCAGACGGCCGCCAACCAAATTGCCCAAGGTTACACCGAAGCCAAACAACACCAGAATCCAGGTCACACTTTGCTCTGCAAAGCCGCTGATATCCACAAGCATCGGCGTAATATAGGTGAAGACTGTAAACAAACTTCCGCACCCCAACGCCCCAATAAGCAGAACCAGCAACACTTGTGGACGAACCAGATTCCGAAATTGCTGTCCGAGGTTCGCTGGTGCTCCTTGCGGGAGGACGGGAATGAAACGAATGATACCAATCAACGAAATGATGCCCAAGATCGTAATCGCCCCGAAAGATGACCGCCATCCAAGCTGTTGCCCGATAAACGTACCAAACGGAACGCCAATAATGTTGGCAATCGTTAGCCCCGCGAGAACAACCGATACCGCTCCTGCCCTTCTCTCGGGCGCAACAAGCCGCGTCGCCATGATTGAACCTACACCAAGGAACGTACCATGGGCAAATGCCGTTAAGATCCGTGCCGAGATTAACAACCCATAGGTGGGAGCAATGACAGACAATGCGTTACCGATAATGAAAATGCACATCAGCAGCACCAGCAGTTTTTTCTGCGGAATCTTGTGTGTAAATACGGTCAATATCGGCGCACCTACCGCTACACCAAGTGCATATCCCGTAATGAGTTGTCCTGCCTGCGGAATACTTACATTCAGGTCTGTTGCTACATTAGGCAGTAAGCCCATAATAATAAATTCAGTCATACCAATCGCAAAAGCCCCTATCGTCAGGCATAACAGGGATATTGGAAACGCCCCTCGTTTACCTGACGGTGAAACCTGTGGTTGTACTGTGTGTCCAGTCGTGCTCATAGATGTTCTTTTCTCCTGTCTGTCTCTTTATCAACGATTTTCTATCGCCTTCAACCACAAGGCATCTGTTAGTTGTTCGAACGTTCCACGCATGGCCAGCTTGTCCCGCCAGTGTGCCGGAATACCACTCAGTCCATAATAAGCACCTGCGATTTGTCCGTACACCGCACCCGTGGTATCCGCATCATCACCCAGATTAACAGCTAACAACGCGCCTTCCCCAAAACTTGAGGACTTATAGAACGCCCATAGTGCTGCCTCAAGTGAACGAACCACATAACCACTGCCCTTAATTTCCGGCGGTTCTTTGCTCTGATAGGAACCCATAACAACCTCTTCAATAGCGGGCGAAAAAGTAGGTTCTTCCCTCCACTGTCTGCATGTCTCCGGCATCAACATGACGCTCTTGTTCGCTCCGCGCAGACCGGCAACAATTATGGCGGCCAGCACTTCACATGCTTCCACACTTTCCGTTGCAGCATGTGTTGTCCGGGAGCTCAGCCCGGCATAACGAACCGCCTCGTTTGGTTGATTAGCATAAGCCATCGCGACAGGTGCAAGCCTCATGATAGAGCCATTGCCCGCCGTCATCGGGTCAGTTGATCCGCTGTAGGCTTCTCCAGTTATCTCAAACCTCTCCAAGGCACTTCGTGTGGCCCCGCCGATATCGAAGCAATCGCCTGTGCTGCTCATATACCCGACCTTGTACCAATTGGTGTATCTGCGCATCTGATCCGCAGGATCAAAGTCTGCTTTACGTACCAAACTTTCTGCCAGACACAGAGCCATGGATGTATCATCTGTCCACTGCCCTGCCTCCAGCCCAAATACACCTCCACCCACGATATCCGTTACGGGTTCAAATGTGCCCGGGCTGCTGAATTCCACGGTAGTTCCCAACGCATCACCCGCTGCAAGCCCGATGAAGCAGCCATTGAAACGGTCCTTTTGCAACATGCTTGTCTTCCTCCCTTACTCCATATACTTTCAGAATCTTTCTTCCATTCTCCCACAGGGCCTGATCTGGCGTAAAGCTAATAAAATCCAATAAATTCAGCTCCATTTCTTCTATTATAAAAGTGTCGAAAGCTGTTGAACGGCCAGACTATCCAATTTTCATAAAAAAATTTTTATTTTTTTGAGCTGTAAAAACAGTTTATTCAGTACACCGCTTACATGCAAAAGGGTTAACGGTTTGCAACGTTCATCATTTTCTGAAAACAAATCATACACGTGAAAATTTTCAATGTAAACAATCATGACGCGCTTGACCCTTCGGTTTGTCCTATGTTACGGTTTTATTAGCTTCAAACGCATATTTTTTCCCAAATTAATATTAATTTTTTTCGGTTTATTGCGTCAACTAATATCCCGCAGGTTAATGAATACAGGGAATGAATTTGCAGAAAATTTTCATTTTTTTATTTTATCCCCAAACTAATTCTGAAACAGGAGGAACAAATTTATGATTAAGGCACTGGTGTTTGATTTCGACGGAACGATTATTGATACAGAGACAGCATGGTATATTGCTTTTCGTGATGCTTACAAGGAACACGGCGTAGATTTAACCCTGGAGATGTATTCACAATGCATCGGTACCAGTCTGAAAACATTTAATCCGTATGAGTACCTCATCACAGATTTGAATCTTCCGATCGATCGGGAAGAGTTCAGGGAATCCGTTCAGTTGCAGCACGCTGCATTGATGAACAAAGAAAAGGTGCGTCCTGGTATTCAGGAATATCTTGAACAAGCACGTGAAGCCGGACTGAAACTGGCTGTAGCATCCAGCTCCAAACGGGAGTGGGTTGAACAACATCTGGAACAACTGAAACTGAAAGATTATTTTGAAGTTATTCGTACGGCAGATGATGTTGCAAATGTGAAGCCTGACCCGGAACTCTATATTCAAGCGCTTGAAGCCCTTGGAGTAACTGCAGACGAAGCCGTAGCGATTGAGGATTCACCTAACGGCGCGCGTGCAGCTGCTGCGGCTGGTATGCACTGCGTAGTCATCTCGAATACCATCACAGGAACACTGGAATTCGATATGCCTCACCAACGGTTATCTTGCTTGACCGACCTTACATTTAATGATTTGATTTCGAAGCCACTCGTCACTACCGTCTAAGGTCTGCACGAATTTCGCGATTCAATCCTTAAAGGGGGAGTTCACACATGAAAGCTGTACATTTTGGTGCGGGCAATATAGGCCGCGGTTTTATCGGTCATATGTTGTCCGCTTCCGACTACGAAGTCTGCTTTGTCGCACGTAACCCGAAGAAAATCTCCATGCTTCAAGAGAGGCAGGAATATCCGATTACACTTGCCAATAGAGATCAGGACACTACGATTGTCAACAACGTGACGGCTATCAATGTGAATGAGCAGAATCTCGTTGCTGAAGAGATCGCTTCAGCCGATGTGATCACAACCGCGGTGGGGGTATCTGCACTCGGAGATATCGCCGAACCGATCGCCAAAGGCATTCAACTTCGCATGAAAAACAATAATCAGGCTCCACTGCATATTATCGCTTGCGAAAATGCCATCGGTGGTAGCACCAGGTTGAAGAAACGCATCTATCCGTTTCTGGATGAACAAACTCGCAAAAAAGCCGAACGTTATGTTTCTTTCCCCAATGCAGCTGTGGACCGGATTGTTCCGGCTCAAAACCACAAAGACCCGCTGCAGGTCACTGTTGAACCTTTTTACGAATGGGTCGTTCATCGTCCAGCACTTCTGGATGGATTTAAGAAAATAGATGGCGTCCACTATGTGGATTCGCTTGAACCTTATATCGAGCGTAAAATGTTTACGGTCAATACAGGCCATTGTGTCGCCGCATACTTCGGCTATCTCGAAGGATTCAAGACGATCCGCCAGGTGATGAGTAATTCCACCCTTCGGGCCAAAGTGCGCCATGTTATGGAAGAGACCGGTCAGATGCTTATCCAGAAGCACGGATTCAACGCTCAGAAGCATAACAAATATATCGACACCATACTGGAACGCTTCGCCAATCCCAACCTGACGGATCAGGTCACCCGGGTCGGACGTTCCCCCCTTCGCAAGCTTTCGCCTCATGATCGGCTTGTTCGCCCAGCGCTGCAGGCCAGTGAATTCGGAATTGAAATTCCTCATTTAACTTCTGCTATGGCGGCCGCAATGCTGTTTAATGACAAACGCGACGAGGAAGCCATGAAGCTACAACACATGATTCGCGAAGATGGCGTCTCCGCCTTCATCCGTGAACGCATGGGAATTCCCGACGAACATCCCGTTCATCAGAATGTAATCGCCCGTTATCAAGAACTCAGAGGGCGCAAGGAATCGACTATACTAACCTGATTAACGGATCAGGGCATGGGTTCGATCCTGCAAACTGAATAGAAGCACGGCCAAGAAGCCGGGAGGAACCTATGCAGCTGCATCGCTCCTTCCGGCTATTTGTCTATGCACGGCACGGTACATCCTATCTATATTGTAGTAACGTTAATCAGGACCACCCGTCCAACGGGTGGTTTGCTCTTGGGGTATAACCCCCTGTTGCCAAACTGCGCCTAAAGACGCTAGCCTGACAGCAGGGCTGTTCAGGCTCAGTGTTATTTGTCACTTTCACTC
>NZ_MKZL01000023.1:0-64190 GCF_002803315.1 Paenibacillus sp. GM1FR | reverse complement strand
GTAGCTATGTACGGACGGGATAAACGCTGAAAGCATCTAAGCGTGAAGCCCCCCTCAAGATGAGATTTCCCAGTATGTAAGACCCCTTGAAGACGACGAGGTAGATAGGCTGGGGGTGGAAGTGCAGCAATGCATGGAGCTGACCAGTACTAATCGGTCGAGGGCTTATCCAATTAGCAAGTTGTAATTCGCATGTTTCGTTTCGAATCTAGTTTTCAGAGAACGATCTCTGAATGTAAGCTAAGCTATGCGTTTGGTGGCGATGGCGGAGGGGTTCCACACGTACCCATCCCGAACACGACCGTTAAGCCCTCTAGCGCCGATGGTACTTGGACCGCAGGGTCCTGGGAGAGTAGGACGCCGCCAAGCGAAGAACCACTGCCGATGTTATTCGGTGGTGGTTTTTATTTGTTTATTTAAAGGGATGCGAAAGCATCTCTTATTTGACTTTGTAAGAATCCTCTGACACACTCTAAGGGGTACATATATCAGATATCAGGCCATGAATTGGATTGATAATAACTCTAGCGAATGGGGTGTAGGACAACATGGAAATTCAGAAATTGACGGTAGATGATTTTGAACCAGCGATGGCACTCTCCGAATATGCTTTTCAAGTAGTAATGAGCGAGGAACAAAAAGAAAAACGGCGCAGTCAATTTTCGTCACAGGATATATGGGGTGTATATGAGGACGGGCAGCTAGGAGCCAAACTTCACATCATTCCTTTTCAAACCTATATTCATGGCAGATCGTTCGAGATGGGCGGTATTGCGGGTGTTGCCACCTGGCCAGAGTATAGACGCAAAGGCTGGGTAGCGGGTCTGCTGAAGCATGCGTTGGAAGAAATGAATCGTAACAAACAGAGCATATCATTCTTGCATCCATTCTCTTTTGGTTTCTATCGGAAGTATGGATGGGAGACGTATGTTGAATTTAAACGTTATAAAGTACCTACAGCTCATTTGCCTCAGAAAAAAGCGACACCTGGAACAATTCGGCGTGGGGATCCGGGCCTCAGCATATTAAAGGAAGTATACAGTGCTTATGCTGAGCGTTATAACGGAACTCTGGTTCGGGATGATGCAAGGTGGGAAAATTCAGTTCTTGTTAATGGGACTAGCCAGAAGGCTGTATATTACGATGAAGCTGATGCAGCACAAGGCTATCTTTTATATGAGGTTAAGGAAAATAAATTTACCATTAAAGAGATCATCTATCTGAATGAAGAGGCTAGGCAAGGGCTGTGGACCTTCATTGCTAACCATGATTCCATGATCCAGGAAGTTACGTTGCAGGCGCCTGCCAGTGATACGCTTGCCTTCCAATTGGATAATCCACGGATTCAGCAGGAGATTGTACCTTATTTTATGGCGCGTATCGTTAGTGTAGAGCAGTTTATATCCCAGTATCCATTTGCAAGCCAGGACTCACCGGTGCAGATTGTACTTCAGGTAGAGGATGCCCACGCTCCATGGAATGAAGGGGTATGGCAATTAAACGTAGCAATGAACGGAACAGCGTCCATATGGAAAACATCGGAGCCAATTACTGATGATCAGATCATTAAGGTGGATATTCAATCCCTTACCGCGGTCCTGATGGGATATCGCAGACCAATAGAAATGGCACGAATTGGAAGAATTCACGGACCGAACACAGCAATCAAGGCTTTGGAACAAGCGATTCCTGAACGGGAAACCTATTTGCTCGATTTCTTCTGATGACTATGCCCACTGCTCCATTTAACTCGATTAGCTTATATAGAAATACGGCGTGATTGAAAGACAAATGGACTTCTCCAGCAATTTTGGGGAGGTTTTTTTGTGTCTGGGGAATATTTCGTGTAAAATCGTAAAAAATGAATAGTGACCCCACTTGGCAAAACCACAAAATATGCTATAATGGTTATAAAGTCAAAGAAAGTCAAAGTCAACTAAAGGTTTCATACTTAAGTAGCTTTCTTTCTACAATCTGATGCATGATCGCCAATATACGGGATTCATTTCATCGGAGGATCAAGGGAATATTAAAGGACCTTCGTGCTTCCTTCGCTCTCCTGTTAACACCTGTGGAAGCAAGATTCGCTGTTTCCCTGATTGGTTAAATGGGTAGAGAAGGTGTACTCTGTGGGGGCGTGTGGGTCCTTATTGACTTAACGTTTCAGACAGTGGAGGATGATTGGATGCGTAATATCTCTGATATTATCGAACGATATCTGAAGAGTATTTTGCATGAAAGTCCCGAAGGAATGGTTGAAATTCAGCGTAATGATCTGGCAGATCAATTCTCATGTGTACCTTCCCAGATCAATTATGTCATCAGCACACGTTTTACACTCGAGAAGGGATACCTGGTAGAGAGTAAACGCGGCGGTGGTGGTTATGTTCGCATACAGCGCATTGAATTACCGGCGCAATCAGCTCTGCATAATCATTTGCACCATAGTATTGGTGAAGAGATCGGGCAGACAGCTGCCGAAGGTCTGATCTATCAATTGGAAGAAGCGCGCTTCTTGAACAAGCGGGAAGCCGGGTTGATGCGAGCTGCTGTATCTAGAGAGGTTATATTGGTCAAACTTCCTTACCGGGATCAAATTCGTGCCAGAATGTTGAAGGCGATGTTAATATCTTTGCTCGGTAAATGAAAACTATCGGGGTCAAAGGAGGTACATCAATATGCTGTGCCAAGAATGCAATAAACGTCCGGCGACACTTCATTTTACGAAGATCGTAAATGGAGAGAAGACGGAATTCCATATTTGTGAGTCATGTGCCCGTGAAAAAGGGGAAATGATCCCTGGAACAGCAGGTGGGTTTTCCATTCACAACTTGTTGTCCGGATTGCTTGATTTTGATCCAGCCGGCAAAAGTGGATCGGCAGGAACACCACCTGCAAAAGCTCTTCAATGTGAAGAGTGTGGTATGACGTACGCACAATTTAGTAAGATAGGCCGGTTCGGCTGCAGTTCATGTTATAAATATTTTGACAGTCGTCTGGATCCTTTGTTCAAGCGGGTTCATGGTAATACGTCCCATGTAGGCAAAGTGCCTGCACGAGCTGGTGGTCGCATCAAGGTGAAACGGCAAATTGCTGATCTGAAGCGTGAGCTCCAAGAGAGCATCGCACAAGAGGAATTTGAAGAGGCGGCCCAGATCCGTGACCAGATCAGAGGACTTGAAAAAGGAATAGCTCAGGAGTAAAGTTTGTCATGAGTAGGAGGGATGCGTAATGCCTAATCTGCGCTTTACAGAGAAGGCGCTCAGCGACTGGATGCGCAGTGATGCGGCTGATTCCGAAATTGTCATTAGCAGCCGTGTCCGGATTGCACGCAACCTTCAGCATGTTCCGTTTCCGATGCTGGCTTCCAATGAGCAATCGGAAGAGGTGCTGAATAAGCTGAGCGAAGTACTTCAATACGATGACGTTCATGCCTTTGGGGATTTTCATACGTTGGATCTGATCGATATTGACGAACTCGACAAACGGGTGCTGGTGGAGAAACATCTCATCAGTCCAAGTCTTGCGAATGAATCCAGGAATGGTGCGGTTATTCTCAGTGAGGATGAGTCAGTCAGTATTATGATTAACGAAGAGGATCATCTTCGTATCCAGTGCCTCTATCCGGGGTTCCAGGTGAAAGAAGCCTGGGAGAAAGCTTCCGCAATAGATGATGCTTTTGAAGCGCATGTGGATTATGCTTTTGATGATCGCAGAGGATACTTAACCAGCTGTCCTACTAATGTAGGTACAGGTGTTAGAGCATCGGTTATGATGCACTTGCCTGCCTTGGTGATGACACAACAGATAGGCCGTATTCTAACCGCAGTTTCCCAAGTGGGATTGACGGTAAGAGGAATATACGGTGAAGGTAGCGAGGCGATGGGTAACCTGTTCCAGATCTCGAACCAGATTACATTGGGACAGACCGAACAGGAAGTCATTGAGAACCTGCATGGTGTTGTGTTACAGATGATTGGTCATGAACGTACAGCGAGAGAACGGTTAATTACCGACTCCAGACTGCGGATTACGGATCGGGTCATGCGTTCTTACGGCATATTGTCTCATGCAGCTATTGTTGATTCCAAGGAAGCTGCACAGCGCTTATCGGATGTACGCCTTGGCGTGGATCTCGGATTGTTGGATGGACTGTCCATCACGGTAATGAATGAGTTGAATGTGATGACACAGCCGGGATTTTTGCAGAAAACATTCGGGGAAGATATGCGCACAGACGAGCGTGACATCTACCGAGCTCAGTTGATTCGTGATACGATCAATGCAGCGAAGCAGTCCTAGTTTAACCTGATATTGTATTGAATTATGGTTTCATGCCGCATTGCGGCTTTTATATAATAAGGCATGTACAAATGCCGAATGACTTTATTCGCAGCATGGCTGCAAACAAAAATGATATGAAGAATACGACGGTTATTTCATTATATGACCCTCGTTTTATCCAAAACCATGGAGGTGCAGGAGATATGATGTTTGGAAGATTTACGGAACGGGCCCAAAAGGTGCTCGCACTCGCGCAGGAAGAAGCTGTCCGTCTCGGTCATAATAACATCGGTACTGAGCATATTTTGCTCGGCCTCATTCGTGAAGGCGAAGGCATCGCAGCCAAAGCACTGATCGGCCTGGGACTCGGATTGGAAAAAATTCAGGATGAAGTAGAAACGCTAATTGGCCGTGGCCAAGAGCAACCTACCAACATTGCATATACGCCACGTGCGAAAAAAGTAATTGAACTGTCTATGGATGAAGCTCGTAAATTGGGCCACACTTATGTAGGCACAGAGCATATCCTGCTCGGATTGATTCGTGAAGGCGAGGGTGTTGCAGCACGTGTGCTCAATAACCTGGGAATTAGTCTGAACAAAGCACGTCAACAAGTGTTGCAATTGCTTGGTAGCAGTGAAGCTGTATCCAGCCATAATGGCACACCTGCCAATGTAAGCACACCAACGCTGGACAGTCTGGCACGTGACCTCACGGCTTATGCGAGAGAGAACAACCTGGACCCAGTCATTGGACGTAGTAAAGAAATTGAACGTGTCATCCAGGTGCTCAGCCGTCGTACGAAGAACAACCCGGTATTGATCGGTGAGCCAGGTGTAGGTAAAACAGCGATTGCTGAAGGCCTTGCACAAAAAATCATTGCAAATGAGATTCCGGAAACATTGCGCGACAAACGTGTAATGACGCTGGATATGGGTTCAGTAGTCGCTGGAACCAAATATCGTGGTGAATTCGAAGATCGTCTGAAAAAAATCATGGATGAGATTCGCCAAGCAGGTAACATTGTCCTGTTTATCGACGAATTGCATACCTTGATTGGCGCAGGCGGGGCTGAAGGTGCCATCGATGCTTCTAACATTTTGAAACCGGCTCTGGCTCGTGGAGAATTGCAATGTATCGGTGCGACAACACTGGATGAATATCGTAAATACATCGAGAAGGATGCAGCGCTTGAGCGTCGTTTCCAACCGATTACTGTAGATCAGCCTTCTCCAGAAGAAGCGATTCAAATCTTGCACGGCTTGCGTGACCGTTATGAGGCGCATCACCGCGTGAAAATTACGGACGAAGCAATTGTGCAGGCCGTTAAACTGTCTGACCGTTACATTACAGACCGTTTCCTGCCAGATAAAGCGATTGACCTGATTGATGAAGCGGGTTCCAAAGTAAGATTGAACTCTTACACGATCCCACCAAACCTGAAACAACTGGAAAGCCGTCTGGAAGATATCCGTAAGGAAAAAGACGCTGCAGTTCAAAGTCAGGAGTTCGAAAAAGCAGCAGCTCTGCGTGATACGGAACAAAAAATCCGTGAAGAGCTGGATGTAACGAAGAACCAGTGGAAAGAGAAACAAGGTCGCACCGATTCCGAGGTTACTCCTGAGGATATCGCACAAGTGGTAGCCAGCTGGACAGGAATCCCTGTGAACCAACTGAAAGAAGAAGAGACACAGCGTCTGATGAATCTGGAGTCTATTCTACATGAACGTGTCATCGGTCAGGATGAGGCAGTGAAGTCTGTCAGCCGTGCGGTTCGTCGTGCTCGTGCGGGACTTAAAGATCCAAAACGTCCGATGGGTTCATTCATTTTCCTCGGCCCTACAGGGGTAGGTAAAACAGAACTTGCTCGTGCTCTGGCTGAAGCGATGTTCGGCGATGAAAATGCAGTAATCCGGATTGATATGTCCGAGTATGGTGAGAAGCACTCGACTTCCCGACTTGTCGGAGCGCCTCCAGGATATGTTGGGTACGAAGAAGGTGGCCAGCTGACAGAGAAAGTTCGTCGCAAACCATATTCCGTAGTCCTGCTCGATGAAATCGAGAAAGCACATCCAGAAGTATTCAATATCTTGTTACAAGTGCTTGAGGATGGTCGTCTGACGGATTCCAAAGGTCGCGTCGTTGACTTCCGCAATACGCTGATCATTCTAACATCCAACGTGGGTGCCGAAGCGATCAAACGTAACTCTACACTGGGCTTCACTGCAGTTGTAGATGCAGGAGCAGATTATGACAACATGAAGGGGAAAGTGATGGATGAGCTGAAGAAAAGCTTCCGTCCAGAGTTCCTTAACCGGATTGATGAAATTATAGTGTTCCACTCACTTGAAGAAAAACACATCGCTGAAATTGTTACGCTTATGAGTGAAGAACTTCGTAAACGACTGCTCGAACATGAGGTCGATTTCGAACTCACTGATAATGCCAAGTCTTTCCTTGCGAAGTCAGGCTTTGATCCAGCTTACGGTGCGCGTCCGCTTCGTCGGGCGATCCAGAAGCATATCGAGGACAAATTGTCCGAAGAGTTGCTCACAGGTAACGTAACCAAAGGGGATTCATTGCTCATCGACGAAGAGAACGGTGCACTGTCTGTTACGAAAAAAGACGTGGTCGTTCCGTCCAATGAGGAAATCGAAACTAAATAATATTTAGCAAGCTTTGGAGTTAAACTTCAGCTTGTATTGATCCATAATCCTTAATCAAATCCTTCTCGGCTTCGGCCGGGGAGGATTTTTTGCACTTTGGACAGAAGACGGACATGATTATGTCAGGAACATGTGTAAAGTTTGCGATAATCCTTTACGAAAAATCTCAAACAATGGTAAACTTTTAGTAACCCTGCACGTCAGGGAGTTTGGGTGAAATTCGTCGAATAATGCAAAATGCTGTTATAAAATTAAATTATAGGAGTGCTGAAGTGGCCAAAGTTAAAACCAAGTTTCAATGTACGGAATGCGGCTATGAAGCCCCCAAGTGGTACGGTAAGTGTCCGGGTTGTCAGTCATGGAATTCAATGGTGGAAGAAACAGAGACGGTGGTCAAAACACAAGGGAGAAATTCTCCTCTGTTTGACAGTAAAGATAAACCGCTTCCTATCATAGATATAGATAGCGGTCAGGAACCGCGTGTACAGACTGGAATCGGAGAGTTGAACCGAGTATTGGGTGGCGGAATCGTTCCGGGTTCACTCGTTCTGGTGGGCGGAGATCCGGGTATTGGTAAATCAACGTTGATGTTGCAGACGTCCCATGCTTTGACGCATTCGGGTTTGCGTGTGTTATATGTTTCCGGTGAGGAATCAGTCAAGCAAACCAAATTGCGGGCCGACCGTCTCGGGGCACTCTCTGCCGAGTTGTATGTACTGTGTGAAACCAATATGGAACGTGTAGAGGAAGCGGTGGATCAGATCCAGCCGCATTTTCTGGTCATCGACTCCATTCAGACGGTATATCTTCCCGAAGTTACCAGTGCGCCGGGTAGTGTAGCACAGGTAAGGGAATGTACGTCAAGGTTCATGCGGATTGCCAAAGGCAGAGGCATTGCAACGGTTCTTGTGGGGCATGTTACCAAAGAAGGTGCCATTGCCGGTCCACGTATGTTAGAACATATGGTGGATTGCGTGCTTTATTTTGAAGGAGAACGGCATCATACTTATCGCTTACTGCGTGCGGTGAAGAATCGTTTTGGTTCCACCAATGAGATTGGTATTTTTGAAATGGGCGAAGATGGACTTCGTGAAGTGGGCAATCCGTCCGAACTCTTTTTGTCGGAACGTCCACTAGGGGTAGCAGGTTCAACGGTAGTTGCCAGTATGGAGGGTACACGCCCTCTGCTTGTGGAATTGCAGGCGTTGATCTCGACGACCCATTTTCCTTCTCCCCGCCGTATGGCAACAGGGGTAGATCTGCATCGATTAAATCTGATTATTGCAGTGTTGGAGAAACGAATGGGGATGTTCTTACAGACCCAGGATGCATATCTGAACGTGGCTGGTGGAGTACGATTGGATGAGCCCGCTGTAGATTTGGCGGTTGCCGTCAGCATTGCATCCAGTTTGAGAGATGTACCGACCAAGCCGGATGACGTTATCTTTGGCGAGATTGGTCTGACAGGTGAGGTTCGAGCCGTATCACGGGCCGAACAACGAGTGAAGGAAGCCGCAAAGCTGGGCTTCAAACGAGTCATTTTACCAGAAAAAAGCTTAAAGGGCTGGAAACATCCTCGCGGGATACAACTGATCGGTGTGAATACCGTGGCAGATGCACTAGCGGTTGCTTTAGATTAGGGGGCATAACAAGATGAAAGATATGAGCCAACTGGATAATATGAATGAGTTGTTAAGGCTGATCGCACCAGGTACACCTTTCCGCGAAGGTCTGGAAAATGTGCTGCGCGCCAAGACGGGCGCACTGCTTGTTGTAGGATACAGCCCTGAAGTAATGGAAGTGGTGGATGGGGGATTCTCGATTAACTGTGATTTCTCCCCGAACTATCTGTATGAACTCGCCAAGATGGATGGAGCCATTATTCTTAGCGAGGATTTGAAGCGTATTCTTTACGCCAATACCCAGTTAATCCCGGACTCTTCGATCTCTTCATCAGAGACGGGGATTCGTCACCGGACGGCAGAGCGTGTAGCAAAGCAAACGGGTAAATTGGTCGTATCCATATCACAGCGCCGGAATATCATTACCTTGTATCAGGGAACACTTCGTTATTCCCTCAAGGAAATCGGGGTTATTTTGACCAAAGCGAATCAAGCGATCCAAACCCTGGAGAAATACAAAGCGGTATTAACACAGTCCCTTACGAATCTGAGTGCTTCGGAATTTGAGGAATTAGTAACGATTCCTGAAGTGGTTAATGTGATTCAGCGTACCGAAATGGTGATGCGGATCAAAACGGAAATCCAACGGTACATTCATGAACTCGGGAATGAGGGACGACTCATTTCCATGCAAATGGAAGAACTTGTGGGTACAACGGAAGAAGAAGCCTGGTTATTGTATAAAGACTATGCCCGTGACGACAGTGATGACAAAATCCGTGAAATTATCGTGGGACTGAAAAGATTGTCGGACGATGAGTTGCTGGATGCACATCATATTGTCCGTCTTCTCGGCTATCCATCATCAGCGGCTACTTCTGAGGATTCGGTTGCCCCTCGTGGATTCCGGGTATTAAATAAGATCCCCCGCCTGCCCAATGTCATTATCCATAATCTGGTGGATCAATTCGAACAATTGCCTCATGTTATTATGGCTACAATTGAAGAACTGGACGAAGTGGACGGTATTGGTGAAGTTCGTGCCCGGACCATTAAGGAAGGCCTGAAACGTTTGCAGGAGCAAATGTTTATCGACAGACAGATGTAAGGGTTTGCCTATATAAAGGCTTGAAATGGATGAGGTGAAACAACGATGCTAACCAGATTCATTCCGAATCTCTTTACCCTGGGTAATCTGTTTCTTGGAATGATGGCAATTTTGCTTGCGATTGATGGAAATTACAGTTTGGCTGCCATTATGGTCATTGTAGCGATGCTGCTGGATGGTCTGGATGGCCGAGTGGCACGTGCACTCAATGCTCAAAGTGAATTCGGTAAGGAACTTGATTCCTTGTCTGACATGGTTTCCTTTGGTGCAGCACCAGCCCTGATCATATTTATGGTGTCGTTTCAAGATTCGATGCCGATCCTCGCCTGGATTGCAACAGCGGCTTTTCCGATTTGTGGAGCCATTCGTCTTGCTCGATTTAATGTTCGTCCGGGAATTCCCGGGTACTTCACAGGTCTGCCGATACCGGCAGCCGGCGGGGTACTGGCCACACTGTCCTTGTTCAATAAGGATATTGGCCCGGTTAGCATGATGATTGCTACGTTGCTGTTATCGTATCTGATGGTGAGTTCGCTTAAATATCCCAATTTCAAAAAGGTCGGTTTGCCACGCAAGGCAATCTGGATTGCACCATGGGTTGTGTTATTTGCCATAGCTGTAGCCGTTATTTTCCCAGAGCAGTTATCCAAATTGATCTTTATTCCGCTGGTGTTATACGCCTTGTATGGAATGAAGCATAATGTGCGAACAGCGGCCTCGCGTAGTCGGGCGAAAAAGCGCAAGGATGAGAAATCTTCCCGTCCTTCCGATCGTTAAGTCGCCTTGGGGACAGACACTATACAAAGAAAGCACGTACTCTCCTGAACTGGAGAATGCGTGCTTTTTGTTTATTCAGATCTATTTACGGTAAAAGAAACCCTTACGGACGACATACATATCTTCTTACGACAGATTAAACATCCCTAACGTTGAACACTTCTGTGATTCGTGATTTACGACCTCTTCCATGTTAATGTCCAGCAGGTTGCAGAGAGCCGACATGTAGAACAGGTTCCGCCCTAGTTCAGAGCTGATGACCTCTCTGCAGTTCTCACACAACTCACCTTCCACATGCGTTTCCAGCAGGCCCTTGGTTTGAGCGATATCGCTCTCCGGGGCATATTTCTGCTTGGTGGCGTGCAGCTCGATGCAGCCGCATTCGGTAATGGCTTTGGACACGGCACGGTTAACAGACGCTCCGGCTTGTCCCGTTTTGGACAGTACATCAATCAGGCTGCGATGACGCAACAACAGTTCAGAAACTTGATCCTGGAAAGCCTGTAAACTTAGCGTACTCATTTTGCCACTCACCTCGGGATATGAATTGAATTCATTATATGCCAATAATTTACCTACTTTCAACTGACGATTGCAACATTTCCAAAAAGTTCTTGCGGATGGGATTAGCAATTCAGGAATTGGATCATACTGGATATAAAGATCAAGATACATTGAAGGAGGTGCAGGGACTAATGTGGAAAAAAGGCATTTTAACTTTTACAGGATTGTGCGGTGCATGGTTCGGCTACACGGCATATCATCTGGCAGGAAAATCGGTCCCATGGATGGCGGAGTGGATTCAGTCAGCAGGATTACTGGGAGCTGGTATATCGACTCTGCTGGGAGCTGTAATGTTTATGGCTGTATGTAATATTGGTGGAACATTGATGGCAGATAGGCTGCATAGTGGAATTGACTCATTGGCAAAAGTACCTATGAACGAATTGGCTGCAGGTGCTGCAGGTACAGTTGCAGGATTGCTCGTGGCCTTGTTGCTCTACCCTGTTGTGGGATGGATGGGGACGGCAGGAGAAGTGCTGCAAGTGGCGCTGACGGTGATTAGTGCTTATTGCGGTTATACCCTTGCCATGGCGAAGAAAGACGATCTGGGGGCCTTCTGGATGTCTGGACGATGGGGTCATCCCGAGGTGGACGAGGATAGACGGATGGAAGAACATAAAATTCTGGATACCAGTGTTATTATCGATGGGCGTATCGCTGATATATGCAAAACCGGATTTATTGAAGGCACGATCGTAATTCCGGAATTTGTTCTGGAGGAGTTACAGCATATTGCTGATTCATCGGATCTGCTCAAGCGGAACAGAGGACGGCGTGGACTGGACATTTTGAACAAAATCCAGAAGGAACTTGATGTAAAAGTCCTGATCTACGAGGGGGATTTCGAGGAAATCTCCGAGGTGGACAGCAAACTGGTTAAACTGGCTAAAGTGCTTCAGGGTAAAGTGGTCACCAATGACTTTAACCTGAACAAAGTGTGCGAACTCCAGGGTGTATCTGTGTTGAACATTAATGATCTCGCCAATGCGGTTAAGCCAGTTGTTCTGCCAGGTGAGGAGATCATGGTGCAGATCATCAAGGATGGCAAGGAGCATGGTCAAGGTGTAGCCTATCTGGATGATGGCACAATGATCGTTGTGGAGGGCGGACGCGAGTATATCGGCATGATGATGGAAGTGCTGGTGACCAGTGTGTTGCAGACTTCAGCGGGACGAATGATTTTTGCCAAGCCGAAACTGTTGGAAAAAGCCCAATAAAGCGGTATGATGGGTAGTGTATCGTTGAATGATATTGTATATCTTTGGACGATAAACTGACAGACAAGGCAGGGATTGCGGCATGGATAAAGGGTGGGGCGTTGTCATTGTGGCAGCAGGTCGCGGAACCCGGATGGGGACGACCGAGAGCAAACAGTTTCTGTTGCTGCAGGACAAGCCCGTTTTCATACATACGCTTGAGGTATTTGCTGTGCTGGACGAGATCCGCGAGATGGTGCTGGTCACAGGAACCGCAGATGTTGAACGCTGCCAGGATTGGGTAAAAGAATACCAACTGGATTCACGTGTCCGTGTTATCCCCGGAGGGAAAGAGAGACAACATTCTGTCCATAAAGGCCTTGAGGCACTTGGGACGGATTGGGTTCTCGTTCACGACGGGGTACGTCCTTTTGTGAACCATGAGCAGATCAAGGGATGCATGGCGGCCGCCATAGCCGGTGGTGGAGCAGCTGTACTGGCGGTTCCCGTGAAGGATACGATCAAACAAGTGAATGCGGAAGGAGTCGTTACGGCGACGCCAGACCGCAGCAGTCTGTGGAGCATTCAAACCCCGCAGGCTTTTCGTCTTTCTTCCCTGCTCTCCGCCTACGAATCAGCTGAGCAGGACGGATTTCTGGGAACAGATGATGCCATGCTGGCTGAACGTCAGGGAATGTCGGTCAAGGTTGTGGAAGGCAATTATACCAATATCAAATTAACAACGCCGGAAGATTTGAAATATGCTGCGTTTTTGCTGGGGGGAGAGAAGAAGCGATGATACGTGTAGGACAGGGATTTGATGTACATCAACTGGTAGAGGGACGCCCGTGTATTATTGGCGGAGTAACGATTCCTTATGAAAAAGGACTGCTGGGTCACTCGGACGCAGACGTGCTGTTGCACGCGATTAGTGATGCCATTTTGGGTGCGCTGGCACTTGGGGATATTGGCAAGCACTTCCCGGATACCGATCCGGAATTCAAAGATGCCGACAGCCTGAAATTGCTGGAGCATGTATGGCAGCTTGTGAAGGATCGCGGGTATAAGCTAGGGAATATCGATTCAACGATTATTGCCCAGAAGCCAAAGATGGCTCCTTATATCCCACAGATGGCTGAGGTTATTGCCAAGGCACTGGAAGCGGATGTAACACAGGTGAACGTGAAAGCAACAACAACAGAGCAACTGGGATTCCCGGGACGGGGAGAGGGCATTGCCGCTCAATCCGTTGTTTGCCTTGTACGTGTGTGATATCATCAATCAATTAGTGACGGAGGGGATCATATGAGCACGGATATTCGTGTGCGTTACGCGCCGAGCCCAACGGGACACCTGCATATCGGGAATGCCCGTACGGCGTTGTTTAACTATTTATATGCCAAACATAATAACGGTAAATTCATTATTCGTATTGAAGATACGGACGTGAAACGGAATATTGCCGGTGGTGAAGAAAGCCAACTGAAATACCTGAAATGGCTCGGAATTGAGTGGGACGAAAGTATTGACGTGGGTGGAGAATACGGACCATACCGTCAAACGGAACGTCTGGACCTCTATCGTAAATATACGCAGGAATTGCTGGATAAAGGTCTGGCTTACCGTTGCTTCTGCACGGAAGAAGAATTGGAGCAAGAGCGCGAGGAACAGTCAGCACGTGGAGAAACACCGCGTTATTCTGGCAAACACCGTGACCTGACTCCAGAGCAAATTAGTGCGTTTGAAGCGGAAGGCCGCGTAGCGAGTATTCGTTTCCGTGTGCCGGAAGAGCGCACATATACGTTTGATGATATGGTTAAAGGCACAATCTCGTTCAACAGCAAGGAATCCGGCGACTTCGTCATTGTGAAAAAAGATGGCATTCCCACATACAACTATGCCGTTGCTGTGGATGATCACTTGATGAAGATCTCCCACGTCCTGCGTGGGGAAGATCACATCTCGAACACGCCGCGTCAACTGATGATCTATGAAGCGCTTGGCTGGGAGCCACCGCAATTCGGTCATATGACGTTGATCGTGAATGAAAATCACAAGAAGCTGAGTAAACGGGATGAGTCCGTTATCCAGTTTATTGAGCAGTATGACCAGCTCGGCTATTTGCCTGAAGCGATGTTTAACTTTATTTCCTTACTCGGCTGGTCACCGGAAGGGGAAGAAGAGATCTTCTCGCAAGAGCAACTGATCTCCATTTTTGATACGAAACGTCTGTCCAAGAGCCCTGCGGTATTTGATACCCACAAGCTGGCTCACTTGAACAACCACTATATCAAACATGCTGACCCGGAACGTATTGCCGAAATGGCCATTCCGCATCTGCAAAAGGCTGGACGTATTTCTTCCGAGCTGTCTGCTGAACAAAAAGAATGGGCTTATACGCTGGTACACCTGTACCAAGAGCAGATGAATTCTGCCTCCGATATTGTCGAATTGTCGGAAGTATTCTTCCGTTCCAATCTGGAGCTTGAAAGTGAAGGAGAAGCAGTGCTTGCGGAGGAGCAGGTGCCAACTGTACTGAAGGCATTTGCGGATAAAGTACAGGCGAGCGAAGAGTTTACTCCAAGCAAAATGGCTGCATTGATCAAGGAAGTACAGAAAGAAACCGGCTTTAAGGGCAAACAGCTCTTTATGCCAATTCGTGTAGCCTTGACTGGACAGACGCATGGACGGGATTTGAACCAAACGATCGTGCTTCTGGGTCGTGATACGGTGATCGAACGTTTGCTTGCACAAGTAAAATAATCTTAGTCGAAGACATTCCGTTTATTTGGAATCTGAACACAGTCCTACGATGGATAGATTACGTAGGAGGCTGTTGTCAGTCTGAGGCCTTTTCGCTATAATAACAACACAACGAATAATTGATATGATTTATCTAATAGAACAGCAAAGATCGGGAGGAGTAGACTGACCCGGACAGATTCAGAGAGGATGGTCCCGTAGCAAAGAGAGATTTCTTTGGATGCGGTGGCTGTGAACCATCCACTGTCCATCAGTCGAAATGCGCCCGTGAGCTGCACAGCCGAATCCGGCCCCGCCTTTGTCGATCATGACATGGGAAAACGTTAGGATAGGTTGTGACGATTGGTTTCCGTTACCAAACCGCTTGAGGGCTCATTCTATTTAAGAATGGACCGAGCAGAGTGGGACCGCGATAAACGCCTCTGCAGCTAAATGCTGCAGGGGCGTTTTTTTGTTTAGGCGAGTGTGCAGTACACTACCAAGGAACGCGCCGTCCGGTAAGCCGGAGGACGGGAACCTGAACAAGAGGGGAACGAGCATGTTCAAGAAGATCAGATCAGATATCCAGGCGGTGTTTGAAAACGATCCGGCGGCCCGAGGTTGGTTTGAGGTGGTATTCACCTACTCAGGGCTGCATGCGATATGGGCACACCGGATCGCTCATTTTTTATACAAGCGAAGATGGTTCTCGGTTGCCCGGTTCATTTCGCAGGTTAGCCGTTTTATGACAGGAATCGAGATACATCCTGGAGCTACGATCGGAAATCGGTTGTTTATTGACCATGGAATGGGCGTCGTTATTGGAGAAACATGTGAGATTGGCGATGATGTCGTTATCTATCAGGGGGTTACCCTGGGCGGAACAGGGAAAGAAAAAGGGAAGAGACATCCGACCATTGGTAATAATGTGGTTATCTCATCCGGAGCCAAGGTGCTGGGTTCATTTAGCGTGGGGGATCAGTGTAACATTGGTGCAAACTCCGTTGTGCTTAAGGAGGTCCCTTCCAATAGTACCGTGGTAGGTATACCGGGTAGAATTGTTAAACAGGATGGCCGACGGGTAGATCGCCTCAGTCAGCAATTGCCCGATCCAGTCGTTGACTCCTTGCGTGGTATGCAAAAAGAACTCGAACGATTGCAGGAAGAAGTACGTACACTGCAAAATGCCCGTGAAAATGAGACTGTGCGTGATACGTGATACAATAAATAAAGGCAGTATAGGATGAAAGGATAAGTGACCATGACGCTTCAGATTTATAATACGATGAGTCGTACCAAAGAGAAATTTGTTCCCCAAGAGCCAGGGAAAGTGAAAATGTATGTCTGCGGACCAACGGTATATGACTACATTCATATCGGGAATGCACGCCCGGTTATCTTTTTCGACACGGTTCGTGGATACCTGGAACAGACAGGACATGATGTGAACTATGTGGTGAACTTCACGGATGTGGACGATAAGTTGATTCGCAAAGCAGAACAACTTGGAACAGACGTTCCTCACGTGGCTGAGAAATTTATTGCTGCCTATTATGAAGACATTGAGGGATTGGGTATTCCCAAGGCAAGCAGCAATCCGAGAGTAACGGAAAACATGCCGCTGATCATTGATTTTATCCGTGAGCTGGTTGAAAAAGGATTTGCGTATGAAAATGGCGGTGACGTCTATTATCGCACAGGCAAATTCAGCGAATATGGCAAACTTTCGAAACAAAACCTGCAGGAGCTGCAATTTGGAATCCGTGTGGGTGTGGACGAGCGCAAAGAGCATCCCGAAGATTTTGTGCTCTGGAAGGCTGCCAAACCAGGTGAGATCTATTGGTCCAGTCCTTGGGGCGATGGTCGACCAGGCTGGCATATTGAGTGCTCCGCCATGGCTAGGGAGTACCTTGGGGATACATTGGACATTCACGGGGGTGGACAGGATTTGCAGTTCCCGCACCATGAGTGCGAATGCGCCCAATCCGAAGTATTAACAGGTAAACCACTTGCGAACTACTGGATGCATAATGGATTCATCCGGATTGATAACGAGAAGATGTCGAAATCACTCGGTAATGGTGTTCTGGTTAAAGACTTGCGGAATCAATATAAACGCGAAGCGATTCGTTATTTCATGTTGTCGACCCACTATCGCAACCCATTGAACTTCACGGATGATACGATGGAGCAGGCACAGAACAGTGTGGACCGGATTGCAAATGCGGTAGGTAACCTGAACCATCGTCTGAATGCAGTAACTGTTGATCAGGATATCACAGCAGAGTTTGCGGCAAGACTCGACCAAATTCGTCAGCAGTATCACGAGAAGATGCAAGATGATTTCAATACTCCTGATGCAATTACTGCGATGTTTGAGTGGGCAGGGGAAGCCAACCAACTGTTGCAGCAAGAAGTAGTTAATGCGGCAGACATTCGTGCACTCCTCGAATTGTTCAGTGAATTGAATGCTGTGCTGCGCATCTATACTGACGCAGAGCCAGAACTTCTGGATGAGGAAGTAGAACGTCTGATTGAAGAACGTGTAGAAGCGCGCAAGTCCAAAAACTGGGCAAGAGCGGATGAAATTCGCGATGAATTGTCTGCACGTGGTATTCTGCTTGAAGATACGGCGCAGGGCATGAGATGGCGGCGCAAATGAGCGAAGGACATCCAACTACACCAAAACAACAGGAGCAGGTCACAGAGGGAGGGTGGTTCCCATATCCTCCTTCCAGACCTGCGAGGTTGATTCCACCTATTGCACTGGCCTATATTGGTGATGCGGTATATGAGGTAGCTGTTCGTCAATATCTGCTGTCGAAGGCCAACATGCGTCCCAATCATTTGCACCGTAGTGCAACCGGGTTGGTATCAGCGAAGGCACAGAGCCGCATACTTACAACGATTGAGGCTGAACTGACAGAGGAAGAACGTGATATCGTCCGGCAAGGGCGGAATGCCAAGTCGGGTAGTGTACCCAAAAATGCAGATGTGTTGGAATACAGACATGCCACAGCTTTTGAATGTCTCATTGGTTACCTCTACAGCAGTGGTCATCATGATCGCATGATTGAACTGATCGGGCTTGGCATTGAGCACGCGGAACAACAATCGCCATCACCGACAAAAAAATAGAAATTTCAACAAAACAACGCATTACAGAGAGGATCGAACAACGATGGAAGAAGAATGGATCGCCGGTAAACACTCCGTGACGGAGGCGCTGCGTTCAGGCCGGACCATTAATAAAATATGGATTGCCGATACAGCACAGAAACATCTGACTCAACCTATTATCTCGGAAGCTAAAAAACTAGGTATTGTCATTCAACACGTGGACAAGCGTAAGCTGGATCAAACGGTACCAGGCATTCAGCATCAGGGGGTAGTTGCTCAAGCAGCACCTTACGCTTATGTGGAGGTGGAAGACATTCTTGCCGCAGCAAAAGCGAAGAATGAGCATCCTTTCCTGATTCTGCTGGATGAGATTGAAGATCCTCATAACCTGGGGTCTATTTTGCGGACAGCAGATTGCACGGGTGCGCATGGCGTCATTGTACCGAAACGTCGCTCGGCAGCGGTAACCGTGACAGTATCCAAAACATCAGCAGGCGCTGTGGAGTACGTGCCAGTGGCTCGGGTAAGTAATCTTGGTCAGACCATCGATCGCCTCAAAGAGGAAGGTGTATGGGTTGTAGGGACAGATGTCACGGCTCATGAAGGTGTCTTTGGTAATGGGGTCTTTACTGGCCCTGTGGCATTGGTAATCGGAAATGAGAACAAGGGAATGGGACGACTTATTCGTGAGAAATGCGATGTGCTGATCAAACTACCAATGCAAGGTCAGATTAATTCCCTGAATGCTTCCGTGGCAGCGGGGGTTGTCATGTACGAAGTGCTCCGCTCGCGTCAAGCGCAGGAATAGAAGGTATGGCTGATTCCCGTGATGTGCTTCTTGTAGACGGGTACAACATGATTGGCGACTGGCCGGAATTAACCAAACTGGCGGAAAGTGGGCTCGAAGAGGCACGTAACAGGCTTCTCTTTCGTCTTGCAGACTACCAGGCTTTCTCCGGCCGTCGAGTCATTGTTGTGTTTGACGCCTACCTCGTGCCTGGACTCGGTAAATCCTTTACTCAGAGCAAAGTGCAGATCTATTTTACAAAGGAAAAAGAGACGGCAGACGAATGCATTGAAAGACTCGTTCGGGAACTAAGCATGCGAAGACGCCAAATCTATGTGGCTACGAGCGATATGGTAGAGCAACATGTTATTTTTGGACAGGGAGCGCTACGCGTATCTGCAAGGGAGTTACTAATTGAAGTTGAGCAGAACGAAAAAGAATTAAAAAAACGACTGGAAGAAGATCAGGCGAAGACCACGCGTAACACACTCGGGGGTAAGTTAAGTCCCGATGTATTAAAAGAGTTTGAGCGATGGCGCCGGGAATAACAGCACGTTTTTACAAAATTTAGAATATTGAAACTCTTGACATTTATGTTATTGATGTTCTTTTTTAGGCAGAGCGTGGTTGACGGTGTGAGGTAGCATCATATATACTGATCCTATATTTCATAGAGTAGAGTAACGGGGTACCTTGCGTTGCAGCCGGAGGGATTGTCTGTGAGTGTCGACCTCAAAGATATCATGTTATCTAAGTATGATTACCAAAGTGACGAAGACATTGTCGAAGCTTTCCGTGAAGGCGAAAGCGAAGCGTTAGAGTTTCTAATTAACAAATATCGTAACTTTGTACGCGCCAAGGCAAGATCTTATTTTCTGATTGGGGCAGACCGGGAAGATATTATTCAAGAAGGAATGATTGGCCTCTACAAATCCATTCGAGATTTCAAAGGGGACAAGCTGGCTTCGTTCAAGGCTTTTGCCGAACTGTGTATTACAAGACAGATCATCACGGCGATTAAGACAGCAACACGTCAGAAGCATATTCCGCTTAATTCTTATGTATCTCTGGACAAGCCTATTTATGACGAAGAGTCTGATCGTACGTTACTCGATGTGATTTGTGGAACCCAAGTCAGTGATCCGGAAGAACTTATCATCAATCAGGAAGAGTTTGTGGGCCTGGAAGATAAAATGTCCGAGATTCTGAGTGATCTGGAACGTAAAGTATTGATGTTGTATCTGGACGGGAGATCTTATCAAGAGATTGCAGTAGATTTGGACAGACATGTGAAGTCCATTGATAATGCACTTCAGCGCGTCAAGCGCAAACTTGAAAAGTACCTGGAAGTTCGAGATAATTAAACACATGTTGTCGTTGACGGAAAAGGCTCGGTGTTTGAGTCTTTTTTTAGTGTCTCAAGTTTATAAAATCTAAGAATGTTTATACTAGTAATCGCTCGGTCCAAGCAGGAGAAGAGAAAAACAGAGATGAGAAACGAATGTACGTTGTACGGAAGTAATACCCAATGAATGAAAGACTATTCTTTCATTGACATGGTTATACCCTTGTGATAAAGTGTTTTAGGTAGGCCTAAATTTATGGCTTTTTTTCAGGATCAATTTAGAGACTCTGCTTGAATGTGGAAGTCTTCGGGAGGTGTACATCATGCGGGTAATTATTACTTTGGCTTGTACTAACTGCAAACAAAGAAATTACACTACGACAAAAAACAAGCGTAATCACCCCGACCGCATGGAGATGAAGAAATTTTGCAAGTTTTGTAACGAGCAGACTTCTCATCGCGAAACCAGATAGTTTTTGGAGGTGTCGGCGTGAAACGAAGTTTCAAATCTCTGATTTCCTTTTTCTCAGAAAGCTGGGCTGAACTTAAAAAAGTTCGCTGGCCTAATCGTAAAGAGCTGACCAACTACACATTGATCGTACTTGGTACTGTTGTGGTTATGACGCTGTTTTTTTGGGTCATTGACATTGGCATCTCCTTTGTGATCGAAGCGATTATTTAAGAAGGGTTCCGGTGGCTTGATATGGAAAAAAGATGGTACGTCGTTCATACCTATTCAGGGTATGAGAACAAGGTCAAAGCCAATTTGGAAAAACGCGTAGAGTCTATGGGCATGGAAGACAAGATATTCCGCGTTCTTGTTCCTATGGAAGAAGAAGTGGTAAACAAGGACGGTAAGAAAAAAACCGTTATGCGTAAAGTTTACCCCGGTTATGTCTTGGTGGAAATGGTACAGACGGATGATTCTTGGTATGTTGTTCGCAACACACCAGGGGTTACAGGATTTGTCGGTTCGACAGGTTCTGGGTCCAAACCAACTGCATTGTTGCCTGAAGAAGTGGAACAAATTCTGAAGCACATGGGAATGGTTGAGCCTAAGCCGAAAATTGAGTTCGATATTAAGGAATCCGTGCGTATTAAAGTCGGTCCTTTTGCGAATTTCGTAGGCTCCGTGGAAGAAATTTTGGTAGAGAAAAGCAAGTTGAAAGTGCACGTGAACATGTTTGGACGGGAAACACCGCTTGAGTTGGAATACACGCAAGTGGAGAAGATATAGTTTCTTCAAGTTTCTTGTGGGAGGGTTGAAAAACCCGTTAACCACTATTTTGCAAGGAGGTGTCAATCATGGCGAAAAAAGTTATTAAAATGGTAAAACTGCAGATTCCAGCAGGTAAAGCAAACCCAGCACCACCAGTCGGTCCAGCTTTGGGTCAAGCAGGTGTCAACATCATGGCATTCTGTAAAGAATTCAACGCTCGTACAGCTGATCAAGCGGGATTGATTATTCCAGTTGAAATTTCTGTATTCGAGGACCGTTCCTTTACTTTCATCACTAAAACTCCACCAGCAGCAGTTCTGTTGAAAGTGGCAGCTAAAGTTGAAAAAGGATCCGGCGAACCGAACAAGAAAAAAGTTGCTACTGTTAAACGTGATGCGGTACGTCAAATCGCAGAAACAAAAATGCCTGACCTGAATGCAGCAGACGTTGAGTCCGCTATGCGTATGGTCGAAGGTACTGCCCGCAGCATGGGTATCACCATCGAAGACTAATTTTCATAAGAAACATGGCTTCGTAAAACCGGTCGATTCGCGACCGGTTGATGTGGGAGGTATATCCGCTAACACCACAAAGGAGGAATAAAACATGGCTAAACACGGTAAAAAATACCTGGAAGCTGCTAAGCTGATTGACAGCGAAGCAACTTACGAGCCTTCAGAAGCTGTAGAGCTTGTGAAAAAGGCAGCTACTGCAAAATTCGATGAAACAATCGAAGCAGCAGTTCGTTTGGGTGTAGACCCTCGTAAGCAAGACCAGGCTGTACGTGGTGTTGTTGTCTTGCCACACGGCACAGGTAAAACACAACGCGTATTGGTATTTGCAAAAGGTGACAAAGCGAAAGAAGCGGAAGCGGCTGGCGCGGACTATGTTGGTGATGCAGACATGATCAACAAAATCCAACAAGGCTGGTTCGAATTCGACGTCTGCGTAGCGACACCAGATATGATGAGTGAAGTAGGTAAATTGGGCCGACTGCTCGGCGGTAAAGGTCTGATGCCTAACCCTAAAGCCGGAACGGTAACTTTCGATGTAACTAAGGCTGTTCAAGAAATTAAAGCCGGTAAAATCGAATATCGTCTGGATCGTGCAGGTCAAATTCATGCACCGATTGGTAAAGCTTCTTTCTCTTCTGAGCAACTTAATGAGAACTTCAAAGCTCTCATGGAAGCTCTGAATCGTGCTAAACCAGCGGCAGCAAAAGGTGTTTATCTGAAGAATGTTAGTCTTTCTTCCACGATGGGCCCTGGCGCACGCGTGAACGCAGCAGCTTTTAGATAATATCTCTTGACAGGCTTGTCCTGTTTTTGATAAGATATAAAAGTTGTGAGTCCGAGTGACTGACCGTTGACATTTGAATATGCTTGCCGTAGACAGTAGGTGCCATTTGGCTTAATTTCCTGCCGAGGTGTGATTATAGAACTTAGAACGATGCAAATCGATGATGAGTATATATCAAGCCTTCGTGATTCTACGGAGGCTTTTCTTAATGGGATAAATTTGATCAGGAGGTGTACAGATTGGCAAACGCAAAAGTGATTCAAGCAAAACAAGAATCCGTTGATGCAGTAACAGCAAAATTGCGCGAGAGCGTTACAACTGTTGTTGTTGACTATCGCGGATTGAACGTTGCCCAAGTAACTGAGTTGCGTAAGCAACTTCGTGAAGCAGGGATCGAATTCCAAGTGCTGAAAAACTCGTTGCTTCGCCGTGCAGCTGCAGCAGCAGAACTGACAGAACTTGAAAATGTTCTTACAGGTCCTACTGCAATTGCATTCAGCGTAGATGACGTTGTGGCTCCAGCTAAAATTCTGAACGACTTCGCGAAAAAGAACGATGCACTGGAATTGAAAGGTGCAGTCGTAGAAGGTCGCGTAATCGGAGTAGAAGAAGTTAAGGCATTGGCAGAACTGCCATCCCGCGATGGACTCCTCTCCATGCTCCTCAGCGTGCTTCAAGCGCCAGTGCGCAACTTCGCGCTTGCGGTTAAAGCAGTTGCAGAAAAAGAAGAACAAGGCGCGTAAGCAACTTGATCTGAATGCTGCTTAGGCGGCAAATGAATTAAAAAAAATAATATTATATATGGAGGTTCACTCATGAGTAAAGAGCAAATCTTGGAAGCAATCAAAGGCATGACTGTACTGGAATTGAACGATCTTGTTAAAGCAATCGAAGAAGAATTCGGCGTAACTGCTGCAGCTCCAGTAGCTGCTGCAGGTGCAGTAGCTTCTGCTGAAGCTGAGCAATCCGAGTTCGACGTAATCTTGACTAGCGCTGGTGCTTCCAAAATCAACGTTATCAAAGCAGTTCGCGAAATCACAGGTCTTGGCCTGAAAGAAGCAAAAGAATTGGTTGACAACGCTCCAAAAGCATTGAAAGAAAAAGTTGCTAAAGAAGAAGCAGAAGCGGTTAAAGCTAAGCTTGAAGAAGCAGGCGCTTCAGTTGAAGTTAAATAATTTAGCTATTACAAGCTAAATGAACAAAACAACAAACCCCTTGACTTATATCAAGGGGTTTGTTGCTGTAATTGTAAATGGAAAGTGAGTGAGGGCATGTCCAATCATTATTATTCGGACAAACCGCAAGTGGCGCATGATCGCAGAGCAACTGAAGCGGTTCTTCGCGGATTCAGTCTGCGATTCGTGACGGATGCCGGTGTGTTTTCCAAAAACGGAATCGATTATGGCAGCAGAGTATTGATTGATGCGATAGAGTTGCCATCAGGGGCTCATGTTCTCGATGTGGGCTGTGGATACGGGCCAATGGGTCTTACAGCAGCCAAACTTGTACCGGATGGGCATGTCACCATGATCGATATCAACGAGAGAGCCGTTGAACTTTCCAGGGAAAATGCAAAAGCGAACGGAATTAACAATGTTACGGTATTGCAAAGTAATCTACTGTCTGAAGTAAAAAAGCAAGATTTTGACGTTATCCTAACCAACCCGCCTATACGGGCTGGGAAAGAGACGGTTCATACTATTTTCGAACAGGCACATCGCCATCTGAAAGTAGGCGGTTCGTTGTGGATTGTCATTCAGAAGAAACAAGGAGCACCGTCAGCGAAAGCGAAATTGGAATCTTTGTTTGGAAGAGTGGAAGAAGTGACGAAGGATAAAGGCTATCGGATTTTCAAAGCGGTGAAATCGGAAGAGGTATCTACTAAAAGCTGAATCCGAGTTTGTAAAGTAAGCAGGGGATCATTTTTTTTGCAATAGGACTATTGACTTGAAATTCAGGTCGTGGTATAGTTGTAAAATGTCAGTATTAAGATGCCCTACTTGGCTTTAGCTAACTAAAAATGTCGACTTTTTTTTACGCCGAACGGGCTTATTATGCCTACGTTTGGCGTATAATATGTACATTTTGGGCAAACTGGGGATAAGAATGATTTGGAAAGACATCCGCCGATCAAAGTTGCTCTTTTTTCGAACGACATTTCGAGTAAGGGCTTTTCTTTATTTGTGGATGCATTGCTTTGCTCTGTATGTGTACCATTATAAGGTTACAAACAGAGGTTCGCAACGAAATTTTTAAAGTGAGTAGACATTGAGGGGTGAGTTTAAGTTGGCAGGACATCTTGTTCAATATGGTCGACGCACTCGGCGCAGTTATGCACGAATTAACGAGATACTCGAAGTTCCGAACCTGATTGAAATCCAACAAAAATCCTATGATTGGTTTTTGGAGGAAGGGTTGCGCGAAATGTTCCAGGATATCTCGCCGATCCAGGATTTTACAGGTAACTTGATTTTGGAATTTATCGATTACAGTCTCGGTGAACCGAAGTATACAGTAGACGACGCAAAAGAGCGTGACGTTACGTATGCAGCACCGCTTCGGGTCAAAGTCCGGCTCATTAATAAGGAAACCGGCGAAGTCAAAGAGCAGGAAGTATTCATGGGAGATTTCCCGCTGATGACCAACACGGGCACATTTATTATTAATGGTGCGGAACGGGTTATTGTCAGCCAGTTGGTTCGCTCTCCTAGCGTTTACTTCAGTACCAAAGTAGATAAAAACGCCAAAAAAACGTATACCGCTACAGTTATTCCTAACCGCGGCGCTTGGTTGGAACTGGAGATGGACGCGAAGGATGTTGTTTATGTCCGGATCGACCGTACACGTAAAATACCGGTTACGGTTCTCCTGCGTTCACTTGGTTTTGGCACAGATGCTGAGATTCTGGATCTGCTCGGTAATGACGAATATATCCGCAACACACTGGACAAAGACAACACGGATTCCACGGAGAAAGCACTCATTGAGATCTATGAGCGTCTTCGTCCGGGCGAGCCGCCAACGCTGGATAATGCGAAAAGCTTGCTCGTAGCACGTTTCTTTGATCCAAAACGTTATGACCTGGCTAATGTAGGTCGTTACAAAATGAACAAAAAGCTTCACATCAAAAACCGTTTATTTAACCAGCGTTTGGCTGAATCACTTGTTGACGCTGAAACAGGCGAGATTATTGCTGAAGCAGGTCAAATGGTGGATCGTCGCTTGTTGGATGAAATCATGCCGTATCTGGAGAAGAGCGTTGGTTTCCGCACGTATCACGTGGGTAACGGTGTTCTGGATGCTAATGATGTTCCTATGCAAACGATCGATGTATTTTCACCAACAGAAGATGGTAAAGTAGTCAAACTGATTGCCAATGGAATCATTGACAAGTCCGTTAAAAACGTGACACCGGCGGATATCATTTCGTCCATCAGTTATTTCCTTAACCTTCTGCAGGGAATTGGTAGCACGGATGATATTGACCATCTGGGTAACCGTCGTTTGCGTTCGGTGGGTGAACTCCTGCAGAATCAGTTCCGTATCGGTTTGTCCCGTATGGAGCGTGTGGTTCGTGAGAGAATGTCCATTCAGGATGCTAACGTAATTACACCACAGGCATTGATCAACATACGTCCTGTTATTGCATCGATTAAAGAGTTCTTTGGTAGCTCTCAGTTGTCACAATTTATGGATCAAACGAACCCGCTGGGTGAGTTGACACATAAACGTCGTTTGTCCGCACTCGGACCCGGTGGTTTGACACGTGAGCGCGCAGGTATGGAAGTGCGTGACGTCCATCCATCCCACTATGGCCGTATGTGTCCAATCGAGACGCCAGAGGGACCAAACATCGGTTTGATCAACTCCTTGTCTACGTTCGCCCGTGTGAATGAATATGGCTTCATTGAAGCTCCATATCGTTGGGTTGATCCGAAGACAGGTATTGTAACCGAGCAAATTGATTACCTGACAGCGGACGAAGAGGACAACTATGTTATCGCGCAAGCGAATGCGAAACTGAATGAAGATAGTACATTTGAAGAAGAAGCGATCATTGTACGTTATAACAAACAGTCGGATAACATCCTTACGATGCCGAGTGAGCGCGTTGACTACATGGACGTATCTCCTAAGCAAGTTGTATCCGTCGCTACAGCGCTTATTCCGTTCCTTGAGAACGATGACTCCAACCGTGCGCTCATGGGATCAAACATGCAGCGGCAGGCCGTTCCACTTTTGATTCCTAAAGCACCTCTTGTGGGAACAGGTATGGAACACAAAGCCGCGAAAGATTCCGGTGTATGTATTGTCTCCGATTATGACGGAATTATTGAACGATCTACTGCGAACGAGATTTGGGTCCGTCGTGTTGAAGAAGTGGACGGTCAGGAAGTTAAAGGCGATATCGTTAAATATAAATTACACAAATTTATGCGTTCGAACCAAGGAACATGCATTAACCAACGTCCGATTGTCAAAAGAGGTGTCGCTGTCAAAGCTGGTGATATCCTCGCTGATGGTCCTTCAACGGAAATGGGTGAATTGGCTCTGGGACGTAACGTTGTTGTTGCCTTCATGACTTGGGAAGGTTACAACTACGAGGATGCGATCTTGCTCAGTGAAAAACTCGTTAAGGAAGATGTATATACATCCATCCATATCGAGGAGTATGAGTCAGAAGCACGTGATACCAAGCTTGGACCTGAAGAGATCACACGTGATATCCCTAACGTTGGGGAAGAAGCGTTGCGTAACTTGGATGAGCGCGGTATTATCCGCATCGGTGCTGAGATCAGTGCTGGCGACATTCTGGTTGGTAAAGTAACACCTAAGGGTGTAACAGAGCTGACAGCAGAAGAACGTCTCTTGCATGCGATCTTTGGTGAGAAAGCACGTGAAGTACGTGATACTTCCTTGCGTGTACCACATGGTACTGACGGTATCGTAGTAGACGTGAAAGTATTTACCCGTGAAAACGGTGATGAGCTGCCTCCAGGTGTTAACCAACTCGTTCGTGTATATATCGCTCAAAAACGGAAAATTTCCGAGGGTGATAAAATGGCCGGACGTCACGGTAACAAAGGGGTCGTGGCCCGCATCTTGCCGGAAGAAGATATGCCTTTCCTGCCAGACGGTACACCGGTTCAGATCGTTCTTAACCCACTGGGCGTACCTTCCCGGATGAATATCGGTCAAGTACTCGAGGTTCACTTGGGTATGGCGGCGATGCAACTGGGTATTCACGTAGCAACTCCTGTATTCGACGGAGCGAAGGAGTATGACGTCTTCGATACGATGGAAGAAGCGGGTATGCAACGTAATGGTAAAACTGTCCTGTATGATGGTCGTACAGGTGAAGAGTTTGAACGTGAAGTTACCGTAGGTGTCATGCACATGATCAAACTGGCACACATGGTTGATGATAAAATCCATGCCCGTTCCACGGGTCCTTACTCACTTGTTACGCAACAGCCATTGGGCGGTAAAGCCCAATTTGGTGGACAGCGTTTCGGGGAGATGGAAGTATGGGCGCTTGAGGCATACGGTGCTGCTTATACGCTGCAAGAAATCTTGACTGTTAAATCCGATGACGTTGTTGGTCGGGTTAAAACGTATGAATCCATTGTCAAAGGTGAGAATGTTCCGGAACCAGGTGTTCCTGAATCATTCAAAGTATTGATCAAAGAGCTGCAAAGCTTGGGTATGGACGTTAAGATTTTGAGTGAAGATGAGCAAGAGATTGAAATGAGAGAAATGGACGATGAAGATGACGCTGCGAGCGATAAGCTCAGCCTCAACCTTGAGGGTACAGAGGTCGGAGCGGAATAAACCGCTTCGAGCGCATGATGACCGGCGTTTTTCATCAGGCTCACGTCTTGCTCCGGCTTCGGCCGGAGTGGGCGTAACCTAGATTACAGGAATTGGTTAAGGAGGGTTGCTCCTTGTTGGACGTCAACAATTTCGAATACATGAAGATCGGGCTTGCTTCCCCAGAGAAAATTCGTTCTTGGTCCCGCGGAGAAGTGAAAAAACCGGAAACGATCAACTATCGTACGTTGAAACCGGAAAAAGAAGGGCTGTTCTGCGAAAAGATTTTTGGCCCTACAAAAGACTGGGAATGTCATTGCGGTAAATACAAACGCGTCCGTTATAAAGGCGTTGTCTGTGATCGTTGTGGCGTTGAAGTAACACGTGCGAAAGTACGCCGCGAACGGATGGGCCACATTGAGCTCGCTGCTCCGGTATCGCATATCTGGTACTTCAAAGGTATTCCGAGCCGTATGGGTCTTGCTCTGGATATGTCTCCAAGATCTCTTGAAGAGATTATTTATTTTGCATCATATGTTGTAACTGATCCAGGAGAAACTCCACTGGAGAAAAAACAGCTGTTGTCCGAGAAAGAATACCGCAGCTACCGTGAAAAATACGGTTATGGTTTCCATGCTGGCATGGGCGCAGAAGCGGTTAAAAAATTGCTTCAAGACCTTGACATAGACAAAGAGCTCGAGTTCCTGAAAGAAGAGCTCCGGACTGCGCAAGGACAACGTCGTAATCGTGCAATCAAACGTCTGGAAGTTATCGAAGCATTCCGCAACTCCGGCAACAAGCCAGAGTGGATGATCATGGATGTACTTCCTGTTATCCCGCCGGAACTTCGTCCAATGGTACAGTTGGATGGTGGACGTTTTGCAACGTCTGACCTGAATGACTTGTACCGCCGTGTAATCAACCGGAATAACCGTCTGAAACGTCTGCTTGATCTGGGCGCGCCGGATATTATCGTGCAAAATGAAAAACGGATGTTGCAGGAAGCTGTTGATGCATTGATCGATAATGGTCGTCGTGGACGCCCGGTAACGGGTCCTGGTAACCGTCCATTGAAATCACTCAGCCACATGCTGAAAGGTAAACAAGGACGTTTCCGTCAAAACTTGCTCGGTAAACGGGTTGACTATTCTGGTCGTTCCGTTATCGTTGTTGGACCTTACCTGAAAATGTATCAGTGTGGTCTGCCAAAAGATATGGCACTTGAATTGTTCAAGCCTTTTGTTATGAAAGAGCTTGTAAATAAAGGGCTTGCCCACAACATCAAGAGCGCAAAACGTAAAGTTGAGCGTGTAAGTCCTGAAGTATGGGATGTTCTTGAAGAAGTAATCAAGGAGCATCCGGTTCTGTTGAACCGTGCCCCTACGCTTCACAGACTCGGTATTCAAGCATTTGAACCGATTCTCGTTGAAGGTAAAGCAATTCGTCTTCACCCGCTCGTATGTACGGCATACAATGCCGACTTTGACGGTGACCAAATGGCCGTGCACGTTCCGTTGTCCGCTGAAGCTCAAGCGGAAGCACGTATCCTGATGCTTGCATCGGGTAACATTTTGAACCCGAAAGACGGTAAACCGGTTGTTACTCCTTCCCAGGATATGGTGCTTGGTTCTTACTACCTCACTATGGATAACAAGGAAGAAAAGGGCACAGGTATGATCTTGCGTACAGTTAACGAAGCTGTATCGGCATACCAACGTGGTACTGCTGGTCTGCATGCTCGTGTAGCTATTCCGGTTAAGGCGCTTGGTAAAACAAGCTTCACGGAAGAACAACAAGAAGGAATGTTGCTGACAACTGTCGGTAAAATTATCTTCAATGAAATTTTCCCGGCAAGCTTCCCGTATATCAATGATGCGACTCGTGCTAACCTGTACCAAGGTACTGCAGATCACTCATTTGTATATGAAAAAGGTGCTGATCTCAGAGAAGCTATTATGAATGCTCCTCTGGCTGGCGGTGTCGGTAAAGAATACCTCGGCTCCATCATTGCACGTTGTTTTGAAATTTATCACACAACGGAAACAGCCGTTATTTTGGATAAAATCAAACAACTTGGTTTCACATACTCTACACGTGCCGGTATTACGGTTGCGGTATCTGATGTTATCGTTCCACCTGAGAAGTTTGAAATTCTTAGACAATCTGAGGAAAAAGCACAAATCGTTACGAATCAGTACCGTCGTGGTCTGATTACGAATGAGGAGCGCTATGACCGTATCATTGATATCTGGTCAAAATCCAAAGATGACATCACTGAGATTCTGATGAAGTCCATGGATCGTTACAACTCGATCATGATGATGGTAGACTCCAAAGCACGGGGTAACAAATCGCAAATCACCCAATTGGGCGGTATGCGTGGCCTGATGGCCAACCCATCCGGTCGAATTATCGAACTCCCAATCAAATCGAACTTCCGTGAAGGTCTGACGGTACTCGAGTACTTTATCTCCACTCACGGAGCGCGTAAAGGTTTGGCGGATACAGCCCTGCGTACAGCCGATTCAGGTTACCTGACTCGTCGTCTCGTAGACGTAGCCCAAGACGTAATCGTGCGTGATGATGATTGTGGTACAGATAAAGGCTTTACGGTAAGTCGTATCCAGGATGGTAAAGAGGTTATCGAAGATCTCTACGACCGTATTGAAGGCAGATACTGCTTCGAGACACTTCGTCATCCGGAAACGAAAGAAATCATTGTAGGTCGCAATGAATTGATTGACTCCGATAAAGCAGAAGCGATTATCAAAGCAGGTATTACTAAATTGCAAATCCGCTCCGTCCTCAGCTGCCGTGCAAGTCATGGTGTCTGCAAGAAGTGTTATGGTCGCAACCTCGCGACTGGTAAACACGTGGAGATCGGTGAAGCAGTTGGTATTATCGCAGCACAGTCCATTGGTGAGCCAGGAACACAGCTTACAATGCGTACGTTCCATACCGGTGGTGTAGCCGGAGACGATATTACGCAAGGTTTGCCACGTATCCAGGAGTTGTTCGAAGCTCGTAATCCTAAGGGTCAAGCAACGATCAGTGAAATCGATGGTGTGGTTAAAGAGATTCGCGAAGCGAAAGATCGTCGTGAAATCGAAATTCAAGGTGAAGCGGAATCCAAAGTATACGCCGTTACCTACGGTTCCCGTGTGCGCGTAAGCGAAGGCGCGGAAGTTGAAGCGGGTGACGAGTTGACAGACGGTTCCATTGATCCAAAAGAGATGTTACGGATTAAAGGTATACGTGGTGTACAAAACTACATTCTGCAGGAAGTACAACGCGTATATCGTAACCAAGGCGTAGAAATTAACGATAAGCACGTTGAAGTTATGATCCGTCAAATGCTGCGTAAAATCCGTATCGTAGATGCAGGAGATACAACGCTGTTGCCAGGATCGTTCGTGGATATGCATGAGTACGAAAGAGCTAACAAAATTGCGATTCTTAGTGATAAAGAGCCGGCGGTTGCTAAACCAATCCTGCTCGGTATTACGAAAGCATCCCTGGAAACAGACTCCTTCCTCTCGGCGGCTTCGTTCCAAGAAACTACACGTGTATTGACAGATGCAGCGATCAAAGGTAAAGTCGATCAGTTGCTCGGTCTGAAGGAAAATGTAATCATCGGTAAATTGATTCCTGCAGGTACAGGTATGCACCGTTACCGCAGCATCAAATTTGCTGAGCCAGAAGATGGCCAATCTTCAGTAGAAGAACTTGAGCCAGTTTCGGTTGATTAAATATATTTCTCCTCATTAGAGGAGAGTGAAAGTTTTGTGCGTCAGGAGACGGACGTTTGTATGATACAGGCGGACGAATCCTGATGTACGTAAACTTTTAAAAAATGTTTTAGGATTAGCATTGACAATGCTTGCGCTAGATGCTAATATATCAAAGGTGCGTGGGCAGCTGATTGTACATGGTTCTATTCGGAGGAATACACAATGTCTAATGAAAAAGCCTTGCAAGATGCTCATGTCAAAATAGGTACCAAACAGACCATGCGGATGGTGCAGACAGGTATGGCTTCTGAAGTCTATGTCGCAGAAGATAGTGATCCGCAGCTTACTTCCAAAATCATTGCTTTGTGTGAACAACACAATGTAAAATGCACGAAAGTGGATACAATGAAAAATCTCGGCAAGGCTTGCGGGATTGGAGTAGGAGCAGCTATGGCTGCTGTCGTAAAATCATAGGGTAAGGAACGTTTTTGTCCGAGAACTTTTAAGGATTCTCCAAGGCAAAAACTTTTCATTTGTCTTTTTATGAACCGCCTGGGTCTGTGGACTTAGTGCAAAGAGGTTTGTAAAGAAACATGAATATTTGAGGAAGGGGGTGGCAATCACATGCCAACTATTAACCAACTGGTTCGTAAAGGACGTCAAGCAAAAGTTGAGAAGTCAAAATCTCCAGCTTTGCAAAAAGGATTCAACGCTTTGAAACGTGAATCTACTAACATCAGTGCCCCACAAAAACGTGGTGTCTGCACTCGTGTAGGTACAATGACTCCACGTAAACCAAACTCTGCACTTCGTAAGTATGCCCGTGTTCGTTTGACGAACCGTCTCGAGGTTACTGCTTATATCCCGGGAATCGGACATAACCTTCAAGAGCACAGTGTGGTATTGATCCGCGGAGGTAAAGTTAAAGACCTTGCAGGAGTTCGTTATCACATCGTTCGTGGAGCTCTCGATACTGCTGGTGTAAACAACCGTATGCAAGCTCGTTCGAAATACGGCGCTAAGCGTCCAAAAGCTAAAAAAGCCTAAACTATTATAGGCAGATAGCCTGAAAGCCTTCTGGTCTAAGTCTGGAAGGTACAGGATCTGCTGAACAAGAAAGAAAGGGGGATATCCATGCCACGCAAAGGTCCAGTTACGAAAAGAGACGTTCTGCCTGATCCGTTATATAACAGCAAGTTGGTTACTCGTTTAATCAACCGCATCATGATCGGCGGAAAACGCGGTGTTGCTCAAAGCATTCTGTATAATGCGTTCAAGTTGATTCAAGAACGTACGGGTAATGACCCTATGGAAGTATTTGAAGCAGCAATCAAGAACATCATGCCAGTCCTGGAAGTTAAAGCTCGCCGTGTCGGCGGTGCCAACTACCAAGTACCAATCGAGGTGAAACCAGAGAGACGTACTGCTCTGGGATTACGTTGGCTCGTGAACTACTCCCGCAACCGCGGTGAGAAAACAATGGAAGAGCGTTTGGCGGCTGAGATCATCGACGCTTCCAACAACACAGGCGCTTCCGTTAAAAAACGTGAAGATACGCACAAAATGGCTGAAGCGAACAAAGCGTTTGCTCACTACCGTTGGTAGGATTCAGTTCACAATAAAAAAACTTCAATTTTGAAGGGAGACCCATTTCATGGCTAGAGAGTTCTCCTTAAAAAATACACGTAATATCGGGATCATGGCTCATATTGATGCGGGTAAAACCACGACAACTGAGCGGATCCTGTTTTACACAGGACGTACGCACAAAATCGGTGAAGTACACGAAGGCGCTGCGACAATGGACTGGATGGAACAGGAACAGGAGCGCGGAATTACGATTACTTCCGCTGCAACTACCGCTGCTTGGAAAGGCCACCGCGTTAATATTATTGATACCCCGGGACACGTTGACTTCACTGTTGAAGTTGAACGTTCCCTTCGTGTATTGGACGGAGCAGTTGGTGTATTCAGTGCGAAAGAAGGCGTTGAGCCTCAGTCCGAAACCGTATGGAGACAGGCTGACAAGTACGGCGTACCTCGTATCGCATATGTAAACAAAATGGATATCATCGGTGCTGACTTCCTGAACGTTGTATCTGACATGCGTGATCGCCTTCAAGCGAACGCTGTTGCGATTCAACTTCCAATCGGCGCTGAAAATGATTTCAAAGGTATCATCGATATCGTTGCACAAAGAGCTCATATGTACAAAGATGACCTTGGTCAAGATATCGAAGAAACCGACATTCCTGCAGAGTTTGCAGATCAAGTTGAAGAACTTCGCAACGAGTTGATTGAGCGCGTTGCTGAACTGGATGAAGATTTGACAATGAAATACCTGGAAGGCGAAGAGATCACAATTGATGAGATCAAAACCGTACTCCGTAAAGGTGTTGTAGATGTTAAGATCTTCCCAGTTATCTGTGGATCCTCATATCGTAACAAAGGTGTTCAACTGATGTTGGATGCTGTTATCGACTACTTGCCAGCTCCAACAGATGTTGCATCGATCACGGGACATCTTGAAGATGGAACTGAAGCAATTCGTAAGTCATCCGATGAAGAGCCATTCTCCGCATTGGCATTCAAAATTATGACTGACCCTTACGTTGGTAAATTGACATTCTTCCGCGTATACTCTGGTGTTCTTCAATCCGGATCATATGTATTGAATGCCACTAAAAACAAACGTGAGCGTATCGGTCGTATCCTTCAAATGCATGCGAACAGCCGTCAAGAAATCACTGTAGTTTACTCCGGTGATATTGCAGCTGCCGTAGGTTTGAAAGATACAGGTACAGGTGATACACTATGTGATGAGAAAAATCCGGTTATCCTGGAGTCAATGAACTTCCCTGATCCGGTTATCGA
Source organism: Paenibacillus sp. GM1FR (assembly GCF_002803315.1). Taxonomy (NCBI): domain Bacteria; kingdom Bacillati; phylum Bacillota; class Bacilli; order Caryophanales; family Paenibacillaceae; genus Paenibacillus; species Paenibacillus sp. GM1FR. The sequence goes on along the minus strand of NZ_MKZL01000023.1, from coordinate 29,045 downwards.
AATCGCTGTTGAACCTAAAACCAAAGCTGACCAGGATAAACTGGGTGTTGCTCTCGGTAAGTTGACTGAAGAGGATCCAACTCTTCGTGCTCATACTGACGAAGAAACAGGCCAAACGATCTTGGCAGGTATGGGTGAGCTTCACCTTGATATCATCATCGACCGTATGCGTCGTGAGTTCAAGGTTGAAACTACTGTGGGTAAACCACAAGTAGCTTACCGTGAAACATTCCGTGCTCCAGCGCGCGTTGAAGGTAAATTCGTACGTCAATCCGGTGGTCGTGGTCAATACGGTCACGTATGGGTTGAATTCGAACCTCTCGAGCCGGGTACAGGCAGCCAGTTCGAAAGTAAGGTTGTCGGTGGTTCCGTACCAAGAGAATACATTCAACCTGCACTGTCAGGGATTGAAGAGCAAATGAAAAACGGCGTTATTGCAGGCTTCCCGCTTGTTGACGTTAAGGCTACAATCGTAGACGGATCTTACCATGATGTCGATTCCAATGAGATGGCATTTAAAATTGCCGGATCTATGGCGCTTAAAGCGGCTAAAGACAAGTGTAAACCAGTTCTGCTTGAGCCTATCATGAAAGTAGAAGTAACTGTTCCAGAAGAGTACATGGGTGACGTAATGGGTATGTTGAACTCCCGTCGTGGCCGCATCGAAGGTATGGATTCCCGTAGTGGAGCTCAAATCATCCGTGCTAAGGTACCTCTGTCTGAAATGTTTGGTTACTCTACAACTCTTCGTTCCGGTACTCAAGGACGCGGCGTATTCTCCATGGAACTCTCTCACTATGAAGAAGTTCCTAAGAGCATCGCTGAAGAAATCGTTGCCAAAACAAAAGGCACCGAGTAGTTTTCTCACACTGGATGCAAGTGCATAAGAATTTAATTCGGAGCACTTCATTCAGTGAAAACATAAAATTATAATTTTAAGGAGGCCACGTTCAAATGGCAAAGGCTAAATACGAACGTAATAAACCCCACGTTAACATCGGTACTATTGGTCACGTCGATCACGGTAAAACAACTCTGACTGCTGCAATCACAACTGTATTGTCCAAAACTTACGGTGGTGCTGCAATTGCATTCGACCAAATCGACAAAGCTCCAGAAGAGCGCGAACGCGGTATCACAATCTCCACATCACACGTTGAGTACGAAACTGACACTCGTCACTACGCTCACGTTGACTGCCCAGGTCACGCCGACTATGTTAAAAACATGATCACTGGCGCGGCTCAAATGGATGGAGCTATCTTGGTAGTATCCGCAGCAGACGGCCCAATGCCACAAACTCGTGAGCACATCTTGCTCTCCCGTCAAGTAGGCGTACCTTACATTGTTGTATTCTTGAACAAATGTGACATGGTTGAAGACGAAGAGTTGTTGGAATTGGTTGAGATGGAAGTTCGCGACCTTCTTAACGAATATGAGTTCCCAGGTGACGATACTCCAATCACTCGTGGATCCGCTCGTGAAGCTCTGGCAAACCCAGATGGCGAATGGGCTCAAAAAATCGTTGAGATGTTCAAAGAGATCGACACTTACATCCCACTGCCTGAGCGTCAAACTGACAAGCCTTTCTTGATGCCTGTCGAGGACGTATTCTCCATCACTGGTCGTGGTACTGTTGCTACTGGCCGTGTAGAGCGTGGTACTGTTAAAGTCGGCGAAGAGATCGAAATCGTTGGTATCACTGAAGAAACTAAAAAATCCGTTGTAACAGGCGTTGAGATGTTCCGTAAATTGTTGGATTCCGCTCAAGCGGGTGACAACATCGGTGCATTGTTGCGTGGTGTTGACCGTACTCAAATCGAGCGTGGTCAAGTACTTGCAAAACCAGGTTCTGTTAAGCCACACACAGAATTCACAGCTCAAATCTACGTTCTGACTAAAGAAGAGGGCGGACGTCACAAACCATTCTTCACTGGTTACCGTCCACAGTTCTACTTCCGTACAACTGACGTAACAGGCATCATCAACTTGCCTGAAGGTACTGAAATGGTAATGCCTGGTGATAACATCACTGTTACTGTTTCCCTGATCTCCCCAATCGCGATTGAAGAAGGAACTAAATTCTCCATTCGTGAAGGCGGACGTACAGTAGGTGCCGGTTCCGTAGCATCTATCCAAAAATAATTTGGCTTAACGCTGAATAAAGCATATGTAACAGTGTACTGGAACGAGTAACATTGTATTGTAACGAAGCTTCGGAAGAGTTCTTTATCCGACATCGGATAGAGAACTCTTTTATTATGTTTAAAGTTCGGAACCTGCGTCATACGAAATGAACATCATTTACGTGTTTAGAAGGATTGGCAAGGCAGCCTGGATATTGAAGATTAACACTGCAATAAACGAAGTCATTTCATCAGAAAAGATAAGTTTAAATGTTTTTCTTAAATATGCTTGCAATACGCCTATCTTTTCTATATAATAATGAATGTTGTTCTGTGACGTTGCGATGATGTGAGAGGTTACTGGCACACCCGGCCCCTTTGCCATGGGAGAGTGGCTAGAAAATTTTCACGGAGTATGTCCGATAAAAAATTGGGCGATAGAAGGAGGGACTAAAATGGCAAAGCAAAAAATTCGTATTCGTTTGAAAGCTTACGACCACAGAATTCTTGATCAATCCGCGGAGAAAATTGTTGAAACAGCAAAACGTTCGGGTGCTGGTGTATCCGGTCCGATTCCGCTTCCTACTGAAAAACAAATCATTACTATTCTTCGTGCGGTGCACAAGTACAAGGATTCTCGGGAACAATTCGAACAACGTACACATAAACGTTTGATCGACATCGTTAACCCGACTCCACAAACTGTGGATGCCTTGATGCGCTTGGATCTGCCGTCCGGTGTAGATATCGAAATTAAATTGTAATATAAGCTACAACAAAGACCATGTATAAAGGAAAAGAGGTGTCAACATGAAAGCAATCTTAGGAAAAAAACTCGGAATGACTCAAGTATTTACTCCTGAAGGTAACGTCGTTCCAGTAACGGTTATCGAAGCAGGCCCTTGTGTTGTTTTGCAAAAGAAAGACATTGAGAACGATGGCTACGAAGCAATTCAAATCGGTTACTCCGATAAGAAAGAAAAAAATGCTAACAAGCCAGAAGCAGGTCACGCTAAAAAAGCGAACACTGCCCCTAAGCGCTACGTTCGTGAAGTTCGCGGTATCAACATCGCAGAATATGAAGTTGGCCAAGAACTGAAAGCTGACATTTTCGCTGAAGGCGAATTCGTTGACGTAACGGGTATTTCTAAAGGTAAAGGTTTTGCCGGCGTTATCAAACGTTGGGGACAAAGCACTGGACCTATGTCACACGGTTCGCGTTACCACCGTGGCCCTGGTTCAATGGGTTCGATCCAAGCTAACCGCGTTCCTAAAGGCAAACGCCTGCCAGGACACATGGGACATGATACTATTACAATCCAACGTCTTGAAGTAGTTAAAGTAGACGCTGAGCGTAACGTGTTGCTCGTGAAAGGTTCCATTCCTGGACCGAAAAACAGTCTCATTAGAGTTAAAGAAACGGTGAAAAAATAACCACTGAAGAAAGGAGGAACACAAAATGCCAAAAGTATCAGTTTACAATGTAGATGGTAGCCAAGTAGGCGAAGTTGAATTGAACGATGCGGTTTTCGGAATTGAGCCGAACCAACACGTTCTGTACGATGCAGTTCTTATGCAACGCGCTTCCCTTCGTCAAGGTACCCACAAAGTAAAAGGACGTTCTGAAGTTCGTGGCGGTGGACGTAAGCCTTGGAAACAAAAAGGTACAGGTCGCGCTCGTCAAGGTTCAATTCGTTCACCACAATGGAAAGGCGGCGGTATCGTATTTGGTCCAACACCACGGAGCTATGCGTATAAACTGCCTAAGAAAGTTCGCCGCTTGGCGATCAAATCAGCCCTTTCATCCAAAGTGCTTGACAATGACATTATCGTTTTGGACGCTCTCACGTTGAGCACGCCTAAAACTAAAGAATTTGCAGCCATCTTGAGTAACCTCAAAGTGGGACGTAAAGCTTTGATTGTAGCTCCTAGCTATGATGATAATGTAGCTCTTTCCGCACGGAATATTCCAGGCGTGAAATTCGTAGCTGCTGACGGTATTAATGTTCTTGACGTGCTTTCGCACGACAAATTGATCATTACGAAAGAAGCAGTTCAGAAGGTAGAGGAGGTGCTCGCGTAATGAAGGATCCTCGTGATATTGTAAAACGTCCGATTATTACGGAACGTACTGCTGACATGATGAACGACTTGAAATATGTATTTGAAGTCGATATCCGTGCAAACAAAACCGAGATCAAAAAGGCAGTAGAAGCTATTTTCAATGTAAAAGTGAAAAACGTGAACACGCTTCGTGTTCCAGCTAAGCCGAAACGGTACGGACGTTATTCCGGATATACTAGCGAATGGAAAAAAGCGTTTGTAACGTTGACAAAAGACAGCAAAACGCTTGAGTTCTTTGAAACTGTATAATTGAATTTTTGAAGTAAGGAGGGAAACCCAGTGCCAATCAAAAAGTATAAACCAACATCCCCGGCAAGACGGAACATGTCCGTTTCTACATTTGAGGAAATCACCACAAATCAGCCGGAGAAATCGTTGTTGGCCCCGTTGAGCAAACAAGCAGGCCGCAACAACCAAGGTAAAATTACAGTTCGTCACCATGGTGGTGGACACAAACGTAAATACCGTATCATTGACTTCAAACGTACTAAAGATGGAATACCGGGCCGCGTTGCTACGATTGAGTATGACCCGAACCGTACATCTAACATCGCTCTGATTCACTATGCTGATGGTGAAAAACGTTATATCATCGCTCCTAAAGGTTTGAAAGTTGGAGATCAAGTATTCTCCGGACCTGAATCAGACATCAAAATCGGTAACGCACTGCCACTTGAAAACATTCCAGTTGGTACCGTTATCCACAACATCGAGTTGAAACCAGGTAAAGGCGGACAATTGGTTCGTGCTGCTGGTACAGAAGCTCAATTGCTTGGTAAAGAAGAAAAATACGTTTCCGTTCGTCTCTCTTCCGGAGAAGTTCGTCGTATTTTGAAAGTTTGCCGCGCGACAATCGGATCTGTAGGTAACCAAGACCACGAGCTCATCAAAATCGGTAAAGCCGGTCGTAGCCGTTGGTTGGGTAAACGTCCTGAGGTTCGTGGTGTAGTAATGAACCCTAACGATCACCCACACGGTGGTGGTGAAGGTCGTGCTCCAATCGGACGTAAATCGCCAATGTCACCATGGGGTAAACCTACACTTGGTTACAAAACGCGTAAGAAAAATAAAGCTTCTGATAAATACATCATTCGCCGCCGCACGAAGTAATACACACTGTGCATAACTTCGTGAGGCATCTGCGGATGCATAATAGCTATGTTTGAAGGGAGGATCTCCACATGGGTCGCAGTTTGAAAAAAGGGCCATTCATTGATGGCTACATGCTTAAAAAGGTAGAAGAGATGGAAGCTTCAGGTAAGAAGAATGTGATCAAAACCTGGTCCCGTCGTTCTACAATTTTCCCGCAATTCATCGGACACACATTTGGCGTTTACGATGGTCGTAAACACGTGCCAGTGTATGTAACTGAGGACATGGTCGGACACAAACTGGGTGAGTTCGCTCCAACCCGTACGTACAAAGGCCATACTGCTGATGATAAGAAAACAAGAAGATAAATGAATATCTTTAATGTTTGAAAGGAGGTTACACAATGGAAGCAAAAGCACATGCTAAGTTTATCCGGATTGCTCCTCGTAAAGCTCAACTCGTTGTTGACTTGATTCGTGGCAAGCAAGTAGGTGAGGCGGTTGCCATTCTCCGTCACACTCCGAAATCTGCTTCTCCAATCGTTGAGAAGTTGCTTAACTCCGCTATTGCGAATGCGGAACATAACTATTCTTTGGATGTTAACAAATTGGTTATCTCGCAAGCTTACGTGAACCAAGGACCGACAATGAAGCGTTTCCGCCCTCGTGCAATGGGACGTGCAAGTCGTATTAACAAACGTACTAGCCACATTACTTTGGTGGTATCTGAGAAGTAGAAGGAGGGGAAATGTGTGGGCCAAAAGGTAAATCCAGTCGGACTCCGTGTCGGAATTATCCGTGACTGGGAATCTAAGTGGTATGCAGGCAAAGACTTCGGTGATCTTTTGATGGAAGACGTGAGAATTCGTGAATTCCTGAAAAATAAATTGAAAGACTCCGCTTTATCTCGTGTAGAAATTGAGAGAGCGGCTAACCGCGTAAACGTAACGATTCACACTGCTAAACCAGGTATGGTTATTGGTAAGGGTGGTTCGGAAGTTGAAAATCTTCGTAACCAAATTACGAAAATTGCTGGCGGTAAAAAAGTACACATCAACATTTCTGAAATTAAGAACCAAGACTTGGACGCTGTTCTTGTAGCTGAAAGCATTGCACAACAATTGGAACGTCGTGTTTCTTTCCGTCGTGCTCTGAAACAAGCAATTCAAAGAACTATGCGCTCCGGTGCTAAAGGTATCAAAACTCAAGTAGGCGGACGTCTTGGCGGTGCTGAGATCGCACGTTCTGAAGGCTACAGCGAAGGAACTGTTCCACTGCACACACTGCGTGCTGACATTGACTACGGTACAGCAGAGGCTCATACTACTTACGGACTTATCGGCGTAAAAGTATGGATCTATCGTGGAGAGGTTCTTCCTACGGCTAAGAAACAAGCTGCTAAGGAAGGAGGCAACTAATCATGTTGGTACCAAAACGCGTAAAACACCGTAAGCAACAACGTGGACATATGAAAGGCCAAGCTAAAGGCGGAACGACTCTGAACTTTGGCGAATACGGTCTGCAAGCTACGGAACCGGCTTGGATTACGAACCGTCAAATCGAAGCGGCTCGTATTGCGATGACTCGTTACATCAAACGTGGTGGTAAAGTTTGGATCAAAATTTTCCCAGACAAACCAATCACTCAAAAGCCTCTCGAGGTTCGGATGGGTAGCGGTAAAGGTAACGTAGAAAAATGGGTTGCAGTAGTGAAACCAGGTAAGATCATGTTTGAACTTGCTGGTGTACCGGAGGAAATTGCACGCGAAGCAATGCGTCTTGCCGCTCACAAACTGCCAATCAAAACGAAGTTCGTGAAACGTGAAGAATTGGGTGGTGAAGCAAATGAAAGCTAGTGAATTTCGCAACCTAACCTCTGCTGAAATCGAGCAAAAGATTGCCGGATTTAAAGAAGAACTCTTTAACCTCCGCTTTCAATTAGCTACCGGTCAGCTGGATAACCCGACTCGCATCCGTGATGTGCGGAAAGAAATAGCTCGTGCTAAAACCATTATCCGTGAGAGAGAATTGGGAATCGGTTAATTAGGGATAGGATGGACAATCCGTCCGTAATCAGGAAGGAGGCCAACAATGAGCGAAGAACGTAACGCACGTAAAGTGCAAACTGGTAAAGTGGTCAGCGATAAAATGGACAAAACGATTGTTGTTGCTGTAGAAACTTACAAAAAACACAACTTGTACCATAAACGCATTAAGGTTACTAAAAAATTCAAAGCGCATGACGAAGAAAACACTGCGAAAATCGGTGACACGGTGAAAATCATGGAGACTCGTCCGCTTTCGAAAGATAAACGCTGGAGACTTACTGAAATCGTAGAAAAAGCGGTTATCATCTAATGCATCAGCAGCATTGCTGAAAGGAGGAATACTAAATGATTCAACCATTTACACGTTTGACTGTGGCCGACAACTCCGGTGCGAAGGAACTGATGTGTATCCGCGTACTCGGCGGTACGGGACGTCGTACAGCTCAAATCGGTGATCTGATCGTTTGTTCTGTTAAACAAGCAACACCAGGCGGCGTTGTCAAAAAAGGTGATGTAGTTAGAGCGGTTGTCGTTCGTACGAAACGTTCTGTACGTCGTAAAGACGGTTCCTACATCGGTTTTGATGAAAATGCAGCGGTTGTTGTAAAAGACGACAGAAGCCCACGTGGAACACGTATTTTCGGACCTGTTGCTCGCGAACTTCGCGATAAAGACTTCATGAAAATCGTTTCCTTGGCTCCAGAAGTTATCTAAAGCTTAATCTCGTGATGTTAGAAACAGGAGGTGTACGAAATGCCAAGAGTGAAAAAAGTTCTGGAATCCCATAACAACAAACTTCACGTTAAAAAGGAAGATACGGTTATGGTGATCAGCGGTAAAGACAAAGGTAAAAAAGGCCGTGTCATCGCTGCTTATCCTCGTGAGAACCGCGTCCTTGTGGAAGGTGTTAACATGGTGAAAAAACACCAGAAGCCTAACCAGCAAAATCCGCAAGGCGGCATTATCGAGAAGGAAGCTCCGATTCACGTTTCCAACGTAATGCACATCGATCCGAAGAGCGGAAAAGTAACCCGTGTAGGTTACAAAGTTTTGGATAACGGTAAGAAAGTGCGCGTTGCTAAACGTTCCGGAGAAATTATCGACTAATTGAACCGAATGAGAAAGGAGGGCTATGATTCATGGCATCAAGAATGAAAGAACGTTACCTGCAAGAAATCGCTCCTGCTTTGATGCAGAAGTTTAACTATACAACGGTAATGCAAGTGCCGAAAATCGAGAAAATCGTTATCAACATGGGTGTGGGCGACGCTGTCCAAAACTCTAAAGTGTTGGATTCTGCAGTAAACGATTTGCAACTGATCGCGGGTCAAAAACCTGTAATCACTCGTGCTAAAAAATCTATCGCAGGTTTCAAACTGCGTGAGAATATGCCTATCGGTGCGAAAGTTACATTACGCGGTGAGCGTATGTACTTCTTCCTAGATAAGCTGCTCAACGTAACGCTTCCTCGTGTCCGCGACTTCCGCGGTGTATCGAGTAATGCTTTTGATGGACGTGGTAACTATACACTGGGTCTGAAAGAGCAATTGATCTTCCCGGAGATCGAATACGATAAAGTTGATAAAGTCCGCGGTATGGATATTGTCATTGTAACAACGGCGAAAACAGACGAAGAGTCCCGTGAATTGCTTACGCAAATGGGAATGCCTTTCGTTAAGTAATGTTGGCATAACGTTTCCGGGTGTCTGGAAAGACTCCCTTTTCTCCGAAATTATTTAGGAGGTGTCAGGCTAAGTGGCAAAAACTTCGATGAAAGTTAAACAACAACGTACACCTAAGTTTAAAGTACGTGCATATACACGCTGTGAGCGTTGCGGACGTCCACATTCGGTCCTGCAAAAGTTCAAAATTTGCAGAATTTGTTTCCGTGAATTAGCTTATAAAGGCCAGATCCCTGGCGTGAAAAAAGCAAGCTGGTAAAAAGTCCTGAACGGGAAGGAGGTTAACTCACAATGACTATGTCTGATCCAATTGCAGATATGCTTACTCGTATTCGTAACGCGAACACTGTTCGTCACGAAACGGTAGAAATGCCTGCTTCAACAATGAAAAAACAAATCGCCGATATCCTGAAGCGTGAAGGTTTCATCCGTGACGCTGAAGTTATCGATGATAACAAACAAGGGATTATCCGTGTTTTCCTGAAATACGGTCAAAATAACGAGCGCGTTATCACTGGTCTGAAAAGAATCAGCAAACCTGGTCTTCGTGTTTACACGAAAAGCAACGAAGTACCTCGTGTACTTGGTGGCCTGGGAATCGCGATCATCTCGACATCTAAAGGTATCATGACGGACAAAGAAGCTCGTCAATCGAAATCCGGCGGAGAAGTCGTTTGCTACGTTTGGTAATATAACGTCACAAGATAGGAGGTGCAACATATGTCTCGTATTGGTCGCAAACCAATCACAGTACCAAGTGGTGTAGACATCACCCTGGACAACACCGTTATTACGGTAAAAGGACCTAAAGGAACTTTGACTCGTGAGCTTCATAAAGACATGAAGGTTACAGTTGAAAATAACGAAATCACAGTTGTGCGTCCTTCCGATAACAAAACTCACCGTTCTTTGCACGGCACAACGCGTAGCGTTGTAAACAATATGGTGAGCGGCGTTACTGAAGGATTCGCTAAATCTCTGGAATTGGTTGGGGTCGGATATCGTGCAAGCAAATCCGGAGATAAAATCGTTCTGAACGTTGGTTACTCTCACCCGGTTGAAATTACACCGGAAGCGGGAATCGAATTCGAAGTACCTTCGAATACAAAAATCATCGTTCGCGGAATTGACAAAGAGCGTGTAGGTGCTTACGCTGCTAAAATCCGTTCCGTACGTGAACCTGAGCCGTACAAAGGTAAAGGTATTAAATATGAAGGCGAGCGTATCATCCGTAAGGAAGGTAAAGCCGGTAAGAAGAAATAAGATTTCTCTTACCGCCTTTGCGCGGCTTTCGGCTTGCTTGCTTCGTGTGTTTCTAATATACCCCGTGGCTTCTGCTTTGAAGCCAGCGAGGTAACCTGAAAGGAGTGAATCTTTGAGATGATTACGAAACCAGATAAAAATAAGGCTCGTCTGAAAAGACACCTTCGTGTTCGTAAGAAAATCCAAGGAACGGCAGCACGTCCTCGTTTGAACGTATTCCGTTCTGGTAAACATATGTATGCTCAAATCATCGATGATGTTGCTGGTGTAACAATCGCTTCCGCGTCTACCGTAGACAAAGAATTGAGCACTGACATCAAAAATGGTGCATCTGTTGAATCAGCTCGTAAAGTTGGCGAACTCGTTGCTAAACGTGCGAAAGACAAAGGTGTTTCCAACATCGTATTTGACCGTAGCGGTTATCTGTACCATGGTCGTATCGCAGCATTGGCTGAAGCGGCTCGTGAAGCAGGACTTGAGTTTTAAGATATTTTTCAAAAGGAGGTTAACGACTTGCGTGTAGATCCGAATACTTTGGAACTGACTGAAAGAGTTGTAAATATTAATCGCGTAGCTAAAGTAGTAAAAGGCGGACGCCGTTTCAGCTTTAGCGCACTGGTTGTAGTCGGCGACGGCAACGGCTGGGTTGGAGCTGGTATCGGTAAAGCGGGCGAAGTACCTGATGCAATTCGCAAAGGTATTGAAGACGCTAAGAAAAACCTTGTACACGTTCCACTCGTAGGAACATCGATTCCTCACTTGGTAACAGGTAAGTTCGGCGCAGGACGCGTGCTGTTGAAACCAGCATCTGAAGGTACTGGTGTTATCGCTGGTGGTCCTGTACGTGCGGTTCTCGAACTTGCTGGTGTAGGTGACATTTTGACAAAATCTCTGGGTTCTTCGAATTCCATGAACATGGTCAATGCGACTTTGGAAGGTTTGTCCCGTTTGAAGCGTGCTGAAGACGTGGCTAAACTGCGCGGAAAATCCGTCGAAGAGCTTCTGGGTTAAGGAGGGAATTCTCATGGCTAAATTAGAAATTACCCTCGTCCGCAGCTTGATCGGACGTCCGGAGACGCAAAGAACAACTGTGAAAACATTGGGTTTGCGCAAAATCAATAGCAAAGTGGTACAAAACGATAATCCTGCCATCCGTGGTATGATTAACAAAGTAAGCCACTTGGTTGCTGTTAAAGAAGTAGAAGCTTAATATCGGGTTAATCCCACAAATCTTTAAGGAGGTGCAACGAACGATGAAGTTACATGAGCTTTCACCATCTCCTGGATCCCGCAAAGAACGTAAACGTCTTGGTCGCGGTCCAAGTAGTGGTACAGGTAAAACATCAGGTCGCGGTCACAAAGGACAAAATTCTCGTTCTGGCGGTGGAGTACGTCCAGGCTTCGAAGGTGGACAAAATCCATTGTATCGTCGCTTGCCAAAACGTGGTTTTGTAAACCCAACTCGCAAAGAATATGCAGTTGTGAATACTGAAGACCTGAACAGTTTTGCTGCGGGTACTGAAGTAACTCCAGAATTCTTGATGACGAACGGCGTAGTTAAAAACGCTAAATCCGGAATCAAAATCCTGGGTAACGGTGATGTCACTGTGAAGCTGACTGTTAAAGCTAACAAGTTTTCTCAATCTGCTATTGAGAAAATTGAAGCTGCCGGCGGTACAACCGAGGTGATTTAATGTTCAAGACCCTAAAGAATATCTGGCGGGTTGAAGATCTGCGCAAAAGGGTATTATTTACCCTTTTTGTACTGATCATTTACCGCATCGGCTCCTTTGTTCCCGTACCGGGAGTTAACAAAGACGTGTTCGAAGCGACAAATTCTGCGGGTAAAGAAGTTTTTGGACTTCTAAATACGTTCTCGGGTGGAGCGCTCTTCCAGTTCTCGATATTTGCGCTCGGGATCGTGCCTTACATCACTGCGTCTATCATAGTACAGTTGCTTTCCATGGACGTTATTCCTAAATTAGCGGAGTGGGCAAAGCAAGGTGAACAAGGTAAGAAGAAATCTGCACAATTGACCCGTTATTTAACGATTGGCCTGGCATTGATTCAAGCGTTTGGTACGTCGATCGGATTCAACCGCTTGTACAATACAGACATGATTCCTAACGCTACATTTGCAGATTATATCTTGATCGCGATTGTACTTACGGCCGGTACTTCATTCCTGATGTGGCTTGGTGAGCAGATCACCGAGAAGGGCATAGGAAACGGGATTTCGATCTTGATCTTTGCGGGTATCCTATCTACGGTGCCTAACATTATCAAACAAACGATCGAATCCGACTTCATTCAACCTGACCAACTGTTTATGAATATTCTTAAAGGTGTTATCATCGCAATTGTTATTGTGTTGATCATCATAGGGGTCATTTACATTCAGCAGGCGATTCGGAAAATTCCGGTACAGTACGCTAAACGTGTCGTAGGTAACAAAATGTACGGTGGACAGAATACACATATCCCGCTGAAAATTAATGCAGCAGGTGTTATCCCTGTCATCTTCGCATCATCGCTGTTGATGTTCCCGACGATCATCGCCAACTTCTGGGCAGATCGCCTTTGGGCACAGTGGATCGGACAGAACCTGACTACACACAAACCTCTGGGTATGTTGTTGTATGTCGTGATGATCTTCGGTTTCACATTCTTCTATACTTTCGTACAGATGAATCCACAGCAGATGGCTGATAATATGAAAAAGAACGGCGGTTACATCCCAGGCATTCGCCCGGGTAAAGCAACCGAGAAATATCTGACCCGTGTCATGACTCGTTTGACAATGGCCGGTGCCATGTTCTTGGCAGTCATTTCCGTTCTGCCTGTAATCTTGGGGGCACTGTCTGGTTTGCCTCAATCTGCGCAAATTGGAGGAACATCCCTCCTGATCGTTATCGGTGTTGCGCTGGATACGATGAAGCAAATCGAAAGCCAATTGATCAAACGCCACTACAAAGGTTTTATCAATAAATAGGCAATAGGTACCGGTCGAGTGAAGATTTACTTGCCGGCACCTATTGTGCTGTTTGTTGATGTAGGGTAGTCTTGGAGGGAGTGACATAACGTGAACATCCTATTCATGGGCCCTCCGGGGGCAGGAAAAGGAACGCAAGCAGACGTCATCGTGAAAGAGTTCGGTATTCCCCATATTTCAACAGGCGATGCATTTCGTCTCGCGATCAAACAGGGAACTCCCATTGGCATGAAAGCCAAGGAATATATGGATCAAGGATTGCTTGTACCAGATGATGTAACCATTGGCATCGTTGAAGAACGTTTGCAGCAGCCTGACTGCAGAGAAGGTTTCCTCTTGGACGGATTTCCAAGAACCCTTTCACAAGCAGAAGCGCTCGATGGCATTCTGGATCGATTGAACTCAGGTCTCGATCATGTAATCAACCTGAAAGTGGATCGCAACAAATTGCTCGCTCGTTTGACGGGTCGTCGAATTTGTAAAAACTGCGGTTCCACTTATCATGTGGTATTCAATCCGCCTAAGCAGGAAGGTATTTGTGATAAATGCGCTGGTGAGTTGTATCAACGCTCTGATGATAATGAAGAGAGTGTAGGTACACGACTGGACGAGTATATCAACAAAACAGCACCACTCCTCACGTTCTATGAGACTAAAGGTCTTCTTCGTCAAATGAACGGAGAACAGGATATCGATCAAGTTTCTCAAGAAATCGTGTCCTTACTGAGAGGTTAATTGATGATCATTGGTAAGTCCGAAACGGAACTGGGCTTGATGAGGGAAGCAGGGAGAATTGTTGCGGAAACGCATCGTCTCTTGGCAGAGCATATCGCTCCCGGTATTACGACTGGAGAACTTGACCATATGGCTGATCAATATATCCGCAGTCAAGGAGCTGTGCCGTCTTTCAAAGGTTATAACGGTTTCCCTGCCAGTGTGTGCGCTTCAGTCAATGAAGAGTTGGTACATGGATTTCCCGGCAAACGCAAGTTGAACGAGGGCGATATCGTTACGTTTGACATTGGCGCGCAGTACCAGGGGTATCATGGAGATTCCGCCTGGACTTATCCGGTCGGCCGTATTTCCGAAGAAGCCCGTCGTCTTCTGGACGTTACCGAGGCTTCGTTATACGCAGGTCTGGCGCTGGTAAAACCGGACGTTCGCTTGTTTACAATATCTCATGCGATTCAGAAATATATTGAAGATGAAGGGTTCTCTGTAGTTCGTGAATATGTCGGTCACGGCATAGGCGCAGATCTGCACGAAGAACCACAGATTCCGAACTATGGTCTTCCCGATCGGGGACCACGGCTTAAAGCGGGCATGGTGTTGGCCATAGAGCCGATGGTTAACGTAGGTAGACGGTATGTGAAAACGTTGGAAGATAACTGGACTGTCGTCACGGTTGATGGTAAGTTATGTGCACACTTTGAACACACCGTAGCAGTTACACCAGATGGTATGGAAATTTTCACGAAACTGAATGCGTAGGTGATGAGGCATGAACAGTCAGTCTAATCCGCAGCTCGGTCAACTTGTGAAGATCCGTAAAGGCCGCAATGCGGACCAAGCCGCAGTAATTGTTGCTATAGCGGACGGTAAGTTCGTATATATTGCGGATGGAGACAAACGTAAGTTTGATCAACCAAAGAAGAAGAATCTTCTTCATCTTGAGCTCCAGCCCATGATTAGCAGCGAGGTTGTGAACAGTTTAAACGAGAGTGGTCGGGTGACAAATGGAAAGCTCCGTTACGCGGTTCATTCATTTCTGGAATCCACCAACATTCAAGCTGAAGAGAAAGGAGACTGACTAATGGCTAAGGAAGATGTCATTGAAGTGGAAGGTACGGTTCTCGAACCGCTACCGAATGCAACATTCAAGGTTGAGCTTGAGAACGGTCATCAAATTCTCGCTCACGTTTCCGGAAAACTGCGGATGCACTTTATCCGTATCCTGACTGGAGACAAAGTAGTTGTTCAGTTGTCGCCTTATGATTTAACAAAAGGTCGCATAACTTACCGTAAATAGTAGTAGACAGTTGCAATGAACTGTGAAGCTTATGTAGCGGGTTTTGCCCGGCAAAACTTGCGAAAGCTTCGAAGCCGGTTTTACAATAGTAGAACAAGGTCAATGCTTACGAAGAGGGTTTTGCTTAGCAAAACTTTGAGGAGGTAATTCACATGAAGGTAAGACCTTCGGTCAAGCCGATTTGCGAAAAGTGCAAAGTCATTCGCCGCAAAGGGAATGTTATGGTTATCTGTGAAAATCCGAAACACAAACAAAAACAAGGTTAAAGAAGGGGGTGTAGCGTAAAATGGCACGTATATCTGGTGTGGATTTGCCACGTGATAAGCGCGTTGAGATCGCCTTGACTTATATTTTCGGAATCGGTAAAACGACTTCCCAGAAAATTCTGAGCACAACAGGCATCAATCCGGACACTCGTGTTCGTGATTTGACGGAAGATGAAGTCAGCAAATTGCGTGAAAGTATCGATAAAGAGGTCAAAGTAGAAGGTGACCTGCGTCGAGAAATCTCTTTGAATATTAAACGTTTGACGGAGATCGGTTGTTACCGTGGAGTTCGTCATCGTCGTGGTCTGCCTGTTCGTGGACAACGTACGAAAACGAATGCTCGTACTCGTAAAGGTCCTCGTCGTACAGTAGCGAACAAGAAGAAATAATAAGGGGGGATAAGAGAAAATGGCTAAACCGAAAAAAGTCGTACGTACTAAACGTCGTGACCGTAAGAATATTGAATCTGGCGTGGCGCATATCCGTTCCACTTTCAATAACACTATCGTTACTATTACGGATCCTCACGGAAACGCAATTTCGTGGGCAAGCTCCGGCGGCCTCGGATTCAGAGGTTCCCGTAAATCGACTCCGTTTGCTGCACAAATGGCTGCTGAGACTGCTGCCAAAGCTGCAATGGAACATGGGATGAAAGCCGTTGAGGTTATGGTTAAAGGACCAGGCGCAGGCCGTGAAGCAGCGATCCGCTCTTTGCAAGCTGCTGGTCTTGAAGTTAACCTGATCAAAGACGTAACTCCAGTCCCGCATAACGGATGCCGTCCTCCAAAACGTCGTCGTGTCTAATGAGATTTGCCCCTGCGTGTGGTATATTTCCGGCACAATCTGCTAATAATGGTTGTTTAGGCATACTACTACATGTTTTCGCAAGAGAAGGTAAATGTTTCATAGAGGACCGACGTTTTGAAGGAGGGGTATTGCAGTGATTGAAATCGAAAAGCCGAAAATTGAGACGGTAGACGTCAACGATGATGGCACCTATGGGAAATTCGTAGTAGAACCGCTTGAGCGCGGATACGGTACGACGCTTGGAAACTCGCTTCGCCGAATCTTGCTCTCGTCACTGCCGGGTGCGGCAGTGTCTTCGGTTCAAATCGATGGCGTTCTGCATGAATTTGCTACAGTTCCTGGCGTAATGGAAGATGTAACGGAGGTTATTCTTAACCTGAAAGCTTTGTCGCTTAAGATTCATTCAGACGAGGAGAAAGTGCTCGAGATTGATGCTGAAGGCGAAGGAGCAATTACGGCTGGAGATATCCGTGCTGACTCCGATGTGGAAATCCTTAATCCGGATTTGCACATTGCTACGCTCGGACCAGGTTCGAGACTTCACATGCGTATTTTTGCCAATCGCGGTCGCGGCTACGTCCAGGCAGATCGGAATAAACGCGATGACCAGCCGATCGGCGTCATCCCAGTCGATTCCATCTTCACCCCGATCAGTCGCGTTAACTACGCTGTGGAAAATACGCGTGTCGGTCAAGTGACCAACTATGACAAGCTCACGTTGGAAGTTTGGACTGATGGAAGTATTCGTCCTGAAGAGGCTGTAAGCCTCGGCGCTAAAATTTTGACTGAGCATTTGATGCTCTTCGTGGGTCTTACAGACGAAGCGAAAGATGCAGAAATCATGGTCGAAAAAGAAGAAGACAAAAAAGAAAAAGTACTCGAAATGACGATCGAAGAGCTGGATCTCTCTGTTCGTTCCTACAACTGCCTCAAACGTGCCGGTATTAATACCGTGCAAGAGCTGACTACGAAAACGGAAGAAGACATGATGAAAGTCCGTAACCTCGGACGCAAGTCTTTGGAAGAAGTTCAAGAGAAGCTTGAGGAACTTGGTTTGGGACTCCGTACAGAAGAATAGACAGCCGAGTGCTTGAAGTGAAGGAGGGAAAACAATGGCATACCAAAAGTTGGGCCGTAATTCCAGCGCACGTAAAGCTTTGTTCCGTGACCTGGTAACCGACCTGTTCTTATACGAACGCATTCAGACAACTGAAGCGAAAGCAAAAGAGGTTCGCTCTATTGCTGAAAAACTGATCACTAAAGCGAAAAAGGGAGATCTTCATGCCCGTCGCCAAGTGGCAGCTTATGTTCGCCGCGAAACTATCGATGGTGAGCAAGATGCAATCCAAAAACTGTTTAGCGAATTGTCCGGTCGTTACGCTGAGCGTCCAGGTGGATACACTCGTATCTTGAAACTGGGACCTCGTCGTGGTGACGCAGCGCCAATGGTTTACTTGGAACTGGTAGACCGCGCGTAAAACAGATGAGATGAGGAAAGGGGACAGAATCAACGATTCTGGATTAACCCTTTTTTTCTCTTCATTTCGGAATTCGTGCTGTAATAGAAGCTCCGTAAGGGGCTTCTTTTGCTGTTCGGGATAGGGATATGTATAGTATGGAACAAAGGTGTGGTAATAATGCGAAACTTATGTATGACGTTAACTTATGATGGCACTGCCTATTATGGCTTCCAAGTACAGCCGGGTGGGAATACCATTCAGGATCATCTTGAAGATGCGATTCGTGCTTTAACTGGTGAGAAGGTTAAAATTACAGGTTCAGGCCGAACAGATGCAGGTGTTCACGCCCGCAGACAAATCTTCAATTTTCCTACGGAGTCCCAGATCCCGATTGAACGTTGGTGTATTGCACTCAACTCCAGATTACCCTCCGATATTGTCGTTATTGATGCGATTGAAGTTTCGGCTGATTTTCATTCTCGCTATGCAGCGAAAAAGAAAACGTATCGTTATACAGTCAATGCGAATCAATTTCCGGATGTATTCAACAGAAGACTGCAATATCATCATCATGCGAAGCTTGATATTATGGCAATGCAGGAGGGCTTACGACATTTCATAGGGACGTATGATTTTACCTCTTTTGCTTCACGCAAGTCTCAGAAAGAGAATCATGTCCGTTCGGTGTACGAAGCATGGATGGAAGTGGACCGATCAATGTGCAGAGACCATCCGCGCGATCAGGGTGTCATTCACATTTATGTGAGTGGTAACGGCTTTTTGCAGCATATGGTTCGTATCATTGTAGGTACACTGCTGGAGATCGGAGAGGGCAAACGGAAAGCCTCTGATGTACCAAATATGATTGCTGCATGTAATCGATCTGCTGCAGGACCTACTGCAGTTAGCTGCGGTTTAATGCTCTGGGATCTTGAATACAAAAAAGATTAAATTTGGTGAGTGAAAAGCTTAATTAACACTTGCGATTTAATCGCCTATCATGTAATATAAAAGTTGTGTTTTCTTAATGGCTTTCCCACAGCCCCAATTAAGAGGTTCACATCAAATTTACAATCCATCAACACCTAAAGTTATAACTTAACGAACGAAGATAAATGAAAATGATGATTTTGAACATTTTAAGGAGGAACTTTTCATGCGTACTACGTACATGGCGAAGCCTAACGAAGTTGAGCGCCAATGGCACATCATTGATGCTGAAGGCAAAACCCTCGGACGTTTGGCGAGCGAAGCAGCAGCTTTGATTCGCGGCAAACACAAGCCACAATTCACTCCACATGTGGACACTGGCGATTTCGTTGTTATCATCAATGCTGAGAAAATCGTATTGACTGGTAAGAAAATGCAAGGTAAAAAATACTACCGTCACTCAATGCACCCAGGTGGTTTGAAAGTAACTACAGCTGAAGAGATGGTTAAAAACAAACCTGAGCGTATGTTGGAATTGGCTGTTCGCGGTATGCTTCCTAAAACTCGCATGGGCGAGAAAATGAAGTTGAGACTTAAAGCGTACAGAGGCACTGAGCATCCACATGCAGCACAAAAACCAGAAGTTTACGAACTTCGCGGTTAATTAAAAGGAGGACAGTTTCATGGCACAAGTACAATACTATGGGACAGGTCGTCGTAAACATTCGGTAGCACGTGTTCGCCTTGTACCGGGTGAAGGACGCATTGTCATCAATAAACGTGATATTAATGAATACTTCGGTTTGGAAACACTCAAACTGATCGTAAAACAACCACTGAACTTGACAGAAACGCTCAACAACTATGACGTTCTTGTTATTGCTCATGGTGGCGGAATCTCCGGTCAAGCCGGCGCAATCCGTCATGGTATCTCCCGCGCTCTGCTCAAAGCAGATCCGGAATACCGTGCATCCCTGAAAAAAGCAGGATTCCTGACTCGTGACCCACGTATGAAAGAGCGTAAAAAATACGGTCTTAAAGCGGCTCGTCGCGCACCTCAGTTCTCCAAACGTTAATATTAAAAGCCTTTGGCCTCGGTCAAAGGCTTTTTTATATATTCATGAATATTACGCCATATATTATAATAGTTTGTGCGATAGCTCTCATATCTCTGATGTCTCTCCCCGTGCGTGTGCATTTTTCCTTCATTGCCTTTTCATTGTGCTCTTAATGTCCCTCAATACAGTCCTATAATATGTACGTTGATACATCTACATCTACATCTTACTGAACCTCTCTAATTGTTTAGATCATTGAATACTCTCATACCCATCGCTCACCACACATTTTATAACAGCTCCTATAAAATCATCGATTAGAACTCACGCCGGATTTTTTGAATGCACTAGGCTTAATGTTTTTGCACTTAATTCTTTATTGCAAACCTTATCAGTATTTCTTATGGAAACGATAAAAGTCCCTTACATATCAACAGCTAAAATCCGCAAAGCTGCTCCCCTTAAAACTTTAGCTTTTCTTCCTTCAACTTCAATCGCCCAGTGATTTTTTGATGTTGTTCTTGACGACAAGAACTGTCCAAACCCAGTAACAGCAAAGGTTTCCCAGGCTAAGCGTTGTATTTTTACCTGTCTAATGACCTGGGCCAATATCATTGTTTTTATCTCATTAACAGAGAAATGGATAAATTGAACCAAAATATTGTGTGATAGCGGCAATCAAAAAGGGTCAAAAACTGATTTATTTTACCATATGGCAGGCATTGACATCCCCAATGAAAGATTTATACTAAACATAATTCATATTAGATTAGTCGGCTTTAGGTGTATTGAAATGCAGAATGGGGGAAATTCACAGATGAACTTGTTGGAGAAAGAAGATTTGGCACGGACGAAGGCAGAGGAACTGGAACATGCCACTCCAGAGGATATTATTCGGTATGCTATTGAAACATTCCCAAATATCACTTTTGCATGTAGTTTTGGTGCAGAAGATGTTGTACTTGTAGATATGGTGCAGAAAATCAGCCCATCCACAGATATTTTTTATCTGGATACAGATTTTCACTTTAAAGAAACATACGAAACACGTGATAAGATGCAGGAGAACTACAACCTTGAATTTGTACGTGTGTCACCTAAGATTACTCCAGAAGAGCAGGCAGCTGAGCACGGTGAAGAGTTGTGGAAGTCTGATCCCAATGGGTGCTGTAACATTCGCAAAGTCGAACCGTTAACACGTATTCTTTCTCAGTATGATGCATGGATTACAGGTATCCGCAGAGATCAAGCACCAACTCGTGCAAACTCAAAGAAGGTTGAGTATGATTCCAAATTTGGCCTGATGAAGTTTAATCCGATTGCTCACTGGACGACTGAGGATGTATGGCAATATATTCGTGACAATAACGTTGTATATAACCCTCTTCATGATCAGAACTACCCAAGTATTGGTTGTGAGCATTGCACACGTCAAGTTATGCCTGGAGAGGACCCACGTGCCGGACGCTGGTCTGGTAATGATAAAACGGAATGTGGCCTTCATAAATAATAGATATACAAGGAGCTGACAAGATGACATCGATTCTGCCTCATGGAGGTACGTTGGTTGAACGTATCGTACAAGGAGAAGAACGGGAGCAATTGTTACAAGACAGTAAAAACTTATCTTCTTTGCGTATTAATACTTGGACGATATCAGATTTGGATCTAATTGGTGTAGGTGCGTTCTCACCACTTCAAGGTTTCTTGAATGAGGAAGATTACCTTTCGGTGGTGTCTCGCATGCGTCTCGCCGATGGAACAGTCTGGAGTATACCGATTACACTTGCTGTTGACGATAAACAAGCCGCATCCCTCCAGATTGGTGAACGTGTGAAACTTGTTGGTGACCAAGATGGAGTCACTTATGGATTGCTCGAAGTCCAAAGTATATACCAGGTGGATAAGGGTGAAGAAGCCCGGCGTGTATTCAAAACAGATGATCCCGAGCACCCGGGCGTTAAAAAACTTTTGGAGCGTCCTGCAACATACGTAGGAGGTCCAATCCAAGTGTTGAACCGTCCAAAACCTTCGAAATTTGAGGAATTCTATTATGATCCTGCAGATACCCGGAAGATTTTTCAGGAGAAGGGTTGGAAGACCGTAGTTGGTTTTCAGACACGTAATCCGGTCCATCGGGCTCATGAATACATTCAGAAGAGCGCTATGGAGATTGTAGATGCACTCTTCCTGAATCCGCTTGTTGGAGAGACGAAGTCGGACGATGTACCTGCAGATGTTCGGATGAAGAGTTATCTGGTATTACTGGAGAACTATTACCCGGCTGATCGTGCGTTTCTTGGTGTGTTCCCCGCAGCCATGCGGTATGCCGGTCCACGTGAAGCTATTTTCCATGCGATGGTTCGCAAAAATTACGGGTGTACCCACTTTATTGTTGGTCGTGACCATGCGGGTGTTGGTGATTATTATGGAACATATGAAGCACAGGAGATCTTTACTAACTTTACAGCAGAGGAACTGGGGATTACTCCGTTGTTCTTCGAACATAGTTTCTTCTGTACCAAATGTGGAAACATGGCATCCAGCAAAACTTGCCCACATGATAAAGAACATCATATGGCGCTTTCCGGCACCAAAGTACGCGGGTTGCTCCGTGACGGCCAGTGCCCTCCACCTGAATTTACACGTCCTGAGGTAGCTGAGGTACTGATTGAAGGAATGGCGGAGCAAGTCCGCTCCTAGCGGTATATTTGTCCATCTTGTCCCATATAGATGATTAGAGTCATTTATAGGGACGAGGTGGTTTTTTTATGCGTAAAAATATGGGGAAACACTTTGTAGTCTGGATTAGGCTAAAAACAATCAAAAGGGTCATGCTGAGTCTCTGTCTACTGGCCATGTTAGTGGCGGTAATGTCCTATGAACTGCCTTCCGCTAAGACGTCAGGTTATTGGAGTTTGCCGATGGCGGGTAAAGTCATTGCCATTGATGCAGGACACGGAGGTCCAGATGGAGGAGCGGTAAGTAAACAGGGGGTTATTGAAAAAGATATCAACCTGTCTATCGCCCTGTATGTGAGAGATTATTTGCAACAGGCAGGGGCCTTAGTGGTTATGACACGAGAAATAGACACTGATTTGGCGGAATCGGACACCAAGGGGTACTCCAAACGCAAGACGGAAGATCTGAAACAAAGAGTACGACGGATAGAGGATAAGCAAGCAGATCTCTTTATCAGCATTCACATGAACAGTGTCCCATCCAACCGATGGAGTGGAGCGCAGGTTTTCTATACAACTAACCATCCGGATAACGAAGGTTTGGCTAATCTGCTTCAACAAGAGATGGTTCGTAATCTGGAGAATACAGATCGAATCGCCAAAACGGTGAATACGGTTTATCTGTTACAGGCTCTGAAGATCCCTTCAGCGCTGGTAGAAGTGGGTTTCCTTTCTCATCCGGAAGAGGCACGTATGCTTGCTGACGAAGCTTATCAACGCAAGGTAGCTGCATCGATCTATAATGGAATTCTCAGATATTCCTCAGGAGAACGGCCTAAAAGTTAGTCAGAACAAGAAAGGTAATGATATAATTGGATCAGCATACCTAATTACATGCCAATAGATAAAGCTGAGGTGCTGTCTGATGTTATCAAAAGAACAGATACTTGAACTATTACAGCCATTACAAGAACCACAATTGGGAGTAAGTCTGACCGAACTGGAATGGTTTCGAGATATTATGGTGAAAGAAAATCATGTGGCTCTGACCATAGTGACACTCGAAAATCGACCTGAGGATACAACAGCTTTGAGTGATGCAGCGCGTAATCTGTTGTCCCAGCACGGACTGAAGGATGTACATATTCGTGTGCGTGCAGCTTCTGAGCATGATCGTGAGAGCCTGAATATGGGACAACCCGATAATGAGCCAGATCGGGACGAAGTGCTCGTAAAAGGTCACGCAGCGGGTCTGGATGGACATGAGCTGTTAAGTCCTGAATCAGGTGTTCGTTTTATTGCTGTGGCCAGTGGTAAAGGTGGCGTTGGTAAATCAACGGTAACCGTTAATCTGGCTGCAGCCTTGGCACGTCAAGGCAAGAAAGTGGGCTTAATTGATGCGGATATCTATGGCTTCAGTGTACCCGACATGATGGGGATTGAAGAATATCCGGTCGTTGAAGATGGTGTTATTCAACCGGTTGAACGTTTTGGCGTCAAAGTCATGTCGATGGGCTTCTTTATTCGGGAGAACAACCCGGTAATCTGGCGTGGACCCATGCTAGGTCGGATGCTTCGTCAATTCTTTACGGATGTCCAGTGGGGCGAATTGGATTATGTATTACTGGATTTGCCACCAGGTACGGGAGATGTTGCTTTGGATGTGCATCAGATGTTGCCACAGAGTAAGGAAATCATCGTTACCACGCCGCATGCAACGGCAGCTTTTGTCGCAGCACGTGCGGGTGCGATGGCCATTCAAACCGATCATGAGTTACTTGGTGTGGTTGAGAATATGGCTTATTATGAGTGCGGCAGTTGCGGAGAGAAGGATTATGTCTTTGGCCGTGGAGGCGGGGGAAGACTTGCGGAAAGTCTGCATACAAGCCTGCTTGCCCAGATTCCATTAGGCACGCCGGATAATCATCCTTCCGAGCCTGATTTCTCACCTTCGGTTTACAAAGCAGATTCCCGTATAGGGGCTATCTACGATGAAGTTGCCCGGTCCATTGACTCCAAATTCTAATGGTATGAGTGTTATAAATACAAATAAAGCCTGCGTCCATTTGGATGCAGGCTTTTCAGTATCTGTGGTGCGTATTTACACCTACTGTTTATGATCCGCCGCCCGAATCTCCACTGCTTCCACCATCTCCGCCATCACCACCACCTTCGCCCTGACCCTCTTGCTGTCCGCCTTGTTCTTGCCCCTGTTGTCCGCCACTTTGCACTTTAGGTTGCAATTCGTCCTGTACTACCTTCTTGAGCAAAGTGAGTACTTCCATGCGGAACAACGGGTTTTGCATCACTTCCTGCATGACAGTCATCGTCTGTTTACGATAATCCGGAGTCTTCGTCATATCCATGAACATCTTGGATACCTCAGGTGACTTCATGATGTCTTCAACAGACTTTTGATATGTGGGATCTTTAATCAATTGCATATGAAGCTGTTTACTTTGTGCGTTGATCACTTTGGCAAATTCACCCGCAAACTGCGGATCGGTCATGATCTTTTCGAATTCCTTCTTATATTCGGGAGCTGTGATGGTATCTTTTACTGCAATACGTATTTGTTCCGAAGATTGCACAGGCATTAACATTTTCATACCAATGGATCCCGAAGCACCACCCGAACCGCCGCCTTCTTCAGAACCGCTGCTTCCGCTGGATGAGCTTTGACCTGTAAGAGCTTCCTCCACCGCTTTCTTGCCTTCATCACTTTTTAAGATATCTACAACCATTGTTTTCATCTCTTTATAACTGCCCTGAGGAGGCGAAGAACTCTGATCTGAACCGCAGCCGGCAAGCATGACGGATAGCCCCAGTACGACACAGCATAGCTGCCACAAAGGCCGTTTCATGTGTACAATCCCTCCTTGATTAGATACTGGATGTAGTATGTGATGGGAAAGGGGGAAATATGTTGAGCAATGATGGTTTTTTGCTGAGAAGGTTGGTAAAATAAACACTCGGGGGTGGAAAACATTTGAATTTACGTAGATGGTTTTTCCTGTTTTGGACAGCCTTGCTTATTGGGGCCGCGGGAGCATTGGGTACAGGATTGATTATGATGCTGGTGAACGGGGAGAAAACAAATGGATTGAATGATTTTCTTCTGTATCTTTTGATCTTATTTGGATCAGGGGTTATGATCAGCGTGTATTCACAAATGGGTTTCTTTGCATATCTGATATTGAATTATATGGGTAAAGGTGTATTTCCAAAGCGCGGTTGGCAGATCGTGCAGATTGTACTAACGGTGTTAGCCCTGCTTGACGTGATGTTTTTACGCCTGTTTGTTGGGGGAGACCGAGAGCGTATATCGGATATTGTGTTAGGTATCATTATTTTGGCAGCTGCAATTGTTACCGCTTACGTTAAAGTAAAGCTGACTCATATCTCTGCGCTTGTACCTACACTTTTTTTCATGATTGCCGTCACCATAGTGGAGACGATCGGCGTATTACGTATTGATGTGAATGCTGCAACCATATTTATTGTGGTTCCTTTGCTCCTATGTAATGCATACCAAATGCTGATATTGCACAGGCTGGTGGATGTATCAACGAACCGGAGTGTAAGTGGAAAGGCAGAACAGTTGAAAGAAAGCCGAGCATAGAATGCATTTTGCATAAAAAACATACAAAAAAGAGCTAACCTGGTTAGCTCTTTTCAACTTTTACGCACCTATTTGAGCTATAGCTCATAATTGAGTAATCATTGACCGCTGGCTTGGTCACGAACTTCTTTGCCCTCGACACTAGAATGGTTCAGCAGTTCCGAGACGGTAACGAATTCATAGCCCTGGTTTTCTAATTTGTCGATAATGACAGGGAGTGCTTCATGCGTCTGTTTGGAGGAATCGCTTGCATGCAGCAGTACGATGTCACCCGGATGTGCTTTACTAACCACGCGATCAACAATGGTCTGTACACCAGGGTTTTTCCAATCCAAGGAGTCTGTATCCCACTGCACAACCTGATAATTCAGACTATTGGCTACCTGAAGCACTCGCTTGTCAAAGTCCCCGTTGGGCAGACGTAGTAATTTCGGTTCTTTTCCCGTTAAATCGGTTAAAATGCTATGAGCTGTCGAAATTTCTTTGCGAATTTCTTCTTCAGTCAGGCTGCTGTAGTTCTCATGTCTGTGACCATGGCTGCCAATTTCATATCCTGCCTCTTTGATGGCAGTAACAATTTCGGGGTGTGTCTTGCTCCAGGGGGAGGAAAGGAAAAAGGTTGCCTTCTGCACTTTATTCTCCTGAAGAACTTTCAGAATTGGCTCCGTCCGTTTATCCCCCCAGCTAATGTCAAAGGTAAGTGCGATTACCTTCTTCTCGGTTGGAACGCTGTAGACGGCTGATGGTGCTTCCTCCGAGAATACGGAGACATTGCCTCTCTCCAGATAGATAATACCGATCGCAAAGATGGCAGCAACGAGGACAATCAGGTACCGTTTAATCTTTTTGCCGCTAAATACATAGAACGAGTTCATTTCAATAAGCGCCCCTCTCCCATAAGAAATGCTTGTTTACTCTCCAATGTATGCTCGTACTGCCCAGTTATTCGTCACTGCTCCTTGTTTGTCCATCATTTTAGATTCTACAGGAGGTTATTATGTTAAAATTCAGTACATTTCTTAGAGATCTTGGTTCCATCCGCAGTGCATTAATCTGGTCCGTAGTTTTATTTGCTGTTGGTATAGGGGCAGGATGGGTGAGTACAGGGCCACTGGAAGAACTGTTGTTGAACCAAATCGGAGGATTACGTGAAATCAGTGAACGCTTGGAGCAGGGGGGCAATGTGCAATGGAACTTTTTCCTGTTCATCTTTTTCAATAATGCCATCAAAAGTGTACTTGTTATCTATGCCGGTATATTCTTCGGAATTCTGCCTGTCATCTTCCTGCTGATAAATGGGATGGTCCTTGGATTTGTGGTGCACACCACGATGAATTATGGAGCAAGCTTCTATGACATTGTGGTTAAAGGTTTACTTCCGCATGGCATTATTGAGATTCCGGTCATTATCATTGCTTGCGCCTTCGGACTGAAGTTTGGTGGTCTGGTTATCAAAAGCCTTGCACAACTTGGCAGTGACAAGCGAAATACGATGGGGACCCGGTGGAGAGCATTCATGAATAGGACGTTAACGGCATCCTTTTGGGTTGTCATCTTGCTTCTTGTTGCAGCAATCATCGAAAGCACACTTACGTATACTCTGGTGAGAGGATAAAATTTTGTGATGGTTGGCATTCATAAATTTTCAGAAAGTTGACCATAACAATAAAACGGGTTTCAGCAGCACCCACAAAAGCGAGAATGCACGGGGTGTTGCATGAAACTTGTGTAAGTGTGATAAAGAGGCTATGCACAAAAAGGAGAACTCTAATGCTGGGTATGTTGTTTAACGAGAAGGAATGCAAGGAACTAGACTATGTGCTGCGTAAAGAATTAGATGAGATGCTTTTCGATCTAAGTGATAATCGTCTTGACCAAGAGATCAAATATGCTATCGCGAGCCGATATAAGACTGTGTTCCGCATGTATGCACGCTTTGCCCCGCCAAAAGAGTTGTCCAAGTATGCCAGAGGTGGGAAGCTGAAAAAGTCGAAGCCATAATGCTGAAGCTGGTCATATATTCGATTTACAGTAGTGGAAGTGAGGTGCGGCTCTTCATAGCGGGTGCTGTACCTCTGAACTATGAGAATGTGAAATTGTTAAGGGTTTCATACTTTTTGTCGAAAAAAGGTTGACCTTTCTAATTTCATATGGTAAATTAATTTTCGTTCCTTTTTTAGGAGCGGTTCACGGAAACAAGCATGAAAATAAAGCGATTGAAAATAATCGAAAAAATAATGCTTGCAAAGAGAACTTCAACATGATATATTATAAAAGTCGCCGCTGAAACGACGACAACATGAAAAATAGCACTAAATTGAATGTTTGATCTTTGAAAACTGAACAACGAGTGAGTAAACATTCTGCTTGCAGAATGAACGCGAAAGTTTGAAACAAGCCTTGGCTTGAATCGACTGGAGCACAAATGAGATTTTTAATCTCGTCAGATTCAAAATGAGCTTATCGCTCTTTTCAATACTTTATTGGAGAGTTTGATCCTGGCTCAGGACGAACGCTGGCGGCATGCCTAATACATGCAAGTCGAGCGGACTTGAAGAGAAGCTTGCTTCTCGGATGGTTAGCGGCGGACGGGTGAGTAACACGTAGGCAACCTGCCCTCAAGTTTGGGACAACTACCGGAAACGGTAGCTAATACCGAATAATTGTTTTCTTCGCCTGAAGGAAACTGGAAAGACGGAGCAATCTGTCACTTGGGGATGGGCCTGCGGCGCATTAGCTAGTTGGTGAGGTAACGGCTCACCAAGGCGACGATGCGTAGCCGACCTGAGAGGGTGATCGGCCACACTGGGACTGAGACACGGCCCAGACTCCTACGGGAGGCAGCAGTAGGGAATCTTCCGCAATGG